>PCCI01000042.1 GCA_002731655.1 Methanobacteriota archaeon | reverse complement strand
GCCGCGAGCGTGGCGGGGTTAGGCTAGTTGTGGTAAAACTGGGGGACTGTGGATCCCTCGTCCCGGGTTCAACTCCCGGGCCCCGCCCCATCACTGCTTGAACATCGCGACGACTTCATCGCTCCCCGTCGCGGTTTCCGGCGTTTTATCGTCGCGCTGGCGCTTGTAGCGCGGGAAGCGCACGGCGTAGCCACCACCGCAGGTATGGATGGGTGACCGCGAAATTTCGGCGCCGAGAAGCTCGAGCACCAGTTCCGGCTCGAACCACGCGTCGGGCTCGAGATTCCACTCCAGCCCTACGGGCGGCTCGGAGCGCCTGAGCGGGTCAAGCCGGGCCTTGAGCGCGGCCAGATTCTCGTCGCTGAAGCCGGAGCCGAGCTTGCAGACCGTCTCGAAGCCGATCGGCGTGCACGTCGCCATCAGCAGCGCACCCCAGAAGCCGCCGCGCCGGCCGCGACCATGGAAGCCGCCGACGACCACGGCGTCGATAGTGTCGGCCAAGTCGCTGCGATAATCAGGCTTGTATTTTATCCACTGCCAACCGCGCGCGCCGGCGCGGTAGCCCCCGTCGAGTGCCTTGGTCATCAGCCCCTCGCAACCGCCCTCGAGCGCGTCGAGCAGAAACTGCTCCGCCTCGGTCTCGTCCGCGGTACGCAGCAGCGTCGTGCAGGCGACGCGGTCGGACGGCGTGAACAGCGCTTCGAGCTGTTCACGCCGCGTGACGAAGGGCGTGTCGAGCGTCTCTTGCCCATCGGCATAGAGCACATCGAAAAGGCGCACGCCGACCGGGATTTCCTTCAGCTTCTCCGCCAGCCCATGCTTGCGCCCGCGCCGGCGCGCGATTACCTGGAACGGCAACAGGTTGCCCACCTCATCAATCGCAAGCGCCTCGCCCTCGACAATCACGCCGGCCGGCAGCGCCTGCTCGAGCGCTTCGGCCACGTCGGGGAACTGCGGCGTCAAATCTTCCAGACTGCGCGAGAATAGCCGCGTGCCGCCAGGAAGCAGGTGTGCCTGCACGCGCAAGCCGTCGTATTTCCACTCGAAACAGGCCTCACCGCCCTGTTTCTCCAGCACCGCTTCCGCCGACGAGAGCCGCTCGCCCAGCATCGGCCGCAGCGGGATTCCCGGCTCGACCCTCACCGCGTCCAGCGAGCCAAAATCGGCCGCGGCGCGCTGCGCCAGCCAGCCGATATCGGGGTGGCGATTGTAGGCCGCCTCGACCATCCCGCGTTCCTCACGGCTGCCAAACGCCTCAGCCAGGCCATCGACCAGCAGCATCTGGCTGAAGCCGAGCCGCAATTTACCGACCGCGGTACGGCAGAGGTAGCGCGCATCCTGCGGGGTGCCGTCATGCAGAAGCTCCGCCAGCGCGCGAAACTTGCGCTCCTGCGAGCCGGTGCCAGTTTCGCGCGAGAGCGTATGCAGCCGCTTCCACACCCGGCTGACGGTCAGCGGCGCCTCGAAGAGCGGTTGCTGCGCCTTGCTTGCAAGCGCTTCTTCGGCGACGAGGCCGATGTCGCCCGCTTCGGCGTAGGTGACCTGCAGCTCCACCAGCGCTGCGCCGCTGGCGAGCGCCAGCGTCCGCAGCACGCTCTTGTCGGAGAGCCCGATCTCGCGTGAGTCATAAGCAGGGCCGAGCTGGCCCAAGCAGAGATGTGCCACCGCCGCCAGCTCTTCCGACGGCGTGTCGCGGAACAGCTCCGCCAGCAACGACGCAATCTCAAGCCGGCTGCGCGTTTGCTCCATTGCAGCGTATGCTGCGGTCAGCCGTCCGTAGTCCACGCCGGGGGAGTGCCTGAGGGTATTAAGAATATGCTGTTGGCGGTGGAAGTCTATTTAAATATCTGTCGTCAGCGAATCAGCGATGCAGGAACAGCGCTTGCCCTCGCTCCAGCCTGACGAAACCGACACGCTCGAACTGCACCACTTCGCCCTCCAGCTCCGCCGCTGCCGGCTCCGCGATTCCGTCGGTCAGCGAGCCGCCCGGTCGCAGCAGCTGCAACGGCGCACCGGCTGCGCACCATTGAACGATTGGCACGCCCCGAACAGGATTGTCGCCAGCGTGCTCGAGCCGGCCGTCACACAGCCGGCAGTTGCACAGGTTTTTCAGCCGCAGCAGGTCGCCCTCCGCCAGTTTCTGCACGTCGGCTGCCGGCAGCGAAACGGTCGCGCTGGGCGCGACCGTTTCGCGTCTCTCGCCCATCTCGTCACGGTCGGGATGGAACGGCGCCCGCTTCTCCAGCGGCTGCGGCGCGTCGAGTACCAACTCGACAGGCTCCGGCACCCAGAAGAGCCGCTTCGCTTCGGGCTCGACAAGCGTGCGATTGGCCGCCTCCAGGTTCTGCCACGAGAGTGTGATGTCAGCCTCCTTGACCCCGGCGGCGACCCAGTAATCCATAATCGCCTGCGGCTGGTAGCCGCGTCGCCGCAGCGCCGCCAGCGTCGCGAGCCGGGGGTCGTCCCAACCTGAGTATTCCCCGGCGATGAGGCCTTCGCGGATGGTACTGGTCTTGAGCAGCGTGTCGGGAATCGAGACCAGCCCATAGTGGATGAACTGCGGCTCGTCCCAGCCGAGGTGACGGTAGACCCACTGCTGGCGCTGGGTGTTGTTGAGGTGGTCCTTGCCGCGCAGCACGTGCGTCACGCCGAGCCGGTAGTCATCGACCGCGACCGCGAAGTTGTAGGTCGGCCAGAGCCGCCACGCGTCACCCTGCCGCGGGTGCGGCGTTTCAGCGACCCGCAAGGCGACGAAGTCGCGCAGCGCCGGATTCGGGTCGGCGAGGTCGGTCTTCACGACGACGATGCCGTCGCCTCCCGCGAGCAGCGCTTCGAACTCCGCCAGCTGCGTCGCCGGCTCGCCGGGACGGCAGGGGCAAGCGACGCTCTGGCGCTTCAGCTCGCGCCACTCCTCGGCGTCGCAGTGGCAGACGTAGGCCGCGCCGCGCGACAGCAGTTCGCGGGCGTCGTCGTAGTAAATCTCGAGCCGGTCCGACTGCACCACGGTCTCGTCAGGCGTCGCGCCGAGCCACTCCATGTCGGCGGCAATCAGGTCATACGCGGCTGGGTCAACCACCGCCGGGTTGGTGTCCTCCAGCCGCAGGATGAGCTTGCCGTCGTGCAGCTCGCGGTAGGCGTGGTTCAGCGCCACCGCGCGCGAGTGGCCGAGGTGCAGCGGCCCGCTCGGACCGGGCGCGAAGCGCAGCACCACTGCACCGTCGGCCTCGAGCAGCGGGAGCCCGCGGTGGCCGCTGTCGGTCGTCTGGCGGGGCTTCGGCGGGGCGGGCGCCTGCGCCGCCACTTCCATCGGCGAGAGCGCGTTCACTTCGGCAACGACGCGCTCGGCGACTGCACCGAGTTCACGCGCCTGCGACCGCAGTTCAGCGTGCGTGCCAAGCACCTTCCCCAGCACCGACTTCGGCTGCGCCGCACCATGCCGCGCCGCCTCCTGCAATGCGGCTGCGCGCAGCGCCTCTTCCGCTTCCACGACGGCGAGGGCGATAACGGGGTTATCAATCTGCCGCTACAGTCGCGTACGACAAGGGAGGGGGGCGTCATCCTTTAATCCAGCAGCAACACGGGGCGCCCATGAAGCGGATGTTGGCGGTCGCGCTGATGCTCGCCACAGTGGGCTGTATCGACGTGCCGGCCATGAACGGGCTGATGGACCGGCTGGTGCCCGAGCAGGAAGCGGTCTACACGCAGGTCGAGCTCAACCGCTTCGAGGGGCAGTTTGCCCCCGACCCCGACCAAGACCAAGGTACGCTAATCGACGCTGTGCTGGATATTGTGGAGGAACCCCTTCAGTTCCAGCAGGCGCTGCAGAACCTCTCGTGGGTTGAGTATACCCACAAATTCGAGCTGCCGCAAGGCGCGCGCTACCTGCGAGTCGAGATTACGATTGACTACATGCTCATTGGCGGCGAGCAGCCCGAGGAAGGGCCGGCGGGAACGCTCGACCTCACCTTCCGCACCCCGGACGGCGAAGAGTTCTGCCGTGACGACAACGAACCGCCCTGCTACGAAATCGTCTACTGGAGGGACAACGTGACGGAAATCGGCCCCTACTCGCCACCGTTGCCGACTGTCGAGGGCGAGTGGACCATCACCATCTCCGGCTCGGGGATGGAAGGACTCGCCTCGCAGATCTATTCGGGCAACTACGAACTGGTCGTGCAGACCGAAATCCTGCAGGCCTAGAGTGAAATAACTATCAGCCCGACAATGCCACAGTAGGGCGCAAACCAGTGGAAGCGGCGCTGCTCCACAAGCAGCAGCAACCAGCGCAGCGCCAGGAAACCCGTAACGGCGGCGGCGGCCATGCCAAGCAGGAACTCGGCCGGCGCGACTCCCGCGAGCGCGCCTTCGCGCTCCTGCAACAGCTCGAGGGCGGTTGCGCCGAGGATGGCGGGCATCGACATCAGGAACGAGAGCCGCGCCGCTGCGACGGGGCGCATGCCGGCCGCCATCCCGGCCGCAATCGTGAGCCCTGAGCGCGAGAGTCCCGGCAGCACCGCCAGCCCCTGTGCCAGCCCCATCCATAGGCCGACGAGAAGCGGCACGCTCGCCACGTCGAGTGTGCCGCCGCGACCGCGCGACGCCCACAGGACGCCGGCGGTCACGAGCAGCCCCACGCCGGTAATTTGCAGCGAGGCGAGCCAGCCGCTCGCGAGGGCGTCGAAGCTGAAACCGATAATCGCCGTCGGTATGCTCGCCAGCAGCACCAGCTGCACGGTGCGCTCGTCGGGGTCGGCCGTGCCGTCGCGCAGCGCGCGCAGCGCCCCGGGCGTCGCGCGCAGCGCGCCGGCGATGTCAGCGCGCAGCAGCCAGCCGGCGGCGAGCAGCGTGCCGAGGTGGAGCGCGATGTTGAAAAAGAGTGGCGGGCGGACGTCGCTGATGTGCTCGAAAATCACGAGATGGCCGCTGCTGCTGACCGGCAGCCACTCCGTAAGGCCCTGCACAATTCCGAGCAGCAATGCTATCGCCGGCTCCATGGCGCGGCGAGTCGCCACGTTTATTTAACGCGGGTGCAGGTCCGCGTCGATGGTGACGCAACAGCTGGAGTGCCCGGTCTGTTTCATCCGCTTCGATACCGGACGCCGGCCGGGGCGGTCGATCGCCTGCCCCAGCTGCGACCATGGCTTCGACGTCCCGGGCGATGAAGTGCCCGCTGCAGAGGAGGCTCCGGCGGCAGAGGAAGAAGCGGTCGAAGAAGAAGCGCCCGACGAGGAAACGGCTGCCGACGAGGAAACGCCGGAGGAGGACGAAGCGGAAGACGAAATCCCGCAAGGCGACCCATCACCCGCGCCCCCCAGCGAACCGCCCGTCCCGCCCGAACCAGCCGCACCCAGCGCGCTGGAGCTGCTGGGCGAGCTCTCGACCGCCTACCGCATCGAACGGGTACAGTCGGTCATCGACGGCCCGCGTAGCCGCGCGCAGCTGGCGGGGCTGCTGCTGCTAGCGGTGGCGGTGCTCGGGCTGTTTGCGGCGAGCGCGACCGCCATCAAGTGGAACGGCTACGACTCGCCCTGGGACGAGCCGGCGACAGCCAGCCTTTACGGCTCGGTGATTGACGTCAACGGCACCGCGCTCGAGAACGTGCGCGTCGCCGGCGGCGGCCAGCAGGTATTCAGCGACGGGGAGGGGCGCTACTTCCTGCACAACCTGACCAGCGGCGAACTGAAGGTGACTTTCTTCAGCCCCGGCTTCCGCACCCATTCGATCTGGATTGACCTGCGGCCCGCCGCAACCAACCTGCTCAACACGCAGCTCGAGCCGGGCGATGGCCATGACGTCACCAACCAGCGCAGTAACGTCGTGCGACCGTGGCCCCCCAGCGCCGCGCAGGCGCCGGTGCTGGCGCTGATGGCGCTGATAGCGCTGATGGGGGCGGGGGCGGCCCTGCTCGAGCGCCATTTCCGACTGGCGCTCTTCGGCGCAGTGGCGGGCATCCTGAGCTGGGGCTTCCTGCTCGGCAGTTTGTTGTCTCTAACTGCATTACTTTTGCTGCTTGGCGACCGCGAGCTGTTCGAGACGTGACCGCTTCGCAAGTGGCGCGCTTCGTCACCGCGCTTTCGCGCCGCGAACAGGTGGCGCTGGCGCTGCTCTGGGGCTGGGTGCTACTGGTCGCAGGCGGGCCACTGCTGCTCGAGCCGGGGGCGACCGGGGACCTATCAGGCTACGTCGGGCTCGTCGATAACCGGGAGACGATTGATGCGATGAACCCCGTCGCCGCGGTGGTCTACTGGCTGGGCGATGCAAACTGTCATACGATTTCGAGCCGATCCTACACTTACGCGGGGAACCAGATGCCGTTCTGCGCGCGCGACCTGGGCATCTTCGCCGGCCTTGCGCTGGGCTTCACTATCGCCTTGCGGCGTCGCCCGGAGCTGTCGCTGCCGCTGGTGCTGCTGGCACTGGTGCCGATTGGACTCGACGGGACCATCCAGCTGCTCACGGACTACGAATCAACCAACCCGCGCCGGCTGATTACCGGACTGCTTGCCGGCGGCGTGACAGGCTGGGCGCTGATGATTATCTTGGAACCACGCCAGAATCAGGGGCACGGCTGAATTAATCGCGCGACTCGCCACACCATGGACACTCGCGCGCGTTTGACGGGAGCACGCGGTAGCACTTGGCGCAGAGCTCCCCGGGGTTGTAGAGCTTCTGCCACAGGAAAATCCCGGCGATGAGCCCGACGAACAGCAGGACGAGCATGATGGTGAGAATCACGCCGGCAGCCTCGCGGCACCCTGCTGGTAGAGCGCCGCGGCGCCCGCCGCGAAGGCGAGCGCCGTCGCCGCGTCAATCGCCGGCTCGGATCGCTCAATGGCCGAGATGCGCAGGAAGCCGAGAGCGAGGTAGAGCAGCGCCAGCCGGGCGGCGGTGCGGACGCCGCTGTCGCGCTGGAGCGCCGGCATAAGCCAGAGCGCCATGCCGCCCAGCAGCACCGTCGCCGCCAGTCCGAACCAGGCGTCGAGCAGCCCGCCGGGGAACGGCAGCACTCCGTCGGGCTGCCCCGCCTCGAGCACAAGCAGCTTCCAGAACTCGTGCGCCGCGCCGAAGAAGAGGCCGAAGCCGGCCGCGTAGTAAACGGCGTGGCGCGCGTCGCGGAAAGTGCGCAGCCGCAGCCCCAGCCAGAGCACCAGCGTCACCAGCGCAGGTCCTACAATCAGTAACGACGCGTAGCCGACGGTGGGCGAGCGCAGGCTGAATCCGCCGAGCAGCATCAGCGCCTCGGCAATCGTCCCGAAAATAGCGCCGCCGCCGCACGCCAGGTAGAGCTTGCGCTCCTGTAGCTGCTCCTCGACAGGGGCGATGGTGCGCAGGAAAAGCCAGAACGCCGGGGCGAAGAGCGTCACCATCCCGAGCAGGTTGGCAGCCCAGAATTGGGAACTCATACGTCGAACGCCTTGAGCCGCGCCTTCAGCTCCGCAATCTGCCGCCCGAAGTTGGCGTGCTGGATGGCGAGCTCGCCCTGATAGCGCGTCTGCGACGCCTCGAGCGCCGCGTAGTTCTCCGACTTCAATCGCTTCATCTTGGCGGCGTGCGCTTCGCGCTGCTGCTCCAGCTCCGCCTCGAGCGCGGCGATGTGCGCACGCAGCTGCTGCGTCTTGTCCTCCACGCGCGGCGATGGCTGGCGCGCTTAAGCGCTTGCGTCGCGCGTCGGCCAAATTCCTTAAGACGAGGGCAGGGTGGCGCGCCATGTGGAGCGACCGCTCGCGGAGCCGACAGGCGACCTATCGCACTGAGTCTTCACCGTTCACCGCCGGGTGGGGCGAGCCGCTGCAGGTTAACCGCCGGCCGGGCGGGATGCTCTTTTCCAACTACGAGAAGGCGCAGATTGCCGAGTCCGTCGCAATACTGACGGTCGCGCTGGCGCTGGCACTCGCCGATGGGATTGGGCCGGCACTCGCGAATCTCTCGATTTTTGCAGTGAAACTGCTGATGTCGTTCGCGGCGGTGATGACTGGCTTCCTACTGCACGAGCTGGCACACAAGTGGATGGCACAGAAATACGGCTGCTGGGCTGAATACCGCGGCAACCGCAACGGGCTGCTGCTGGCGCTGCTGATGGGCGCCTTCGGCTTCCTGATTGCGGCGCCGGGAGCGGTGATGGTCGCCGGCCGCGTCACCCCGCAACAGCATGGCCACATCGCCGCGGTGGGGCCACTCACCAACATCGCGCTGGCGCTGGCGGTGCTGCCGTTCTACCTGCTGCTGGCTGGCGCGGCCGGGCCTCTCGGCTGGTTCGGTGTGCTGGCGCGATTCCTGGTAATCATCAATATCATCCTGGGTGGCTTCAACATGATTCCGGTCCCGCCGCTTGACGGCTCCAAAATCATGGCGTGGAGCAGCGCCGCGTGGGGCGGTATCGTCGCCGGTATCCTGGCGCTCGCGATGGTCTACTGGACCATTCCACCTTTCTGACGACTGATATTTAAGCTGCGTAACGCCGTGCGGGCGACCCCACAGAGCGACGCAACGCGCTTTTACGCTGCGCCGGTTGGCGCACCGTGTCTGGAGCGGGGTGGCTGCTGTATGACGGCGAGTGCAGCTTCTGCCGCGGGCTCGCCGACCGCTGGGGCGGGCTGGCGCAGCGCGCCGGCTTTACGCTAGCGGAGCTACAGGCGGAGTGGGTGCGCGAGCGGCTCGCCCGGGATGGCGGGGCGGCGGACACGACCGCCGCCCCGGATGAGCTGCTGCTGCTACTCCCCGATGACAGCGTGCTCGGCGGCGCGGACGCGCTCATGGAACTCTGCCGCCACATATGGTGGGGCTGGCCGCTCTGGCTGCTCTCGCGGTTTCCCGGAGTGATGCGGCTGTTGCGCTGGCTCTACCGGCGTGTCGCCGCACGGCGGCACCGACTGACGACGAGCGCAGCGCCGTAGCTGAACGGTAAAGGATGGTGCGGGGGGTCGGATTCGAACCGACGAATCCCTGAGGAACCGGATCTTAAGTCCGGCACAATTGGCCAGGCTATGCGACCCCCGCACTCAGTTTCCACCCCTCCCGAACCTTTAAAATAGATGGTGACTGCCGCGACGGCAGCGGGAATCTGCTTTCTGCTCAAGGACACAGCTCAGTATGCAAGAAGCCCTTCACCGTCTCGAAGAGCTAGCCGGTGCAAGCAAACCGCCGTCCTCAGTTGCGCTCTACAATGGTTCTCCGGCCGAGCGCAAACGGCTGCTGGTTGAGCTCGAACCGCGACTGCAAGAGCGCGGGCTGGCGGTGCTTTTGTTCAACGCGCGGCGACACCTATCGGAGCCGAACCTCGGCGTCCCGCTGGCGCAGCAGCTACTGCTCCAGTTGCAGGACTTCTCGGATCACGACAGCACGGTCACCGAAATTACCAACCGGCTGATGGAGGGACTGGACCAGCTAGCCGTCGTGACGCGCGGCACCGCCCACATGGAGGCGATGCGCGAGTTCGACGCTGCGATGAGCAAGCTGCTCGACCGGCTGGTGACGCAGCCGCCGCTGGTGATGCTGGTGCAGGGCGTCGATATGGCTGCTCCCGGGGTGCTGCTGAAGCTGATTGAGTTCATGGCCAGCTACCTTGACCTGCCGCGCTGTATGTTTGTGCTGGCGCTCGGCGAGCGGGCGCTGGAGGGCGACTTGCGTGAGCAGGGCGGTGGCCGCATGCCCTACACGCCGCAGGAATTCCTCGAGGAGACTTTCACCAACGTCGTTTCGATTGGCGGCGCAACCGCCCCGCAACCCGGCTCCGGCCCCAGCCTTGACACCGGGCTGGAGCAGAAGCTGGCCGAAGTCCGGGCGATGGCGCCCGAATTCCACGCCCTAGCCAAGGAGCGGCCCGAGCTGCTCAACGCGGTCGAACGGCTGGTGCGCGGCGCAAATGCGCCCGAGCTGCTGAAACTGGTCACCGGCAACGCAATTGCACTCGACGCTTACAACAACGGCAACCTGCGGGCGCTGCTCGCGCGGGAGCCCTTCTTCGACCCGCAGCCAGTCAGCCCTCCGATGGGGCAGCCCGACGGGGGGCCGGGAGTGGTGACGCTCAACGAGGGACCCCAGTTCGAGGTCTCCTCGGGGCTCGACAGCGAAAGGGGTACTGATATCGCCAGCCGCCGACAGAGCGCGGGGCTCGACAGGCACAGCGACAAGATGCCGCGCAACCAGATTTTCAAGGTGCGTGAGCTGACTGGACGCAAGGCGCATTTGCAACAGGGAGAGGAAGGGATTGAGCCCGCCCCCTCCAAGAAAGTATCGATACGCAAGCGCAAGTCCGCCGCTCGCAAGCGCAAGGTGCGCAAGGTCAGGCGTGCGCGCAAACAGCCTGCCGGAAAGGAGCTGGGCGTCAGCGTCAAGTCACTACTCAAACCAGTTCTGGCGGGCGACTATCTCGCCGCAAAGGAACTCTGGACTAAGATTCCCGAGCTGCCGCCTGGTGAGCTCGATGAGCTGGTGGAGCTCTACGTGGAAGAGACCAAAAACCGCAGCCAGCGCGTGCGCGCCACCGCCGCTACGGCGCTGGGAGCCGTGGCGCGGGCAATTGACTTCGAGATGCCCTCCGGCGTGATGGATGCGCTGCTGATACTGACCAACGACGCAGTCAAGGACGTCAAGGACGCTGCGGTGGCTGCGATGCGCGAAATCAAGGGCAACAGCAGCGAACCCGCGTTCGAGCACGGGGTTGGCGGCAGCGTGCCCTCCTTTACGCCGGTCGACACCGGCTCCCCGATGGTGCGCGAAAGCGGAGCCGACCTACCGACATTCATGCCTGTCGATGACGACGCCCCCACCTTCAAGGCGGTCGCGGATGAGCCATCGTTCGAGGCTGTCGATGAGGATGTACCGGTCTTCCAGCCGGTCGAGGATGACGCTCCCCAATTCAAGGCTGTCAAGGATAAGGAACCCAAGTTCAAGGTCCTCAGCGACTAGTTAATTACGTATTTTCGCGTAGCTACGCAACCGTTTAAGATAGCGCGCGGGTCGCGCAGCGTGGACGCTACCATCGCGAAGCCGGTCGAGGCTGCCGCAGCCGCCTTGCGGGCGGGCGAACCACTGCTGCTCTACGACGCGCCGGGGCGCGAGGGTGAGACTGACATCGTCTTCGCCGCCCAGCACGCGGCGCCAGAGCGAGTGCGACTGCTGCGACAGCGCGGCGGGGGGCTAGTCTTCATCGCTGTCGCGCATGACGCAGCAGAGCGGCTGGGACTGCCGTTCATGGACGCTGTGCTCGATTCGGCAGCCGCCGATTTCCCAGCACTGTCCGCACTGCGCGCGCATGACCTACCATACGACAGCCGCTCGTCGTTCTCGCTCTGGCTGAACGCGCGCGACACTTACACCGGTATCACCGACCGCGACCGCGCGCGCACCGTTGCCGCCTTCGGCGAGCTGGCTGCCGCGGGGCTCGAGCCGGACGCGGCGCAGCTGCTGCTGGGCGAACGGTTCCGGTCACCGGGACACGTGCCGATCTGCGTCGCGCATCCCGACGGGCTGGCGGGGCGGCAAGGGCACACCGAGCTAATGGTCACGCTGGCGGAGATGGCAGGGCTGCCGCCGGTCGCCTTCGGGTGTGAGATGCTCGCTGACGACGGGGGACGGCTGCCGCCCGAGTCAGCAGCCGCATGGGCCGAAGCCGGGAGGCATCCTTTTTTGGAGGGGCATGAAATTGTTGCCGCGTGGGACGCAAGCGCGTAGTAGCCACCGGGGTCTTCGACCTGCTGCACCCCGGACACATCCATTTCCTGCGAGCCGCCCGCGAACTGGGCGACGAACTGGTAGTGATTATAGCCAACGACGCGACGGTGCGACGCATGAAGCGCGAGCCGGTCGTGCCGGCCGCAATCCGGGCCGAGATGGTCACGGCGCTGAAGCCGGTCGACCACGCGGTGGTAGGGCGCGAGGGCGACATGCTCGGCATCATCGTGGAGGAAATCAAGCCGCACATCATCGCGCTGGGGCACGACCAGGAGCTGTTCGAACCGAAGGCGCTGGAGGCGAAGCTGGCCGAGCGCGGCCACATTGCGAAGGTCGTGCGACTGCCGAAGCTGGAGCATGGCCTAGCGGGGACGCGCAAAATCGTGGCGCGCATCCTGCGCATCTTCGGACAGGAGTAGGATGTTCACCGGCATCGTGACCGCCACTGGCACGCTGCGCGCCGTCGAGAACGACGGCGCGCAGCGCATCGCGGTCGAACCACCCGCTGGCTTCGCCGACGGCATCGCGACCGGCGCGAGCGTCGCAGTCGACGGCGCCTGCCTGACGGTCAGCGCGATTGGCAACGGCGCGCTGGAGTTCGACGTCGTCGCCGAAACACTCGCGCGCACAACGCTCGGCGAGCGGCTTGCCGACGGGGGCGTAGTGAACCTGGAGCGCTCCGCGCGGCTAGGCGACGAAGTGGGCGGCCACCTGCTCTCGGGCCACGTCTCGACCGTCGCCGAAGTCGTCGCGGTCGAGGCTGGCGAGGGCGCGCACGACCTGCGGCTGCGCGTCAGAGGCGACGCAATCGTCTGCATCTTCGAGAAGGGCTTCGTGGCCATTGACGGCATCTCGCTCACCGTCGGCCGCACCTGGCCCGCGGAGGGCGAGTTCATCGTGCATATTATTCCCGAGACGCTGGCGCGCACCACGATTGGTGCGCGCCAGCCGGGCGACCGGCTCAACGTCGAGATTGACGCAACGACGCGCGCGGTCGTCGAGACCGTCACGCGCATCATGGAGGCCCGGTGAAGCGCATCGCGCTGGTCTGCGGCAGCTACCACCGCGAGGTGGTCGCCCGCATGGCGGCCGCGGCGAGGGAGCGCGCCGGCGAACTGGGGCTCGAGGTCGTCGCCGAGCAGTGGGTGCCGGGCGCGCTGGAGTGCCCACTGGCGCTGCAGCGGCTGCTGGCACGCGACGACATCGCCGGTGCGGTGCTGCTCGGCATCATCGAGCGCGGTGAGACGCAACACGGGCTCGCGATGGGGCAGGCGGTCGTGCAGGCCACCGTCAATTTGCAGCTCGCGACCGGAAAGCCAGTCGGCATGGGCGTCATCGGGCCGGGCGCTGAGCCGCAGCACATCGAGCCGCGGCTGCTGCCGTATGCACGAAAAGCGGTTGACGCTGTCGCGGAAATGCTCAGCTAGCGCTTGACTTTCAGGCGCCGCGGGCCGAACTTATCGCCGTAGTGGTGCAGCGCCTGGTAGAAACTCGGAAGTGCGAAGACCGCCAGCAGCAGCGAGAATAGCACCAGCGTGATAATCAGCGCGAAGAAGTTGCGCAAGCCAATAAACTGGGTGCGGTAGAACGAGATGATGACCCCCGACAGGACACCCCCCATCGTCGTGAAGGTGGCCTCGACGACCGACTGGCCCGTATACTGCACCGCCTTCATGATGCCTTCGGGGCGCGTGCCTTCTTCACGGACGCGTTCGGTAATCTGGATTGAATTATCGATGCCGATGCCGATGATAATGGTGCCGACCATGGCGGTGAAAATGTTCAGGTTGGTTCCGCCGGTATGGACCGTGGCAGGATACCAGAGCACCACAATCAGGATAGGGAGGAAGGTGATGAAGCCGAAACGGAATGAACGGAAAATCAGGACCATCGTCACCAGCACCAGCACCAGGCTCAACGCAATCGTCTTGTATTGCGTATCCTGAATGCCCTGATTGATGGCGATTGTGACTGGGGGGCCGCCGGTAAGTTGTGACAGCTCGGCGTCGAAGAGCAGGGTGTTGTAGTAGTAGGCGATACTGTCGGTGCGCTCGACCAGCAATGCAGTATCATCTATGTTGATATACGGCATGCTGACGTAAATGAGCGCCTTGGTGTAGTCGTCGGTCAGCAGCATCGCACGCATCTCTCCCGTGAACGAATCGTAGAAGACGTCAATCATGTCCTGCCTCAATTCCTCGCAGGTGTAGAACAGGCCAGTTTCTATCTGGCACGCTTGGCTGTCAAAGAACTCGTGATGCAGGAACTCCCAGAAGCTGCCGTCGAAGACAAAGAAAGGCTCCTCGTCGCCGCCCTGCCCAACCTCGATACTAATGTGCGCTGACTTGAAAAAATCGACGATTGAGAACGCCGAGACGTTGATAGTATCATCCGTGTTGCGATTGTTAATCGTGAGATTATTCAATTCGACCGTAGTCCAGTTAATCACGTCCAGCACCCCGAGGTCCTTGGCGGCCGGTTTCGGCCGGTCGGGCGGCCCCGCTACGAGCAGGATGCCGGTCTGCCCCGCCTCGAACTTCTCGGAATACTCAGCCAGCTTGCGAATCGAGGCGATGTCTTCGGGCGCCGACTCGTCGCCGCGAATGTCCTGATCCATAACCGAAAGCCGCGCCAGCGAGTAGCCGGTCACCAGCAGCACCACCAGCAGGATGACACGCCACTGCTGCGACGAAACACGCGCAATGCCTGTCCACGACTTGGGGTGATGGCGGGTGTAGTTAGTGAGCTTCATGATGGCGGGAGTCATGCTCACCGTCAGAATGAACGAACAGATGACGCCAACTATCATCGTCAGCCCCACCGTACGCATCGGCGCAATCGGCGAGATGAAGAGCGCTGAGAAGCCAATCGTGTCGGTGAGTGCGCAGAGCAGCGTCGCCTTGCCAGTGGTCAGCATCGCCTTGCTGGTCGACTTGAAATGCGAGAGTCCCGCCTCGCGGAATTCGACGATGCGATTGGCGACGTGTAGCCCGTAATCGACGCCAATCCCCACTAGGATTGGCCCTGCCGCAACAATCATCGGCGTCAGCACCACTCCTGAAATCCGCACCAGTCCCAACGTCCAGATAAGCGCACAGAAAATCGGGATGAGCACCACTGGAATCACGAAGACATTGCGGTGGAACCAGAGCACCATCCCCAGCACGATCATGAGCGATATGGGCAGCATCGCCAGCAAATCCTCGTAAAGGCGCTCCGTGACTTCATGCAGCACCACCACCAGCCCGGTCTGCGTCATCTCGGTGCGCGCCGGGCTCGGCCGTGAATCGATTACCTGCTGAATGTTAGCGATTATTTCGGCCTGCCGCGCATCGTTGTCGCCTATCGAATACTTGAGCGCGAACATGATGTATGCCGTGTCGAGGATTCCGTCGCCGTTGGTGTCGATAGCAAAATTCTGCAGCGCACCCGAAGTCTGCGCGTAAATCTGGTCAACCCGGTCTTGGTCGCTCGGTATCGCGTAGCGCCCAGTCTCATTCACCAGTTCGTCGTCGCGCTGCTCAACCGAGAGGCCACCGAACACCTTCCCTTCGGTGGCCTCGATGAAGCGAGCGTTAGTCGAGTTGAACTCCTTGATTAGCGTCGAGATGCTGAGCGTGAAAATTATGTCGTCCTGAATCCCGCGGTCTGCCTGATATTTGTCCTGGTCCATCGACTGGCCGTACGGGTCAATTTGCTGTTCCAGCCGCGCAATCTCCTTGAGCGTCGGGACGTAGGTTATGTTGTGGATTACACGGTCATTGAACCGCTCCGGGTCGTTCGCGTTGCGGGTCTCGATATAGATAATAATTATGTCAGTGGCCCAGTCCTTCCGAACCTCGAGCAGCAGGTCGGTCGACTCCTCGCCCTCGGGAAGGTAGACCTCGATATCGCGGGTCATGTTCTGCTCGAAAGTCAATGCGGGCTTGAGCAGTAGCAGTGTCACCAACACGAGCACCAGTACCGTCAGCGACGGGGTGCGCAGGATGAGACGCGTGTAGGCTCGAGTAAACCAACTAGCCAGTTCTGGAAGCACGCCGGCGCATTGAGACTGGCTGATAAGAGTGCAGCCTCAACTGGAGTAGTAGTATTCGCCAGCCGCCTTCTGTGCCCGGTCGAGCCGGGAGCCGGGCTTGTTGATGCGCGGGCGGTTGGTATTCCGGTCTCGCCTGAAAGTGACGTCCAGCCGCTTCAGGAAATGGTTCATCCCTGCGCGCATCCTGAACGGACCCTCCGCCAGGCCATGCTCCCCCGGCGTGCCAGAGAAGCAGAGCAGGCCGTCAGAAACGTAGTCAATGAAGTAGACATCGTGGTCGACCACCAGTGCCGAGGCGGTGCGGCGCTCCATGCAGCGCCGGATGGTGCGCGCCGCGACCATACGCTGGTTCGCGTCGAGGTAGGCCGAAGGCTCGTCGAAGAGATACAGGTCGGCCTCGCGCAGCAAACATTCGGCTATCGTAACGCGCTGCAATTCGCCCCCGGAGAGCGACTCGAGGTCCTGCCGCATCAGGGTCTCCAGCGCAAGCGGATTCATCAATTCCGTGTTTAAATAGTGCTCGTCGAAACCTTCGGTCGAGCGCAACAGCTCCTCCACCAGCACATCCGACTGCGGCGTAATGTATTGCGGTTTGTAGGAAACCTGCAGCGCCAGCTCAACCTTCCCGATATCGGGCGCAAGGTCGCCCGCCAGCATCCGCACGAAAGTCGTTTTGCCTGTGGCGTTGCCGCCCACGACGCCCAGCACCTGCCCCTGCAAGATTTCGCCCGTGGCCGTTTTGAGCTTGAAGCTTCCCTGCTGCTTCTCCAGCTCCGGCCAGCTGACGAGCGGCTGTGCGTCCCAGCCAGTCCGCGGTGGGTGCGCCAGAAACTCGATGCGGCTGTCGCGCAGTCGCACGTTCTCCTCGCGCAGCTCCCCCTCAAGGTAGCTGTTGATACCGTGGCGGACTCCCAACGGCTGCGAGACGATGCCATAGGCGTTCGGCTCGCCGTAGAGCAGGTGCAGCTGCTCGGTAACGTAGTCGAGAATGGCGAGGTCGTGCTCAATGACTACTACCGACTTCGTGGCCCCAAGCGCGGCGATGCGCTGCGCCATGAGCAACCGCTGCTCGATATCAAGATAAGAACAGGGCTCGTCGAAGAAGTAGAGCTCGGCCTCCTTCAGCAACGTCGCGGCGATAGCGCCCTTCTGCAATTCGCCGCCCGAGAGCTTCGCCAGCGGCTGGTCGAGCCCGGTCAGCCCCAGCTCGGCGACGACCTCAGCGACCCGGACGTCATCCGCCACCCGCACCAGCAACTCGCGCAGCGTGCCTGCGAAGCGCTTCGGAATCTGGTCGACATACTGCGGCTTGAGCGCAACGCTGGCGCTGCCGTCCGCCAGCGCCGCGAAGTGGGCGTGCAGCTCGGTGCCGGCGAAGTGCTCCAGCACCACCGGCCAGTCGCCCGCTAGCTCCCAGTCGCCTAGGTTGGGCACCAACTCGCCCGCCAGCAGTGAGATGGCGGTGGTCTTGCCGGTGCCGTTGGCACCAAGCAGGCCGACCACCTGCCCCTCCTTCGGCGACGGCAGCCGGAAGAGTCGGAAATCGTTCTGCCCATAGCGGTGGGTCGTCTCGCGCTCGTCGCCTTCCGGGAGATTGATAATCGTGAGCGCGTCGTGTGGGCACTTGTGAATACAAATACCGCAACCGATGCAGAGCGGCTCGGAAACCAGCGGCTTGTCATCCTCGCGCCAGGTGATGACTTCGACCCCGTTACGCACTGGCGGGCAGAAGTTGTAGCACTCGTTCATACAGCGCTTGGGCTGGCAACGGCCCTCGTGCAGCACTGCGACTCGCATCGGCGCACCGCTACTGCTCTCGTAATTAAGGAATACGGCGGGAAAGCCATAATCCCCCCGCTCCTACGGTGGACGTGCGCATCGAGTTCACCATCCCCGGCAAGCCGGTCGCGCAGGGGCGACCGCGGTTCTACCGCAAGGGCAGCTACGTCGTGGCAACCGACCCGCAGGCATCGAAGGTTTACAAGGCCGATATCGCTTACGTGGCGCAGCGCGCCCGCGAGGAGGCTGGCGTGGCCGGGTTGTTTGAGGGACCGCTCGGCCTGCTTGTGGTGGCCTACTTTCCCTGCCCCAAGAGCAAGTGGCGCAAGCGCGTCCCACGGCCGGAAGAGCACCACGACAAGCGCCCCGACGCTGATAACCTCGCCAAGGCGGTCAAGGATGGCCTGAGCGGCGTGCTCTACCACGACGACGGGCAGGTCGCCGAACTGGTCGTCCGCAAGCGGCGCGCCGCTCAGGGCGACGCGCCGCGCGTCGAAGTCTGCCTCTACACACTCGACCCGCTAGGGGGCAAATGAGCGCTGCAATCATTGACGGACGCGCGGTCGCAGCCGCCATCGAGAGCGAGCTACAGGCGCGCGTTGCGCGGCTCGGCAGCGCGCCGCTGCTAGCGGTGGTGCAAGTGGGCAACGACCCCGCCTCGACCAGCTACATTCGCGCCAAATCGCGCGCCGCGGAACGGGTCGGCGTCGAGCTTACACACCACCACTTATCGGCCAATATACTGCTCGGAGAGCTAGAAGCGCTCGTCGAACAGCTAAATTCCAGCGAGCATGGAATCATCATCCAGCTACCACTGCCGGATGGCCTCGAGCCGGCGCTGGCGCGCATTGCGCCAGCGCGCGACGTCGACGGCTTCCACCCCGAGAACCTCGGAAAGCTGCTGCGCGGCGAACCGGGGTTGCGCCCCTGTACGCCCGCCGGCATCATAGAGCTGCTCGAGCGCAGCGGCCACTCACCGGCTGGGAAGAATGCCGTGATTGTCGGCCGCAGCAATATCGTCGGCAAGCCGCTGGCGGTAATGCTGACGCAGGCAAACGCCACCGTAACGGTCTGCCACACCGGCACCGCCGACCTGGCGCACCACACCCGGCAGGCCGAACTGCTCGTCGTGGCTGCCGGCCGGCCGGATACCGTCACCCCCGAAATGGTGCGGCCCGGTGCGACCGTCATCGACGTTGGCGTCAACCGCACCGAAGGCGGGCTGGTCGGCGACTGCGCGCCCGGCGTGGCTGAAGTGGCGGGCGCGCTGACCCCGGTGCCGGGCGGCGTGGGGCCGATGACGGTCGCGATGCTGATGGCGAACGCGGTCGCGGCGCAGGCGGACTGACAATGCCCGCATCACGACCCGAGCAGGACCTCCTCGGCCGCCCCCTCACCCAGTTACGCCTCTCGGTCACCGACCGCTGCAACTTTCGTTGCCCCTACTGCATGCCTGCCGACGGACCGGAGCTATGCTTCGTCGCGCGCGAAGAGCTGCTGAGCTACGAGCAGCTGGCGAGGGTGGTGCGGCTGCTGGTAGGGCTGGGAGTCTCGCGGGTGCGATTGACCGGCGGTGAGCCGCTGTTGCGCGTCGACCTCGACCGGCTGGTGCGAATGCTCGTTGCGATTCCGGGGCTCGACGACCTGTCGCTCACGACCAACGGCTACCTGCTGGCTGCGCAGGCCGAAAAGCTGCGCCGTGCGGGGTTGCAGCGACTCAATATCAGCCTCGACTCGCTCGACCCGCAGGTCTACCAGCGGCTGAACGGTCGTGACCTGAACGTCGCGCGAGTGCTCGACGGTATCGCGGCGGCCGAGCGCGCCGACTTCGGGGCGCTCAAGCTCAACTGCGTCGTCATCCGCGGCGTCAATGATGGTTCTGTGGTCGAGCTGGCACGCCACTTCCGGGGGACACCACACACCGTGCGTTTCATCGAGTATATGGATGTGGGCAACATCAACCGCTGGAGCCCCGAACAGGTCGTGCCCGCCGATGAAATTATCGCCATGATTGATGCCGAGATGGAGCTAACGCCAGTCGCACCTGACCGGCCTGGCGAGGTGGCGCGACGCTACCGCTATGTAGATGGCGAGGGTGAAATCGGTGTAATTACCTCGGTCACGCGCCCCTTCTGCCACGATTGCGACCGGATGCGCATGGGGCCTGAGGGACAGCTCTACACCTGCCTTTTTGCCAGCCATGGTCACGACCTGCGCCCGCAGCTGGAAGCGGGCGCCGGTGACGACGAATTGCGCGTGTGGCTCGCCTCTATCTGGCGCGCACGCAGCGACCGCTACTCGGAAGAGCGCGCACTGCTGTCCAAAGGCAAGCGGTCGCACAAGGTCGAGATGTTCCGTATCGGGGGCTGATG
>PCCI01000041.1 GCA_002731655.1 Methanobacteriota archaeon | reverse complement strand
CCATTCAACCTGGAGGAGGCGAACCTACTGGACGAGATTGAAAAGCAGTTCCACGAAATGGCACTGGAGGAGAACATCAACCTGACCGCGCAGGTGCTCAACGGCAGCCGCACCACCACGCAGGGCTACCGCACGCAGTATATCGTCTACAACGGCACCGCCGCCGCGTGGCGCGAAGGCGTCGGGGATTTCGGCTACAATTTCACGGAAGGGGCAGAGTCGCGCTACATCGGCGAGGCGTGGAAGGTACCGGAGCTGAATCTACTGGTCATCGCCATGGGTATCGCCATGATTTCCCGGGAAGAGCCCAATACCGGTGTGCCACCGCTCCCCGAACAGGCGCCCGACTTCGCCAAAGATATCTGGAACGAAGGCGGAGAGTTCGCCGAGGAACTCTTCCCGAACCCGACCAATTCAACCGACCCGCGCAACTGGGTCGAGCTGTTTGACATGATTCCGCTGACGGAGTGTTATGCGGTTTAGTCGCCGAACTGGATGCCCTGCGCCAACGGCAGCTCGTCACTCCAGTTGAGCGTGTTGGTCTGGCGGCGCATGTATGCCTTCCACGAATCGCTGCCGGCTTCGCGGCCGCCGCCGGTGTCTTTCTCGCCGCCGAACGCGCCACCGATTTCGGCGCCGCTCGTGCCAATATTGACGTTGGCGATGCCGCAATCGCTGCCGGCGGCCGACAGGAAGCGCTCGACTGACTGCATGTCGCGGGTGAATATTGACGACGATAGCCCCTGGTCGACCGAGTTGTGCATCGCGATTGCCTCCTCGAGTGAGTCGAACTCGAACAGGTAGAGGATGGGCGCAAAGGTCTCGTCTCCCACGATTTCCATGCTTGGCTTAGCCTTGACGATTGTCGGTTCGACGTAGTGTCCCGGCTGGTCGAGCACGCTGCCGCCGCACAAGACCTCGCCGCCCTGCTCCTTGATGGTCTCAAGCGCCGTGCTGTAGGTCTCGACCGCGTCGCCGTCGACCAGCGGCCCCATCAGCGTCGCGGGGTCGAGCGGGTCGCCGATGTCCACCTGTCCGTAGGCCCTGACCAGCCGCTCGGTGATGTCGCCGGCGATGTCGCGGTGCAGGAAGAGGCGTCGCGTGCTGGTGCAGCGCTGGCCGGCGGTGCCGACCGCGCCGAACAGGACGCCGCGCAGCAGCAGCTCCGGGTCGGCGTCCGCGAGCGCGATGATACCGTTGTTGCCGCCCAGCTCGAGCAGCGTGCGGCCGAGCCGCTGCGCGACCGCGCCGCCCACCTTGCGTCCCATGTGGCACGAGCCGGTAGCCGAAATCAGCGGCGCACGTCGGTCGTGGACCAGCAGTTCGCCGACGTCGCGGCTCGAGCCGACCAGCAGCGACATGACGCCGTTCCAGCCGAACGGCTCGAGGACGCGGTTGACGATGTGCTGGATGGCCACGGCGGTGAGCGGCGTCTTTGAGGAGGGCTTCCAGACCATCACGTCGCCGCAGACAGCGGCAATCATCGCGTTCCAGGCCCAGACCGCGCCGGGGAAGTTGAAGGCAGTGATGACGCCGACGATACCGAGCGGATGCCACTGCTCATACATGCGATGGCGTGGCCGCTCGGAGTGCATGGTTTTGCCGTAGAGCTGCCGGCTGAGGCCGACGGCGAAGTCGGCGATATCTATCATCTCCTGCACTTCGCCTTCGCCTTCGGCCTGGATTTTGCCCATCTCCCACGCAATCAGCTTGCCGAGCGCTACCTTGTGCTTCCGCAGCTCGTTGCCCAGCTGCCGCACCACTTCGCCCCGCGCGGGCGCCGGCTCGAGACGCCAGCAGGCGAACGCACGGACGGCGTTGGCCATGATGGTCTCGTAGTCGCCTGCGTCGCACTGACGTACGCTGGCAATGACCGACTCGTCGGCCGGCGCGACCGACTCGAGCAGGGAGCCGGCACCGCACCAATTCGCGGCGTAGCCGCCCGCGTTTTCCGCTTCTATTCCCAGCTCCGCGAGGAAGTCGAGCCTACCCATGCACGGCGCATTCGCGACTGCATTATAGCGGTTGGGCCGCCGACTGCCTTTATAGCGGTGCCACCTGCCGGACAGCATGGAGACGGAGCCGCTCGCGGGGCACGACGCAGAACAGGTCGCGCTGATGTCCGAAGAGTGCATCCTCGTCGACGAGCGCGACACGGTGCTGGGCGGTGCGAGCAAGGTCGAGTGCCACCACGGAGCGGGGCAGCTGCACCGCGCCTTCAGCCTGCTGATTTTCGACTCGCGTGGCCGCTTGCTGCTCCAGCAGCGGTCGCCGGGGAAAATCACCTTTCCCGGCGTCTGGGCCAACAGCTGCTGCAGCCATCCGCTGCACCGCGCAGCGGAGCTGGAAGAGCGCGATGCGCTCGGCGTCAAGCGCGCCGCGCAGCGCAAGCTGGAGCAGGAGCTGGGCGTCCCCCCGAAGGACACGCCACTAGAGCGGATGGTCTTCATGACGCGCATGCTCTACCGCGCCCGCGCCGACGCGGAATGGGTCGAGCACGAAATGGACCACATCATCTGCCTGCGGGCGGACGTGACGCCGCGGCCGAACCCCAACGAGATTGCCGAGGCGCGCTGGGTGACTGAGGCCGAGCTACGCGAACTGCTCGATAGCGAGCCCGTCGGCCCGTGGTTCCGGCTGATTGCCGAGCGGCTGCTGCCGGCGTGGTGGGCAGACTTGGATGGCCTAGCGGGGATGTCCGACGGTGAGATTCACGACATGGGCGAGGTCGCATGGAGCTGAAGGCGACGCTCACCGCACGAGCGGCGCCGGTCGAGGCGGCGCTGCGCGAATACCTGCTGGTGCGCCCACCTGAAAATCTTTACCGCGCGATGGCGCATATCCCGCTTGCTGGCGGCAAGCGGCTGCGGCCGGTGATGGCGCTGCTGGCGTGCGAGCTGGTCGGCGGCGACTCGGCGAAGGCGGTGCCGTATGCCGCCGCGCTGGAAACGGTCCACAACTTTACGCTGGTTCACGACGACGTAATGGACGAGGACGACCTGCGACACGGCGTCGCGTCAGCGCACACCGAGTTCGGCGTCGCGGCGGCGATTAACGCTGGCGACGCGCTCTTCGCCTACGCGTTCGAGATGGTGACCGACAGCGATTGCAGCGATGCACTGCGCGCCGAACTGGTGCGCCATCTGGCAATTACCGTGCGGGAAATCGGTGAGGGACAACAGATGGACCTTGACTTTGAAGAACGGGAAACGGTCGCGCCGGCCGAATACCTAGAGATGGTGCGGCTGAAGACCTCAATTTTGTTTGGTTCAGCCGCGTTCGGCGGCGCGCGCATCGGTGGTGCCGATGCGCGCGAGGCGCTGGAGCTGCGGCAGATGGCGATAGAGGTCGGGCTCGGCTTCCAGATATGGGATGACTACCTTGACGCGACCGCTCCCGCCGAAACTCTCGGCAAGCCGTCCGGCTCCGACATCCGGCAGGGCAAGCGCACGCTGCTCGTCATCGAAGCCCTGGATCGCGCCGCGCCCGACGACCGCGCGCGGCTCGCCGCCATCCTTAATGGCGGCGACAACAGCGACGCCGACGTGGCGGAGGCGGTCGCCATCATGGAGCGCAGCGGCGCGCTGGCGGCGTGCTACGAGCGGGCGAACAGCTACTTGCAGGGCATCCGCGACACGCTGGCGAAATACCCGCAAGGCGAGCCGCGGCAGCTGTTCGAGGCGCTGCTCGAATACATGGTCACACGGGGACACTAACCACCTAAATACCACCGCAGATGCCGTGGTGATGGCGGACGAGGAGGAGGTCTGGGACCCGACACCGGGCGACATTAATTCGCGGCTGCTGGAGCGGCTGGCGGAGAGCGACAGCGTCGCCGCCAAGCGGCTCGAGCCGCTGGCGTGCATCGCGGTCGGCTTCCCCCGGGGCAAGACGGCAACGTTCGACGGCACTGGTGGCGACAACTTCGGCGGACTGAACCACGGCGCGCAGCTAATACTCAACGGCGGCGCGGGGCGTTTCACCGGCAACTCGATGCGCAGTGGCGAAATCATCGTCAACGGCTCCGCCGGCAGCGGCGCCGGCCACGGGCTAGCGGGCGGGACGCTGGTGGTGCAGGGCTCGGTACGGGGCGGCGCTGCGGCGGGGATGCTCGACGGCGAGCTGCTGGTCGCGGGCGACGTCGAGGGGGGGCTCGGCGCCGGGATGCAGGGCGGCACCGTCGTAGTGGCGGGCGACGTCGGCGGCGACGTGGCGCGCTACATGGCGGGCGGCAAGCTGTTCATCGCCGGCAACTTCACACCGCCTGACGGGGGCGCCAAGCCCGCCGCACCCGCCGAGCGCAAGGCGGTGCAGCGGCTGCTGCAGGAGCACGGCATCGACCCGCACGGGCTCGAGTTCCAGAGCGTCAGCGGCGGTGCGGTCGCCGCACCGCCGCGACCGGAGCGCGAGGAAGTGCCGGAGCTGCTGTCGCGGTTGCGGCTGGTGCCGGCGGTGCTGAAGCGACGGCCACGTCGACCCGGGCTCGACCGCGTCAACCCCGGACTGGTGCTCGGCCCCGGGACTGGCGAGCCGCTGAACCTGACGATTCCACTGCTGTGGCAGGGCGACCACGCGCCGCAAGAGGCGACGTGGGCGGTCGGCGCGAAAGCGCCCAGTTTCGACAAATGCAACCTGGCAGTCATCGACCTTTGCACCGGGAGGCTGCCGCGGCGGCTCGACATGGAACGGCCTGACGACCTGGTACAGGTGGTCGAGCTGGTGCGACAGGGGGCGCGCGACCGTGTGCCGGTGCTGGTACGGCTCCCCGCGGGCGACCTTAGCGGCGACATGGGCGCGTTGCGCACCGCGGCGTCCGACGGCGTTATCTTGACGCCGGGCACCGTCCCACTCGAGGCGGCGCTCTCCGCGGCGCGTGGCAGCGGGCTGCCGGTGCTGGCAGAGATGCCCTGGGCATCGGCGGACGACGTGCTCAAAATGCTGGCATTGGGCGCCGCCGGGGTCGTGCTGACCAGCAAGATCACGCTGAACCGGCTCGGCAAGCTGGGCGACCAGCTCGCGCACGCGATGGGTGCGCTCGGCGCCGGCAGCGCCAGCGAGCTGGGGCCGGAGCAGCTGCGCGCGCTCGACCAGGAGGCTGCCGCGCTGACAGGCGTCCCGCTCGCGGGCTACGACGCTGTTCTACCTATGTGGCGCCACTGACCACGAACTGGGTACTCTCCATGATTGGTGCAGTCTGCACAGCCATTAGCATTAAACCGCACGACTGATGCCGGCTCGCTTGTCTACGCACGCACGAACGAGGCTGCCCGAATGGTTCCGCGTCGAGTTGCCGACCGGCGCGGCGCTGGAGCGCTACCGCGCGACGACCGGTGCGGTCGCCGGCAACGCGCTGCACACCGTCTGCGAGGAAGCGCACTGCCCCAACCTCCACGAGTGCTGGGGGCGCGGCACCGCTACCTTCATGGTCGCCGGCCGGGAGTGCACCCGCGGCTGCCGCTTCTGCGCAGTCGAGACGATGCGCGCGCCGGCCGCGCCCGACCCGGCGGAGCCACAGCAGCTGGCGGACGCCGTCGCCGCGATGGGGCTTAGCTACGCGGTAATTACGGTCGTCAACCGCGACGACCTGCCCGACGACGGCGTAACCCACTACCGCGCCTGCCTCGACGCAGTCCACGCACGGCTCCCCGATGTGGGGCTGGAGCTGCTATGCAGCGACCTCGCTGGCAACGAAGCGGCGCTGGCGGCGCTCCTCAACGGAGCGCCGTTGCAAGTCTTCGCGCACAACGTCGAGACCGTCGAACGGCTGACGCCCGAGGTGCGCGACCCGCGCGCCAGCTTTGCGCAGTCGCTGCGCATCCTCGCGGCGGCGAAGGAATTGCGCCCGGAGCTGGTGACCAAGTCGAGCATCATGCTCGGGCTGGGCGAGACCAAGGCTGAAATTCACGACACGTTCAGCGCGCTGCGCGACGTTGGCGTGGAACTGCTGACGCTCGGGCAATACCTCGCGCCGGGACCGGGTTACCACCCCATCCGCGAGTTCGTGACACCCAAGCGGTTTGACGCACTGGCGCGCACCGCCCGCGAGCTGGGCTTCCGCGCGATTGCGTCGGGGCCGCTGGTGCGCTCCTCCTACCGCGCCGAGTCGCTACTGACCACGGCGCAGGGCGCGGCGGGGCTACAGGTGGTTGCGTGAGCCGCAAGCGTACGCTGCATGTACCAGAACCGCCGGCGCGGCCGGGCGAACAGCCCGACTTCAGCCAGCTCAAGCTGCCCAAGGCAGGCGAGGCGACGCGGCCGCCGGTCGACGGCGACGCGGCCGACATGCGCGAGCTGGCGTTCTCGCTGGTGCGCGTGCTCGACGACAAGCATCGCGCTGTCGGCGACTGGAACCCCAAACTCGATGCAGAGGCATTGCGCACCGGGCTGCGCCACATGCTGCTACTGCGCATCTACGACGACCGCATGCAGACGCTGCAGCGCACCGGCAAGCTCTCGTTCTACATGAAGTCGCTCGGCGAGGAGGCGGTCGCAATTGCGCAAGGCATGGCGCTGCGCGACGACGACATCCTGTTCCCGAGCTATCGCCAGCCGGGGCTGCAGCTGGTGCGCGGGCGTGATCTGGTCGACATGATGTGTCACTGCATCTCGAATCAGCGCGACAACGCTAAGGGGCGGCAGATGCCGGTACACTACACCTGGCGCGAGGGCAATTTCGTCTCGATTTCATCACCGGTGGGAACGCAATTCCCGCAGGCGGTCGGCGCCGCGATGGCGTTTGCCTACCGCGGCGAGGATAGCATCGCCATCTCGTGGTTGGGCGACGGCACCGCCGCTGAGGGCGATTTCCACTACGCCATCAACTTCGCCGCAGTCTACCGTGCGCCGGTAATCCTGAACGTGGTCAACAACCAGTGGGCCATCTCGACCCACATGAATATCTCGACCGGCGGCGCCACCTTCGCGGCACGCGGCATCGCCTACGACTTGCCGTCGATTCGCGTCGACGGCAACGACTTTCTCGCGCTCTACGGCGTGACGCAGTGGGCCGCCGAGCGCGCGCGGCAGGGGCTCGGCGCGACCTTCATCGAGGTCCTGACCTACCGCGGCGAGGCACACTCGACCAGCGATGACCCGACGCGCTACCGGCCGAAAAATGAGTGGGAGTCGTGGCCGCTGGGCGACCCCGTCGAGCGGCTGAAGGCCCACCTCAAGGCGATTGGTGAATGGGACAACAAGAAGCATAAAGCACTGGAGAAGGAGCTCAATGAACTTGTCATCAAGTCCTACAAGAAAGCGGAGGAATTCGGCACGCTTGACGAGGGGCCGTATCCACCGGCGAGCACGCTTTTCGAAGACGTCTATAAAAACGAACTGCCGCACCTGCGCAAGCAGCGACAGCAGCTG
>PCCI01000040.1 GCA_002731655.1 Methanobacteriota archaeon | reverse complement strand
TCTGCACCACCGTCGCGGCTGGCGGGTCGTAGGTCGTGGGCCTCCCGGCAGCGCACCTCGAGCGCCAACCCGCGGGCGGCCTGGGTGAGGTCGTGGGCGTCGGTGCCGGCAGGGGCCGGACCCACCATGGCGATCGCGTCGCGGGGAACCAGCGTGGGGTCGGCCAGCGCCAGGTGGTCGTGGAGCACGAACCCGGCGGGCACCAGCACGACCCAACGGCGGTGCAGGTGGTGTAGCGCCCGCACCGAGGCGGCGGCGACCGGCAACCCCGCCACGCAGGCAGCGGATCCGACGACCGGGTCGCCCGAGGCCAGCAGCAGCGGCCCGGTAACCACCCCGGCCACGGCCAGTACCCAGGCGATCGGGCCGAGGGCCAGCACCACCGGGCCGGGGGCCCGCAGCAGGAAGCGGTTCTCGTCACCGTACGAGGCGCCGTCGACGCAGGCGTCGGCGACCGCTGGCCAGTGGGAGAGTACGCCGAGCACGAAGGCGCCGACCAGGCCGACCACCACGAGGGTCGTGTCGTCGACGGCGGTCGCCGTCCACACCGAGAGTGCCGCCGCCGCCGGGCCGCCGATGCGGATGGCGGTCAGGGTGACCGGGCGTGGGACCAGCGTCGCCAGCAGGCCCAGCCCCCAGAGCACCCATACGGCCACCGAGAGGAAGGTGCGGCCGTCGAGGTCGTGGAGCCCGTCGGCCAGTGCCGGCCCCAGCGTCACGGGCTGTGCCAGCCAGACGGCACGCAGGGCCCAGACGGGGATCCGATCTCGCTGCACGACCCAACGCTAGGGGGACCACGTGCTTCCCGAGCAGCGATGGGGCCGCCGGTAGACTTGACGGGTGTCCGGCGATCCCGAGAGTGAGCAGGCGGCAACCGGGGTTGCGGCGGAGCGGGCCGAACACCTCCGCACCCTGATCCGCCACCACGACGAGCTCTACCACGCCCTCGACGACCCCGAGATCCCCGACGCCGAGTTCGACGCCCTCGTCGTCGAACTCCGCGAACTCGAGGCCGAGCATCCCGACCTCGTCACCCCCGACTCGCCCACGCACCGGGTGGGCGCACGCGGGCAGGCCACCTTCGCCGAGGTCCGGCACCGGGTCCGCATGTTCTCGCTCGACAACGCCTTCGACCTCGACGAGCTGACCGCCTGGTCCGAGAAGGTGCTGCGCCGCCTCGGCGAGGAAACGGTGCTGCCCACCTGGGCCTGCGAGCTCAAGTTCGACGGGCTGGCCGTGTCGCTGCGCTACGAGGACGGCCGCCTCGTGCAGGCCGCCACCCGTGGCGACGGCCGGGTCGGCGAGGACGTCACCGCCAACGTTCGCACCATCGCCGACGTGCCCGAGCGGCTGGCCGACGGCGCCCCTGCGGTGCTCGAGGTGCGCGGCGAGGTCTACCTGGGCCTGACCGCCTTCGCCGCCCTCAACGCCGCCCAGGAGGCCGCCGGCGACAAGACCTACGTCAACCCCCGCAACACCGCCGCCGGCTCGCTGCGCCAGAAGGACGCCGCCGTCACCGCCACCCGCGACCTGTCGTTCTGGGCCTACCAGGTCGGGGAGATGGTTGGCGGGCCCGACCTCGTATCGCACCTCGACACCCTCGAATGGTTGGGTGGCCTGGGCCTCCCGGTCAACGACCGCAGCGTGCGCTTCGCCGACTTCGCCGCCGTACTCGACCACGTGCAGGCCGCCGAGGCCGTCCGCCACGTCCTCGACTACGAAATCGACGGCGTTGTCGTCAAGGTCGACGACCTCGGCCTGCAGGACGAACTGGGCTTCACGGCCCGGGCGCCCCGTTGGGCGGTTGCCTACAAGTTGCCGCCCGAGGAGCGCACCACCACGCTGCTCGACATCGAGGTCTCGATCGGTCCCGGCGGTCAGGCCACCCCGTTCGCCCGCCTCGAGCCGGTGTTCGTAGGCGGTTCGACGGTTGCCGCCGCCACCCTCCACAACGCCGACCAGGTGGCCGCCAAGGACGTGCGCCCCGGTGACACCGTCGTCGTCCGCAAGGCCGGCGATGTCATCCCCGAGGTGCTGCACCCGGTGCTGTCCGACCGTCCCGCCGACCGGCCGCCATGGACGTTCCCCACCGAGTGCCCAGAGTGCGGCACCGGACTCGTGCGGGGTGAGGGCGAGGCCGCCACGTTCTGCCCCAACCACGCCTGCCCCCGGCAGGTCCGCGGTCGCATCGAGCACTTCGCCTCACGGGGCGCCATGGACATCGAGGGCTTCGGCGAACAGCGGGTCGACCTGTTCGTCACCGAGGGCCTGCTGGCCGACGTGGCCGACGTGTTCCGCCTCGACTTCGACCGCATCGCCGCCTTCGAGGGCTTCGGCGATGTCTCGGTCGCCAACCTGCGGGCCGCCGTAGACGAGGCCAGGGCGCAACCCCTGGGGCGCCTGCTGTTCGGCCTGCGCATCCCGCACGTCGGCGCCACGGTCGCCGACCTGGTCGCCACATCCTTCGGGCACCTCGACCGACTGCTCGACGCCGGCGTCGAAGACCTCGAGGCCGTCGAGGGGCTGGGTCCGGTCATCGCCGCCAGCGTCCATGGCTGGCTGCGCGAGGAACGCAACCGCGACCTGCTCGAACGCCTCCGGGAAGCCGGCGTGAACCTCGACGCCGCCGACACCGCCACCGACGACGTGCCGCAGAACCTCGAGGGCATGGCCATCGTCGTGACCGGCACCCTCGAGGGCATGGGCCGCGACGAGGCGAAGGCCGCCATCATCGCCAGGGGTGGCAAGTCACCCGGCAGCGTGTCGAACAAGACAACCGCCCTCGTCGCCGGCGAGAACGCTGGCACGAAGTTGGCGAAGGCCGGGGAACTCGGCATCCCGGTGCTCGACCTGCCCGCCTTCGAACGCCTCCTCGCCACCGGCGAACTACCCGGGTAGCGCCTCAGCTGTCGACGCGGAAGCACCAGTCGATCGTCGCCGTCCGGTCCGGGGTGCGGGTCGGCCAGTAGCGCACCGTGGCGCACAGGTCACCGGGCGGCAGGCGCCGCAGCGCCCGCCCGTCACCGGGCCGGAAGACCACCGAGTTGAGCGCCGGCTCGAGCCGCTGCTGGTCGAGTGGGATGATCGTGCCGCCGATGTGGAGGATCTCGCCGGACCAGCCGGCCGACAGGATCGCCCCCACATTGGACTGCGGCAGGACGGAGTCGTTGCGCGGCGGCAGCAACTCGCGCACCGCCGGGTTCGAATCGACCTCGACATCGCCGCCATCGCTGCCGGCCACCAGCACAGCAGCCGCCAGGGCGCCGGCCCCCAGTGCGAACAGCACGCTGATAACGAGGGCGTTCCGACGGTTCACCCGGCGCAGGCTAGCGAGCACCCGTCGGGGCAGGGGCTAGCCTCGCTGCCGTGACCGACGGATCCCCACGGGAGTCCGGACCGGCGGGGCCGGGACCTGACCAGCCCCCCGCACGCGTGCTCGGTGGCCGGTACGCCCTCGGTCGGGCGATCGGCACCGGAGCCTCCGGCACGGTCTACGCCGCCGACGACCTGGACCTGGGTCGTCACGTCGCCGTCAAGGTACTCCACGAGGCCCTCGCCGGCGATCCGGTGTTCGTCGACAAGCTCGGCGAAGAGGCCCGCATCGTCGCCGGCCTCCAGCACCCCAACATCCTCACCGTCTACGACTGGGGCGTCGACGGCTCGGCCTACCTCGTCACCGAGTACCTCGCCGGCGGCAGCCTCCGCAGCCTCCTCGCCACGGGCAGGACCCTGTCACACTCACAGGCCCTCGTCGTCGGCCTCGAGGTGTGCCGGGCGCTCGACCACGCCCACCAGATGGGCGTCGTGCACCGGGACCTCAAGCCGGCCAACCTGCTGTTCAGCCAGGACGGCCACCTCAAGATTTCGGACTTCGGCCTGGCGGGTGCGCTGGCCGAGACGTCACGCACCGACATCTTCGTGGAGGGCATCGTCGGCACCGCCCGCTTTGCGTCGCCCGAACAGGCCAAGGGGCAGCCGCTGGACGGCCGCTCCGACGTATACGCGCTGGCGCTGGTGCTCGTCGAGTCCGTGACCGGCCACCTGCCGTTCGTCGAGGACACCCTGGTCGGCACGTTGCGGGCCCGCCGCCGCCGGGACGTACCCGTGCCGGCGTCCCTGGGGCCTCTGGGTCCTGCCGTTGCCCGGGCCGGGGTCGTCGACCCGAACCGTCGTCCCACCGCCGGCGAGTTCGGCCGACTGCTCCTCGATGCATCGACCGGGCTGTTGCGGCCCGAGCCCCTCCCGCTGGTCGGCCCAGGAGAGATCGGTGTCGCCCCGCTGTCGGGCGAGGTCCCGGTCGTCCCCAGGACCAGGGCGCCGGCAGAAGCCAGGCCGGAAAGGGTCGTCGGCCCGAGCCGGCGCGCTCCGTGGGTGCTGGTGGCCGGCCTGATGGTGGTCGGTGCCGCCCTCGGAGGCGCAGCACTCTGGCAGGGAAACCAGGACTCGACAGCCCTGGTGCCGCTCCTCAGGGGCGTCGATGAGGCGGATGCTGCCGCCTCGGTCGAGGAGGCCGGCTGGGTGGTGGAACTCCGCTACGAACGAAGGGACGGCACCCTCGAGGGCAAGGTGATCGCCACCGAACCAGACAGGGGCGCCGAACTCGAGGAGGGCGGAACGGTCGTCCTCGTCGTCTCTCTCGGTTCCACCCGGGTGGCCGTACCGACCGGACTCGTGGGGCTGAGCCTCCCTGAGGCCACCCGCCTGCTCGAGGCCACCGACCTGACGGTCGGCACGGTCGCCGAGGCCCACGACGACGAGGTCGAGGCGGGGTTCGTCCTCCAGGTGGCCGCCGTGGTCACCGAGTTGCCCAGGGGCGACGGCGTGGACCTGATCGTCTCCGCCGGTGCTGCACCGCGGACCGTGCCGGTCGGCCTCGTCGAGGGCTCCGCCGAGGAGGCCGTGGCCGCCCTGACCGCCCTCGGCCTCGAGGCGACGCTCGTCGAGGCCCACGACGAGTTCGTAGCGGCGGGCACCGTCGCCTCGCTCACCCCTGCCCCCGACGAGGAGGTGCCGTTCGGGGCCGCAATCGAGGTCGTCGTGTCGATCGGGCCGGCCCCGCGACCCGTCCCCGACGTGGTCGGCCACGAACTGGTCGCCGCCGAGGCCCGGCTGGCCGCCGCCGGCTTCCGGATCATCGAGATCGTCGAGGCCGTCGATTCGACAGATGGACAGAACGTCGGAACGGTCGCCTCGCAGACTCCGACAGCGGGTGAGGAGGCATCACCGACCGAACGGGTCGTCCTTGTCCTCGAAGGTGTCGAACCGCCCGTCGACGGCTCGGAGAGCACCGACGACCCGGTCGACTGACTTGCCGACCGTGGCCCTACCCTCACTGCCGTGACCTCGCCGGAGAACCCGCGCCTCAGCCGGGAAGACGTCGCCCATGTGGCGGACCTGGCACGCCTTGCGCTGACCGACGACGAACTCGATGCATTCACAGGGCAGTTGGCCGACGTTCTCGACCACGCAGCCGACCTCGATGCCCTCGACCTCGACGATGTACCGCCGATGGCCAACCCGTTTCCCCTTGTCAACGTGCTGCGGGCGGACGAGCCCGGCAACGACGACGTCCGCGCAGAGGTCCTCGCCGCCGCGCCTTCGGTCGAGGACGGCCGCTTCCGGGTCCCGCCGGTGCTCGGAGAGGCGCCGTGAGCGTCCGATCCACCGCAGCCGCCGTCAGGGCCGGTGAGCGCAGCGCCCTCTCCGTGGTCGAGGAACACCTGGCCGCCATCGACGCCCACGAGGACGAGATCCACGCCTTCAACCTGGTGCTGGCCGACGAGTCCCTTGCCAGGGCCGAGGAACTCGACCGGCGCATCGCCGACGGTGGGGACCCGGGCCCGCTGGCCGGCGTGCCGGTCGCCCTCAAGGACAACCTCTGCACCCGCGGCATCGACACCACGTGTGGTTCGAGGATCCTCGAGGGTTGGCGCCCGCCCTACGACGCCACCGCCGTCGAACGCCTCGCCGAAGCCGGTGCCGTCGTCATCGGCAAGACCAACTGCGACGAGTTCGCCATGGGCAGTTCGACCGAGAACTCCGCCTTCGGACCCACGCTCAACCCGCTCGACACCAGCCGGGTACCCGGCGGATCGTCCGGTGGATCTGCCGCCGCCGTGGCCGCAGGCTTCGCACCGCTGGCCCTCGGCAGCGACACGGGCGGCTCGATCCGCCAGCCTGCCGCACTCTGTGGCACGGTCGGTGTCAAGCCCACCTACGGCCGGGTCTCCCGCTACGGGCTCGTGGCCTTCGGTTCCAGCCTCGACCAGATCGGCCCGTTCGCCGCAACCGTCGAGGATGCGGCGCTGCTGCTCGAGGTCATCGGCGGGCACGACCCCCGCGACTCGACCTCGATCCCCGAGGCGTCCCCCGACCTGCTCGGCGTCCTCGGACAGGGCGTCGAAGGCCTCCGCATCGGCATCATCACGGAACTCATGGGCGGCCCCGACCGGGCGGCCAGCGTCGAGGGCATCGCCGACGACGTCCGGGCAAGGGTCGAGCAGGCCGCCGAGGCGCTGGCGACCGCCGGCGCCACCGTCGAACACGCCTCCGTCCCGTCGACCATCTACGGCCTGTCCGCCTACTACCTGATCGCCCCCGCCGAGGCCTCGTCGAACCTGGCCCGCTTCGACGGCGTCCGCTTCGGCCTGCGGGTCGACGGCGACACCGCACCCGAGATGAACACCGCCACCCGTACCGCCGGCTTCGGCGACGAGGTGAAGCGCCGCATCATGCTCGGCACCTACGCCCTGTCGGCCGGCTACTACGACGCCTACTACGGGAGGTCCCAGAAGGTCCGCACCCTGATCCAACGCGATTTCGCCCGGGCCTACGAGACGTTCGACCTGCTGCTGTCGCCGACCGCCCCGACCACGGCCTTCCCCGTGGGCGAAAGAACCGACGACCCGATGATGATGTACCTCGCCGACGTCTGCACGATCCCGTCGAACCTGGCCGGCCATCCGTCCATGTCGGTGCCGTTCGGTACCGGCGACGACGGCCTGCCCGTCGGCGTGCAGGTCCTGGCACCGGCCCTCGACGAGGCCACCATGTTCCGGGCAGCGGCCGTACTGGAAGGGGCGGCTCCATGAGCGACCAGGCCCTCATCCCGGGCTGGGAGGTCGTGATCGGCCTCGAGGTCCACGCCGAACTGGCCACCGTCACCAAGATGTTCTCGTCCGCACTCAACCGGTTCGGCGGCGAGCCCAACACCAACATCGACCCCGTCTCACTGGGCCTGCCCGGCTCGCTTCCGGTACTCAACGAAAAGGCCGTCGAGTTGGCCATCCGGGTCGGCCTGGCCCTCGAATGCGTGATCCAGCCGTCCGTGTTCTCCCGCAAGAACTACTTCTACCCGGACATGCCCAAGGACTTCCAGATCTCCCAGTACGACCTGCCGATCAACGGCGTCGGCAGCCTCGAACTCCCCGACGGGCGCCGCATCGGCATCGAGCGGGCCCACCTCGAGGAGGACACCGGCAAGTCCACGCACGTCGGTGGTGGCGGCCGCATCCACGAGGCCGGCCACTCGCTCATCGACTACAACCGGGCGGGCGTGCCGCTCATCGAGATCGTCAGCGCCCCCGACATGCGCTGCGCCGAGGACGCACGGGCGTATGTCTCCGAACTGCGGGCCATCCTCGTGGCCATCGGCGCCTCAGACGGGAAGATGGAGGAGGGGTCTATGCGGGTCGACTGCAACGTCTCGGTGCGCCGGGAGGGCACCGCCGGGCTCGGCACCCGCTGCGAGGTCAAGAACATCAACTCGCTGCGGTCCCTGGGGAGGGCCATCGAGTACGAGGCCCGCCGACAGGTCGACCTCATCGAGTCGGGAGACGAGGTCGAACAGCAGACCCGCCACTGGAACGAGGACGACGGACGCACCCACAAGCTCCGCTCCAAGGAAGAAGCCTACGACTACCGCTACTTCCCCGAACCCGACCTCGTTCCCGTCGAGCCCTCCGACGAGTGGATCGCCGAGGTCCGTGCCGCCCTGCCGATGCTGCCCCGTGAGCGTCGCCGGCGCCTGGCCGACGCCGCCGGCGTCGAGCCGTCGGACACGGCGCTCACGGTCGAACGGGGCATGGACGACCTGGCGGTTGACGCCATCGCCGCAGGGGCCGATGCTGCGCGGGTGCTGGTCCATATCGCGAACAACCTCGCCGACGGCGTCGGCAAGTTGACCGCCGCCCCGTTCGCTGCGCTCGTGGCGATGGAGACCGGCGGTGACCTCACCGCCACCCAGGCCAAGAGCGTGCTCGCCGACCTCGTGGCCTCCGGTGGTGACCCTGCCACGCACGCCTCCACCCATGGCTTCGAGGCCATGGACACCTCGGAACTCGAAGCCCTCGTCGACCGGCTCATCGCCGACCACCCCGACGACTGGGCAGGCTTCGTCGGCGGCGACGACAAGGAACGCAAGAAGAAGGCCGGCTTCTTCGTCGGCCAGGTCATGAAGGCCACCCGGGGCCAGGCCGACGGCCGCATCGTCAACGAACTGCTGGCCAGGCGCTCCGCCGAGGCCTGAACGAGGAGAAACGGGGAAGGAGAGGTACGCCCATGGCACTCGAACTGGACCGCTACCCCGAGATGGGCTACGAGGTCGACCCACCGGTACCCACCGACCCTGTAGAGATGCGCCGGTTGCGCAAGTGGGAGGTGGCCATCGGCTACCGCATCTTCTCTGCGATGCGCTGGGGCCAACTCGGCGACGGCCACATCTCAGCCCGCGACCCCGAACGGTCCGACCACTTCTGGGTGCTCGCCCACGGCATCCCGTTCTGGGCGGCCACGGTCGACAACCTCTCGCTGGTCGGGCCCGACGGCTCGGTCGTCGAAGGGCATTTCGGGGGCGGAATCAACTACGCCGCGCACAACATCCACTGGCCGATCCTCGACGCCCGCCCAGACCTCGTCTCGGCGGCACACACCCACACCGCATTCGGGACGCCGTGGTCGGCCAACGTGCGGCCCTTCCAGCCGATCTCCCAGGAGTCGTGTGTGTTCGTCTACGACCAGTCGATCTACCGGGGCGAGGACCTCGAGGTCACCACGCTCGACGGCGGACGCGCGATTGCCAGGGCCATGGGTGCCACACGCCTGTGCATTCTGCGCAACCACGGGCTCCTGGCCGGTGGGGCATCACCGGGGGAGGCGATCGGGCTTTTCGCCATGGCCGAACGCGTCGCCGAGGTCCATGTCAAGGCCATCGACCCGCAACCCATCTCCTAGGAATCCGCCAAGGTGGTGGCCGGCACCCTCGGGTGCAGCACCATCGGCTGGCGGACCTTCCAGTGGTTGGCCCGCCATGTCGTCCCCGACCCCTCGGTGGTGCTGGGCGCATAGCGCCGTCGCCGGATCAGGTTCCGGCGCCGACCACCTGCCACCGACCGCTGCGGAAGCGGGCCCACAGGCTGATCCCCCGGACGCCCATGAAGGCCCAGATCCCGGCCCACAGCGGGCCGATTCCGAGGCCCGCGAGCCGGGTCGCGACCATCACCGGTACCGCCACCGCTGCAGCGCCGGCCATCGCCCACGCCAGGAACCGCTGGTCGCCGGCGCCGATGAGGATGCCGTCCAGGGCGAACGCCACCCCGGAGAGCGGCGCCATGAGCCCCACGTGCAGCAGCAGGAAGCCAGCCAGGGCGACCACGGCCTCGTCCGCCGAGAAGACCTGGCCCAGCACCCCGTGCGAGGCGGCGATCACAGCACCCAGCACGGCGCCGATGGCGATCGACCAGCCGATGACGCTCCTCCCCACGGAACGGGCGCCGTCCGGGTCGTCGGCGCCCAGCAGGCTGCCGACCATCGCCTGGGCTGCGATCGCCACGGCATCCATCGACAGGGCCAGCACCATCCAGACCTGGAACGCCACCTGGTGGGCGGCCACGTCCACGACGCCGATCCGCGTCGCCGCCGCAGTAGCGACCAGGAACGTGCCGGTCAGCGAGAGGTTGCGGACCATGAGTTCGGCGCTCACTACGAGCATGCGCCCGATGACCTGCACGTCGGGTGCCAGCGACACGTCGAGGCGACGGACCCCGCGGCCGATCCACGCCAGGTAGCAGCCGGCGCCCAGCCACTGGGCCACGACCGTCGCTGCTGCCGAAGCCCCGATGGCCTGGTCGAACCCGTAGATGAGGACCACCTCGAGCACCAGGTTCACGACGGCCGTGCCGGCCGCCACCCACAGCGGGCGGACCGTGTCCTTGACACCCCGCAGGTAGCCGACGCCGGCCAGCATCATCAGCATCGCCGGTGTTCCCAGCAGGCTGATCCGGAAGTAGGTGCCCGCCTGGGCCAGCACCTCGCCCCCGGCGCCCAGCAGGCGCAGGAGGGGACCGGCGAACACAGCGCCGAGCACCGCCAGGACCACGCCGAGCGCGAGTGCCAGCCAGAGCCCCTGCACCGCCTGGTGGGCGGCCCTGCGGTCCTGGCCGGCGCCGGTCAGCCGGGCGATCGCCGCCGTCGTGCCGTAGGCGAGGAACACACACAGTCCGTAGCCGAACAGCAGCGCAGCCGAGGCGACCGCCAGGCCGCCCAGTTCCGAGGTTCCCAGGTGCCCGACCACCGCCGTGTCGGCCAGCACGTAGAGCGGTTCGGCGAGCAGCGCTCCGAGCGCCGGTACCGCCAGTCTCAGCAGTTCTCGGTCCACCGGGCGCACGGTGGGATCGTAGGTCCCGCCGATGTCACGGCCCCTGTCCGCCCCTAGCCTGCAGGGCATGAGTGACACCACGAACCCGCCGGCCTCATCCAACATGAAACCCCGCTCGCACGAGGTCACCGACGGTGACAGCCGTGCCCCCGCCCGGGCCATGCTGCGTGCCGTCGGCATGACCGAGGACGACTTCGACAAGGCCCAGGTCGGCGTTGCCTCGTCGTGGAACGAGGTCACACCCTGCAACCTGCCGCTCGACGCCCTCGCAAAGCGTTGCAAGGAGGGCGTCACCGCCGCCGGCGGCTTTCCGATGGAGTTCAACACCATCGCCGTCAGCGACGGCATCTCGATGGGCCACGAGGGCATGCGTGCCAGCCTCGTAAGCCGCGAGATCATCGCCGACTCGGTCGAGGCCGTCATGCACGCCGAGCGGTTCGACGCCTTCGTCAGCTTCGCCGGCTGCGACAAGTCCCTGCCCGGGATGCTCATGGCCGCCGCCCGAATAGACCTGCCATCGGTGTTCGTCTACGGCGGCTCGATCATGCCGGGCGAGCACGGTGACCAGAAGCTCGACGTGGTCAGCGTGTTCGAGGCCGTAGGCGCCCACGCCGTGGGCGGCATCGATGACGACGAACTGCTCGCCATCGAGCGTGCCGCCTGCCCCACCATCGGCAGTTGCGCCGGCATGTTCACCGCCAACACCATGGCGGCGGTGGGGGAGGCGATCGGCATGTCGCTGCCGGGTTCGGCATCGGCCGCCGCAATCGACGGCCGCCGTGGGGACAGCGCCTACGCCAGCGGCACCGCCGTGATGCAGTTGCTCCGCGAGGACATCCGGCCACGCCAGATCATGAGCATGGCCGCATTCGAAAATGCCATTGCCGTCGTCATGGCGCTGGGGGGTTCCACCAACGCCGTGCTGCACCTGCTGGCGATCGCCTTCGAGGCCGACGTGGCTCTCGAGCTCGACGACTTCAACCGGGTGGCCGCCCGGGTGCCGCACCTCGCAGACACCAAGCCGCACGGCAACTACCACATGGTCGACATCGACCGCATCGGCGGTGTGCCGGTTGTGATGCAGATGCTCCTCGAAGAGGGCCTCCTGCACGGCGACGAGGTCACCGTCACCGGCCGGACCGTTGCCGAGAACCTGGCGCTGCTCGACCCGCCCGCCCCGGACGGCGAGGTCATCCACGCCTTCGACGACCCCATCCACGACATCGGTGGCATCGCCGTGCTGAGCGGATCGTTGGCCCCGCAGGGGGCCGTGGTCAAGGTGGCTGGTCTCGATGTCGACCACTTCGACGGACGGGCCCGCGTGTTCGACGGCGAGGACGACGCCATGGCCGCCGTGCTCGACGACCGCATCGAGGCCGGCGACATCGTCGTCATCCGCTACGAGGGACCCAAGGGCGGCCCCGGCATGCGCGAGATGCTCGCCATCACCGGCGCCATGAAGGGCGCCGGCCGTGGCGGCGATGCGGCGCTCGTCACCGACGGCCGCTTCTCAGGCGGTACCCACGGCTTCTGCGTCGGCCACGTCGCCCCTGAGGCCATCGACGGCGGACCCATCGCCCTCATCGCCGAAGGCGACCGGATCGTGATCGACGTGCGGGCCCACACCATCGACCTGATGGTCGACGAGGCCGAACTGGCCGAGCGACAGGCCAACCTCAAGCCCTTCGAGCCCCGCTACACCTCCGGCTTCCTCGCCAAGTACGCCGCCCTCGCCCAGGGTGCCGACCAGGGCGCCGTCACCAGGGCGTAGGGGCCGGGCAGGTTGTCGCCCGTGCACGACCCGGCGATACTTGTCAGCCATGACCACGGCGCATGAGGTACGGGTACTGCGGTAGGCACCGGACCCACCGTCCGCGTGCCCCGACCTCCCGCTACGGGAGGTCGTTCGCTTTTTCGGCACGGTTGCCGAGCAGCTATCCCACCCCTCCCAACCACCTTCAGTAGGACACATGACGACGACACCCATGGACGGCGGTCAGGCGCTGATCAGGGCCCTCGAGAACGAGGGCGTCGATCTGCTGTTCGGGCTGCCCGGCGGGGCGATCCTGCCGGTCTACGACCCGCTCATCGACTCGTCCATCCGCCACGTCCTGGTCCGCCACGAGCAGGGTGCCGGCCACATGGCATCCGGCTATGCGCATGCCACCGGCAGGCCCGGGGTCATGATGGTCACCAGCGGGCCCGGCGCCACCAACGTCGTCACCGCCCTCTGCGACGCCCACCTCGACTCCGTGCCAATGGTCTGCATCACCGGACAGGTCCCCGTGGGTGCCATCGGCACCGATGCCTTTCAGGAGTGCGACACGACCGGCATCACCATGTCGGTCACCAAGCACAACTTCCTCGTCACCGAGGCGCAGGACATCCCCCGTGTCGTCAAGGAGGCGTTCCACATCGCCACCACGGGCCGTCCGGGTCCGGTGCTCGTCGACATCCCCAAGGACATCGTCGACCCCGGCAACCCCGCTTCGGCGATGGAGTGGTCGGACGACATCGAGATGGACCTCCCGGGCTATGACCCGGACACCGGGGTCGACGCCTCCGACATCGCCACTGCCGCCGACATGATCCGGTCTGCCGAACGCCCGGTCCTGTACGTGGGCGGGGGCATCCTCAAGGCCCGTGCCGCCGAGGTGCTGCGACAACTCGCCGAGTTGACGGGCATCCACGTCGTCACCACGCTCATGGCCCGGGGTGCCTTCCCGGACAGCCACGACCTGTGCCTCGGCATGCCCGGCATGCACGGGAACTTCACGGCCGTCACCGCCATGCAGGAGGCCGACCTGCTCGTCGCCCTCGGGGCCCGCTTCGACGACCGGGTCACCGGCCGCCTCGACGGCTTCGCCCCCGATGCCAGGGTCGTCCACGTCGACATCGACAGCGCAGAGTTGGGCAAGGTCCGCCGTGCAGACGTAGCCATCCAGGGCGACTGCCGCGTCGCCATCGAGGCTCTGATCGCAGACCTGCAGGCAAACGGGCTAGGTGACGCCGACCGGGGTGCCTGGCGCTCGCGGATAAGCGGCTGGCAGGAGCGCTTCCCGCTGGCCTACGAGGCCTGGGAGCCCGGTCAGGCCCTCAAGCCCCAGTACGTCATCGAGCGCCTGCGCGACCTCTCGCCCGACGACACGATCGTCGCATCGGGGGTCGGCCAGCACCAGATGTGGGCCAGCCAGTACTGGAGGTTCGACCACCCCTACACCTGGATCAACTCCGGCGGCCTCGGCACGATGGGCTACTCGATCCCGGCCGCCATCGGCGCCAAGGCCGGAATGCCCGACCGCACGGTCTGGGCCGTCGATGGCGACGGCTGCTTCCAGATGACCGCCCAGGAACTCGTCACCGCCACGGTCGAGGGGTTCCCGATCAAGGTGGCGCTGTTCAACAACTCCTACCTGGGAATGGTCCGCCAGTGGCAGGAGATGTTCTACGACGAGCGCTACTCCGAGGTCTTCCTGTCGAAGGACGTGCCCGACTACAAGATGTGGGCGCAGTCCATGGGATGCGAGGCCATGCGAGTCGACGACCCCGACGAGATCGACGACGCCATCACCAAGGCCAACGGGATCGACGACCGCCCGGTCGTCATCGACTTCCGGGTCATGGCCGAGGAGAAGGTGTACCCGATGGTGCCCGCCGGCGCCACCAACTCGGACCTCGTCGTGCCCCCCTCGCAGGCGGACCTGTCCCGATGAACGTCGCCGGTCCCGACTACCGGTACCACACGCTCGTGGTCACGGTCGAGAACAAGTCCGGTGTGCTGGCCCGGGTTGCCGGCCTGTTCGCACGCCGCGGTTTCAACATCGAGTCTCTGGCCGTGGCGCCTACCGACGATGACCGCTTCAGCCGCCTCACGATCGTCGTCGACCTCGAATCTGCGCCGCTGGAACAGGTCGTCAAGCAACTCGACAAGCTCGTCAACGTGGTCGAGATCCGGGAACTCCACCCCGGTAGCGCAGTCGAGCGCGAGCTCATGATCGTGACCGTCGAGGCCGAGCCGGACCGTCGAGACGAACTCGTCGAGCAGCTCGACCGGGCCGGCGGCAAGGTGCTGTCCGTGGGTGCCGACCGCATGATGCTGTCGCTGGTCGGTCCGCCGAAGCGGATCGACGAGTTCGAGGACCTGTTGCGACCCTTCGGCATCGTCGAGTTGCAGCGCACGGGCCGCGTCGCCCTGCCCGTCCTCGACGAGGACGCCTGACCCGGCGCCCGAACCCATTCGACCATTTCCACAACGAAAAAACAGGAGGACCTCCCATGGCGAACGTGTACTACGAACAGGATGTGGACCGCTCGGCGATAGCGGATCGCAAGGTGGCGATCCTGGGCTACGGCTCCCAGGGCCACGCCCATGCGCTGAACCTCAAGGAGTCGGGTATCGACGTCTGCGTCGGCCTGCGGGAGAGCTCGAGATCGGTCGGCAAGGCCACCGAGGCCGGCCTCGACGTGAAGTCGATCGCCGACGCCACCACCTGGGCCGATGTCGTGATGCTGCTGCTGCCCGACACCGACCAGGCGGCTATCTACGAGGAGCACATCGCCCCGAACCTGAACCCCGGTGACGCCGTGGCGTTCTCACACGGGTTCAACATCCGGTTCGACCTCATCAGCCCGCCCGAGGACGTCGACGTGATCATGATCGCCCCGAAGGGTCCCGGCCACCTGGTGCGCCGCACCTTTGTCGAGGGCGGCGGCGTGCCGTGCCTCATCGCCGTCGAGCAGGATTCGACGGGTGGAGCCAAGGCGCTGGCCCTCGCCTACGCCGACGGGATCGGCGGTGCCCGGGCCGGAGTGATCGAGACCACGTTCACCGAGGAGTGCGAGACCGACCTGTTCGGCGAGCAGGTGGTCCTGTGCGGTGGCCTGACCGAACTGGTCCGCAGCGCCTTCGACACCCTCGTCGACGCCGGCTACCAACCGGAGATCTGCTACTTCGAGTGCCTCCACGAGCTGAAGCTCATCGTGGACCTCATGTACGAGCAGGGCATCGGCGGCATGCGCTTCTCGGTGTCGGACACCGCCGAGTACGGCGACCTCTCCCGCGGACCACGGATCATCGATGACGACGTGAGGGCCACCATGCAGCAGGTCCTGTCAGAGATCCAGAGCGGCCAGTTCGCCGAGGAGTGGGTTGCCGAGGCCCACAGTGGCCGGGAGAACTTCTACCGCCTGGAGGCCGAGGGTCGGGAGCACCGCATCGAGAAGGTCGGTAGCGACCTGCGGGCCATGATGCCCTGGATCAGCGCCGGCAGGGTCTCGGTCCAGGAGGCCTCGGGCGGCCAGGGCTGACCCGGGGGCCCGCCGAAGCCGTGGGCCCATACCGGCTACCGGGCTGCTGCCGGCGCCGTGGTCAGCTGAGGCGCTGGACGACCATGGCCATGCCCTGGCCACCGCCCACGCACATTGCCTCCACGCCGAACTCCCCGTCGGTGTCCTCGAGGCTGTTCAGCAGGGTGGTCATGATGCGGGCGCCGGTCATGCCGAACGGGTGGCCGAGGGCGATGGC
>PCCI01000039.1 GCA_002731655.1 Methanobacteriota archaeon | reverse complement strand
GCCTTTAGGGGGGGCGACAGCCGGCGGCGGCGCACCCAGTGGGTCGCCCAATCCGCAATCCGACCGTGAAGTCCTGTCCTCCGGGGTCGCAGGCGGTCAGTGCGGTCTGCCGGAGGGCAGGCCGTCGGCCTTCACCACGGGAATCGGGTCAGGCCCGGAAGGGAGCAGCCCCACCGTGGACTTCCGACGCTCGGATGGGTAGCGGGGTGGAGAAGGAGCGTGGCAGCGGGCGCTCTGCCAGGACGACAACGCCGGTGGCTCGGCACCCGGGTGCCGAGCCACCGTGGCTGTGAAAAACGCTAAATCCACCCGGCACTGCAACCACGATGCGCCCACGGCCGTTCCTGCTGCTGCTTGCCGTCCTCATGATTCCCCTTGCGGGCTGCTTAAATGATGATGAAACAAACAATACAGAAGAGAAAGAATTGGTAAAGGGTTGTATGGATATGGATGCGACAAATTATGATTCAACGGCTGAGATTGATGATGGTTCGTGTGAATATCCTGAAGAAGAATGCGAACTGGTTCCTTACGGGCAGTGTTCAGGCGAGGATCTTAGTGGACGGGATTTATCAGAACTGAATCTTACTGGAATCGATTGGAGTTATGCAAACCTAAGTGGTGCATACCTAACTAACCTCAACTATGCCGACCTAACTGATGCGTCCCTCTACTATGCATCCATCAACGGTGGTACAAACCTCCATGGTGCTGAACTAATTGGTGCTAATCTAACTGGTGCAACGCTCCACTATGCTGACTTCACTGACGCTATTGTAACTGATAGCGATTTCACAGACACTTATTGGTATTATACAATCTGGACCGACGGTGAAACATACGACGAGAATCAGGCTTGAGCCGGATGAGGAAGCCTGAGCCTGAGGCGCTGTTACTTCTCGCCTCCGTTCTTACTTCCCCACCTTTCGCAGCCACCGCTTCCCCGGCGCCCAGTCGGTGAAAATCGTGAGCGCCATACCCCCCGTCGTTAGCAGCGCGCCGGTCCAGACCAGCATGATGCCGGGAATCTGCCGCACAGTGAGCGTGGCGCGGCTCGGCTCGTCGCCCTCAGTGTCAATCCATACCTCGTCCAGCGTGACGTAAATGTCGCGGTCCAGGTGGTGCTCAAGGTAGATGAGCGTGCGCCATTCGGCGGTGTCGGCGGTGTTGATTCTGGCGGCGGTGCCGTCAACCACGAGCCGCTCGCCGCGGTGCAGCCGGAACTGTGCCTCGAGCCGGTTCTCCTCACCGGGGCGCATTATGACGTCGTCGAGCGTCACCGTGAAGCCGGCCGCCTCGGTCGAGCCCCCTTCCTCCAGCTCGATGGTCTCGACCTGGTCGAGCCCATAGGAAACGCCGTAGCCGAGCGCCACCAGGATGATGCCCAGGTGCGCGATGTAGGGCCCCCACGCGCGCAGCCGCGGCAGCAGTGGCTTCCCCCGAAAACTCCAGAGATAGCGCAGCGCCGCGTAGCCGGCAAGCGCAGCCCACGGCAGTGCCGCGCCCGCCATCCATGAGCCGGGGCGTGCGTCGAGCAGCAGCAGCCCTAGGATGGCGCTCGCGACGGCGGCGGCGACGCACCAGCCGAGCAGCTGGCGCACCGGATGCCAGCGCTGGAGCGTGTAGATGGTGAAGAACGCCGCCAGAAGCGCGACGAACAGCGCCAGTCGGGACTCGAAGACGAATCCGGGCAGGTAGCCGTTGACTCCCATCAGCAGCAGCACCAGCGTCACAGTCAGGATTAGCAGCTGGGTGTAGATGGCGCCGAAAAAGGTGGTGTCCTCGTCGAGCCACTCCTCTAGATTTTCGCGCTGCCGCGGCTCGGGCGACGGCGCGCGTGAGTAGGCGCGCGCCGTCACGAAACCGGTCGCCACTAGGCAGCTGCTGAGCAGCAGCACCAGTCCCTTGACCGACGCGTCGTTGTCGATTATGCTCATGAATCTCTGCGCTGCGTTTTCGCCCTGCGACGGCAGGAAGGCATGCACCGAGAGCCAGATACCGCCGCGGGTGACGAACGACTCGAACAGCACCAGCAGCAGCACCATCATCGCCAGCAGCGGCCCCAGCAGCGCGTAGTGGCGCTTGCGCTTCCCCATCACCGCCGTGTGCAGGAACGTGGTGCCCACAAGCCACGGCAGCAGCCCCGACGTCTCGACCGGATCCCACGCCCAGAAGCCGCCCCAGCCGAGCGTAGTGTAGGCCCAGTAGCCTCCCATTGTCAGCGCGCTGGCGGTCAGCAGCCAGAACCAGCGTGCCCAGCGCCGCCCTACGTCGAGCCACGCGTCGCCACGCGCCACCAGCGCCGCCAGCCCCACAGCGTAGAGCGGCACCGCGAAGCCGTAGGCGATGAAGACAATCGGCGGATGGATGGTCATCCACGGCGATTGCAGGAGTGGGTTCAGCCCGCGCCCGGCGGTTGGTAGCGGGTCGGAGAGCGTGAAGGGGTTAATCGCGAGCTGGATGGCCGCCAGCGCCAGCAGGATGCCCGAAGCGAAGAGCACGAACACCCGGTGCTGATGCGCGTCACCGCGGCGACGCGCACCATCGGCCATCGCGCCGCGCCACAGCTCCCAGTTGAGCGCCAGCGCGGCGGCCCAGCACCAGATGAGCAGCGTCCCGTCGCGGCCGGCCCAGACGCCCGCCAGTTTGTAGCGCAGCGGCAGCTCGAGCGCCGAGTAGTCAGCGACATACTCGAACTCGAGCGCGGTGCGGTAGAAGTAGGAGCCGAGCAGCAGCAGGCTGGCGGTCAGCGACCCCAGCAGCAGCCCCAGTGAGACGCGTTGCAGCAGCCGCTTCTCAGCGTCGCCGTCGCGCAGGTGCAGCGCCCCGGCGGCGAGCGATGCCAGCAGCAGCAGTGGGTTCAGGTGCAGCAGCAGGTCGCCCGGGTTCATCGGCAGGCGCAACCGGGGGAGATATTACGGCTATTCCGCCCCACTCACCGCCGCCGCGCGACCCACGCAATCGTGATGGCGGCGACTGGCAGCGCGAGCGCCGGCAGCCCCTCGTCTTCCGCGGAGGGTGCTGCCTTGCGTTCGACCTTGAAGTAGTAGCTGCCGCTGTCGTTCATGTCTACGACCTCCAGTCCCGGATATTGGTCGTCGGCGCCAGCGGGCGTCTTGGTGCGGTTATCATCCTTGCAGTCGCCGGTGCAGAGCTCGTAGCGGTAGCCGGGGTAGACTCCGTCACCTACCTGGTGTGAGAAGCTGTAGCGGTAGCTGCCGTCACCGTTGGCTTCGGCCTCGTCGCGCGGCACCTTCTGCGGCGCGTAGCAGGTGAACGGCTCCGCCAGCGTGCAGACATAGAATTTCACTTCATCGTAGGATTCGTTAACGTCAATCCACGTCTGGAACAGGTCGCCATCATCCACTTCCTGTGGATTGTGGTTCACTTCGGCCGCTGCCGCTGGAATCAGCAGCATCAGCACAAACAGTGCGAGCAGACGCATGGTGGCGGTCTCGCGGGCGCGTCTTTAACGGTTTGCGCCGCCGCCGCAGCGCCGCGACGCCCAGCAGTGGCAGCAGCGCGCCGGGCGCCGGCAGCCCCTGTTCGGGCAGTTCGGTGCGATGGAACGCAGGGCCACTGAAGCCCGCCACCAGCACCTCCCGCGTCACGTTGTTCTGGATGAACGCCACCACGCCTAGGTTATCGCGGTCCCAGCCCGCGTCGAGCACGACTGTGCGGTTGACCGCCTCCGCCGAGAGCGGTTCCGGCTCGGCAATCGCGCGGACGGTCCAGCGGTGCAGCCGCATCCCGTTCGAGCCGTTGCCCTCACCGTCCCAGCCATACCAGTAGCGATGGTCCTCGTAGAGCACCAGCCACAGCTCCCAGCCGTTGCCTTCCGGCAGCGCGCCGGTCGCCTGCGCCGCCAGCGCAGCCGTGCCGTTGGCGACCTGCGGTGCGGCGACGCGCACGCCGATGCCTTCCGCGGGAGGGTTTGCTGCGAAGAGCTGGCGGTATTGTTCCTCGGTGCCCGACTGACTGCTGGCGCCCTCGAGCCGGCCGCCGCCGTTGATGACGAAAGTCGGGAAGCCGGTGACCTCATAGAGCTCCAGTCGCTCCTCGACAGCGGGCGAGCCGAACGGGTCGTCCTCAAGCGGGTGGTAGGCGAGCACCACCACATCATCCATGTCGGCCACAGCCTCGAGCGCCAGCCCGCCCTGCACGCAGGGCGGGCACCACGTCGCGGTGAAGTATTCGACCAGCGCCAGCCGTTGCTCGGGCGCCTCTTCGGGGTGGCTGGCGGGGACGCCCGGCAGTGCTGCCAGTAGCAGCGCCAGTACCAGCGCGAACGCGCCCGCGGTCCAGCCGCGCATCACGCCTCCTGGCGCCACCGAATCCAACCGGCGGCGAGCAGCCCCGCGCCGACCAGCACCAGCAGCGGATACATCGAGAAGAGAAAGAGCAGCACCGCCGAGCTGGCGCCGACGCCGAAAGTCCAGCCGAGCGCCGCGCCGCCGTAGCAGCCGCACCCCAGCACCAGCAGCGGCAGCGCCGCCCGCAGTCGGTCGTTCATGATGCGTTACCGGCGGCCGGCTAAAGTGGCCTTCGCCGCCGTGCCGCGACTGCCAGCGAATCCCCATCAGGATGCGCATCGCGGTCGCAGTACCGGGTGGGTTTAGGTGTTTTTCGGACGACTGAGGTAGTCAATCAGCCATATCAGGCCACCGAAGAACAGACTGATGTAGGCCATCAGTTCGCATCAGTAGCACGCTGCGCCGTACTTGAGGCGCCAGTAGTTGCACAAGTGGGTGGCTGTTTCAAAATGAATTTAGATTGTTCCCTTGAGGTATTTCTGCCTCTTGGTTTCAGGGAATTTTTCTATAGCGTACCTTAGCATTGTTCGGGGCATGGTTTTGTAGTGTTTTTTTAGAAAAGTTTTCTCTCTTTTTAGATCTCTTTTGCCAGCTTCCCTAAGCATCCATCCAACTGCTTTATGGATAAGATCATGTTCATCGTGAAGTAATTTCTCTGCTATCTTGAAAGTGTCTTCTAAATCATTTCTTCTGATAAACCAAAAAGTTGAAATCATGGCTATTCTTCTTGTCCATAGGTCATCGGATCTGGCCCATTTGTAGAGTATCTTACGATCTTTGTCCATGAGGTGTTTTCCAATTATATGTGGGCAGGTTACGTCAACCAAGTTCCAATTGTTGATATGTTTGAAACTGGAAACATAGATTTCGTACAGTTTGTTTCTATCTTTTCTATCTTTGCTTTTAGCGTATTTATTTACTATAATTATTAAGCCTAAAAATCTTTCTTCGTGATATTTAGAACATATGAGTGTTTTCATATCAGTTATAGAAATGTCAATGTGTTCTTTAGCAATCGATCTTATTTGGGGTGCTCTTACACCAAGAAAAAGATCGCCATATCCGTATTCTCCTTTGTCTGTTTTAAAGAATCTCAGACTATGTTGAGCTATCTTTTTGTTTGCTAGTGCTCGTATTTCTTCTCTGGCTTTCATTCACTCCAGTGACTTGCTACGCCTAAACTCATTGCTACCACAGGGCCAATGCCAATCGCAAATATAATTGTCCCGATTCCGAAGGTCCCTCCTAGAACTATCCCCAAACTTAGAACCACAATCTCGATTCCAATTCTAACCCGGCCAATTGGCCATCCTGATCTTTGTTGAATGCCTGTCATCCACCCGTCTCTTGGACCCGGGCCCAGATTGGCAGTGAGATAGAAACCACTACCTATCCCCACTAATATGATTCCGATAATTGTCTGTACCACTTGTGGTCCTATTTCGGTGGGCTCTGGAAGAAAAGGTGCCATCACGTCTATGGCCATAGCGATCAGTATGGCGTTCAGGATGGTCCCAATCCCTGGTGTTTCACGCAATGGTACCCACATAAAGAGAACCAAAATGCTGACAACGAAAGTTGCTTCACCCACTGAGAAACCGGTCTGTTTGCCAATTCCCTGAGCTAAAACCGTCCAGGGACTGACTCCAATCCCGGATGCAATGATTATTGCTTCTCCCGTACCAAATATCCAAAGGCCCGTAACCAGAAAAAATAAAGTGATGGGTTTTGGCTTCAATGTCAGAGGTGTGTCTGAACTCCAGATAGTTCTAGGGACCTTGTGGGCAGGTCTGACAATATCAAAGATGGTTTTCAGTGACAAGCTTGACCGTACTTCTTTAGCCGCCAGTAGTTGTAGGGCCACGGCGTCAGGAAGCCGACAACCAGCATAAACGGAATTGCAATTGGATTCATCCCGAGTTCTCCGCTTGTGAACAGCAGGTCTGTAATTTCCATTGCTATTTCCATCATCAACATTGAGATGAACGACATCCCCATCGCCGTTTTGAGAGCATTAGAGAAATCCATTTGTCCCTGCATTAGAATGCCAGTCTCAAGCATAACACTGGTTATCAGTCCGTTGATTAAAGGCAACGCAGCGAAAAAAATCCACATCTTCGACCAGAGGTCATAATTGGCAGCGATTCCTGAATAAGAATAGTATGCCAGCGTCGCGAACTCGCCGAGGGAGCAGCCGATTAGACACCATTTGGTGTTGTTCGCCGCCTGCCGCCAGGTCACGCCGTCACCCCAGTGGAAGTTGGCACCCATCGCCGGCGCGCTCCCGAGCTGGTGCAGCGCATCCGCGCCAGCCGATTCGTCGCCGACGGAGTAGCCGGCGGCGGCGACCGCCGCTTTGAGCTCGGCTTGCGCGACTCCCGCGTGCATGACGCTGGCGTTGCCAGCGACATGGTCCACCGCGGCTGACGTCACTCCCGCGACGCCTTCCAGCGCGCGCTGCACGTTGCCAGCGCAGCCGCCGCAGGTCATCCCGCCGACGGCGAGTGTCGTCGTAGTTTCGCCCATGTGCGGCGCGAATCCGGCGCGCTGATAAGGGTGCCGCCAGCGGTTATTAGGAACGGTCGCCTGCCGCACCGATGAAGCGCGTCTGCCTCGGCGGCACTTTCGACATCCTGCACGCCGGCCATGCGCGGCTGCTCGACGCGGCGCTCGCGGCGGGAGTGAGGCTCGTAATCGGGCTCGCCAGCGACAAGTTCGCCGCCAGCCGGCGACTATCGGGTCGCGAGCTGGCGCCGTACGGCGAGCGCGAGAGGGCGCTGCGCGACTGGTTCGCGGCGCGCGACGCTCTCGACCGCGTCGAAATAGTCTCGCTGGCCGAGGAGTGGGGGCCGGCGGCCGAGGGCGCCGATATAGATGGCATCGTCGTCTCCGAAGGGACGCGCGAGGCGGCGGCGCGGCTCAACGCGCGCCGCCTCGCGCACGGGCTGGCGGTGCTGGAAGTAGTCACGGTCCCGCACCTGCTGGCGGCGGATGGCTTGCCAGTGAGCGCGTCGCGCATCCGTGCCGGCGAGGTTGACGCGAACGGCCGGCAGACGTAACGGCTTCTGCCGACGACGTCACTCTTATAGAGGACCCCAAGGTGGCGACGCCAATTCGTATGGAGGCGTTCCCATGGCTACGGAAGAAACGATTAACAGCCTGTCGCAGGAGATTCGCCAGGCAATTACCGAGGACACTTCAGTCCCTCGCAACGTGCGCAGCAACGTAAGCGGCGCGCTCGAGACCTACCTCCTGAACAAGGGCGATGAATTTGACCTGCGGATTTACTCGACGATTTCCATTCTCGAGGAGCAGATAAATGACACCAATATCCCGTCACACGCCCGCACGCGGCTCTTCGAGTTTATCCGCGACCTTGAGGGTGTGGTCCGCAAGTGGGAGACCAATGGCGGCGCCTGAAAATCGGGAAGGGATACCTATTTATCGCCGGAACGGGTCGAAACTTTCCGTGAACCGTGCCATTGCCTTTCTGGTCGCGGGCCTCATGCTGCTTCAGGCAGCCGTCTGGCTACCCGCTTCCGCCGAGGAAATCGGGGGGCAGGCACACGAGGTGGGGCTCTATCTCTGGTCGGAGAGTGGTGAGGGCAAGCTCCACACCTGGACCACCGGCGACCACGGCAGCGACGGCACGACGGTCAGCATTCCCAGCGGTAGCAGCCTCTTCTTCGCGCTGCACCAGCCACTGCGGACAGACCTCCCCGTCGATTCCTACAACGCTCCCGAACGTGGCTTTTTCATCGAACTCTATGTCAACACGGCGGTATTTCAGTCGAGTCACCTGAACATCAAGGTGCGCGACGGCACGTCGCCGACGGGAGGTGCGATCCTCGCCAGTGGCGAGATGGACGTCTCCGGCGGTATCGGGAACCCTAGCAGTGACGACCAGGAAGACGAGGAACTCTACTGGGAGGATTCGCTCGGCCCCAGCTACACTTTCGACTCGGGCCACTACATCGTCGTCGAGCTTGAGAATGACGGCGGCAGCGACGTCAACCTCGGGCTCGATACCGGCACCGACGGTGATACCCCCTCCAGGCTGGTCGTGAAGACCAACCCGGTGCGCGACATCACGGTCCTGACCGAGGCGTTCAACCTCGAGACCTCGGATGACGACGACCGGCAGGCGACCGACCGCTTCGAGCCTAACCTGCCGGCCGAGCTGGCGCGGGCGTTCTTCTCCGGGACCGCGCTCAACGCTTTCGGTGCCTACGACGTCGCTTCTATTCGCGTTCAGGTTGACGACCCGGACGGCGAGGAGCTGTTCGACAGCGAGCTGGCGCCGACCGACCGCGGCGACGGCGACGGCACGGTCGAGTTTGATGACATTACTTGGAATTACAACGACCTCGACCAGCCGGGCGCGAAGCAGACTGGCTCGGGCGCCTACACCGTGCGCGTCTCGGCGGTCGACCAGCAGGGCCACGGCTACTGGGTCGAGCTACAGGTCGAGATGGGCGAGTATGGCGTCTACCTCTGGACTGACGAGCGACAGCAGTCGGTCGCGGTCGGCGGCTCGGTCAGCTACCAGCTGACGGTGCGCAATAGCGGCGACAGCTCCGACAGCTTCGACCTCCAGCCGAGCGACACCTCGTCCAACTGGACCGTCGAGCCGCAATCATGGAGCAGCGGCAACCTCGCGCCGGGCGGGACCGAGACCGTGACCTTCAGCGTCTCCGTGGCGGACTCGACTGAGATGGTCGGCCGTTACGCGACTGTCAGCATCCTCGCTACTTCGCAGAATTCGCCTTCTTCACAGAAGCAGACCTTCGACCTCGAGACCAAGACTGTTGTCGGCGCCGAGTTCATGGTGGGACTCTACTTCGAGGAGGGGACGCAGCACGCCCCCTCGTCCGAGGTTGATGCCGTCGCGGGCAACTGGAACGATTTTGAGCTCCGCGTCGCCAACTTGGGGCAGGCGACTGATTCCGTGGACCTGGAATGGAGCTCCAGCCTCCTCGACTGGGACGTCGAGTTCGAGTATGACGGCGAGCGCAATTTGGGTATCACCATCAACGGGCTACCGCGCGAGGAGGATGGCGAGCACGTCGCCAACGTCACCGTCTGGGTGCGCCCGGCCGAAGGCGGCGACGTCGACACTTCGACCATCCAGCTCAAGGGCACTTCGCAAGGCAACGCCACGAAAACCTCCACGGCAACGCTCGAAGTGAGCCGCACCTTCGGTCTGTCCCTCAACGTTGCGGGCGGCGGCTCGATGATTTACGCCAACCTGCAACCGGGCGGGACGCAGACGGTGCACCTCTCGCTCTACTCGGCGATCGAGGGCGACCACGACGTCCAGCTCTACGTCGAGGACCTGCCTTTAGGCTGGTCGGCGCAGTACAAGGATGGCGGCGAGACAGTGACGCAGGTCACCATCAGCGAGGGCGAGAGCATGCCGCTTGATCTGTTGGTCACCGCTGGCAACTCCGCCACCTACCAGGAGGGGGGCTACCCCGTCGTGGCCGTTGCCGAAGATTTGCATGGCTCACCGCCGCCGCGCGGCCGCCAGGACCTGACTTTCAACCTCGCTCTGCAGGACGACCTGTTCCAGGTCACCGCCGCGAAGTATCGCGCCGCGATTGAGCCGGGCGGCAGCTACGAGTTCACGCTCGAGCTGCACAATCCGCTCAATGCCGACGACACCTACCAGCTGCAGGCGCCCTCGGTACCGCAGGGGTGGCAGGTCTCGTTCCCCGACGGGAATTTGATTGCGGTCGGCGCCGGCCGCAGCGGCGAAGCGACGGTGCGAATCACTGCCAGTGACGAGGTTCGGCACGGCGACAGTGAGAAAATTCTGGTGACTATCACTAGTTCGGTAACTTCACACCGGGTTGAGAAGACCCTCACGCTCGAGGTCGAACAGGGCTTCGGCGGTCGCCTCACGGCTACGCTCGGCGACTTGTGGTACGTCTTCGTACTGCTGGGGCTAGTGATGGCGGTCGGCGCTGCGATGTACTACCGTTCTGAGGAGTGGGATGGCGAGGAATGGGAGGACGAAGAGGACGACGAATCAGCCTCCGCGTCGCCACTTCCCGCCGCCGAATCCTCGGGCGACGACTGGGACGATTGGGACTGACCGCGTGGAAGCTACACTCACATTTCTGGGCGGCGCGAGCGAGGTCGGCCGCGTCGGCGTGCTGCTCGAAGGCGACGCCGGCCGGTTGCTGCTCGACTACGGCATCCAGCCGGACGACCCGCCGCGCTTCCCGGCACCGGCACCCGATATCGATGCGCTGTTGCTGACGCACGCTCACCTCGACCATTGCGGGCTGGCGCCCGAGGTGGCGAACCGCGGGACGCCGATTGTTTCGACGCCGGCGACGCGCGACCTCGCGGTGCGGATGGCGGAGGACACGCTGCGCGTCTCCGAGAGCGAGGGGTATCCGGCGCCGTTCCCGAAGGCGGCGATTGGCGAGCTGCTGCGGCAGCACCGCTCGCTGGTGCCGGGGCGCAGCGCGTTTCACGGCGGCTTCGAGTTCAACATCCGCAACGCCGGCCACATTCCGGGGGCTGGGATGTTCCACTTCCCCGAGCTCGGTTTCCTCTTTACTGGTGATATCCACACCGTCGACACGGGGCTGACGCGCGCCGCGCAGCCGCTGAAGTGCCGCACGCTCGCGATTGAGTCAACCTATTCCGGCCGCGAGCACCCTGAGCGCGAGGAGATTGTCGACGATTTGCTCTCCGCGATTGACGCCGTCGTCAGCTGCGGTGGCCGTGTCATCCTGCCCGCCTTCGGACTGGGGCGCAGCCAGGAGCTGCTGATGCTGCTCGCCGGGCAGGGCTACGAGGTGTGGCTCGACGGGATGGGACGCGACATCGCGCGCATCCTGCAGAAGCACCCCGGCGCGCTACGCAACGTCGGCGGGCTGAACCACGCGCTGAAGCAGACCCGCTTCGTGCGCCATTGGCGTATGCGGGAGCAGGCGCTGCGCGGCGACGTGATTGTCACCACTGCCGGGATGCTGAGCGGCGGGCCGGTGATGCACTACATGCAGGAGTTGCGCCACGACGAGAAGTCGGCGCTGTTCCTGACAGGCTTCCAGGTCCCCGGCACCAACGGCCACCAGTTGCTCGAAACCGGGCGCATGCGCATGGAGCGCGACCCCGAATCGCCCGCTTTCCGCGTCGATTGCGAGGTGGCGCAGTTCTCGCTGAGTGGCCATGCGGGGCACGCACAGCTGCTCGAGTTCATCCGTGCTTGCGACCCCGAGCGCGTAATTCTCTACCACGGCGACGACCGGCAGCCGCTAGCGGATGACCTCGACTGCGAGGTAATCCTCCCCGAAGAGGGCGTGCCGATTCAGCTCTCGTCGAGTTCGTAATCCGGCCCGGCGAACATCCGCAGCACTCCCAGCAGCAGGAAGGCGACCATCGCGGTGAAGACGATACCGTAGAGCGAGTCGAGCTCGAACGACTCGGCAATGCGGCCGCTGGTGTAGCGCGCGACCCAGGTGTTGATTTCGAGAATAATGCCTCCCAGCAGCGCAGTCAGCCCGAGCATGATGGCGAGATGCACTCCGTAATGCCCCATCAGCGACGCCAGCGTTGCGCGGACCCGCCCCACCTCGCCCCCCGAGAGCAGGCTGCCACTGGCGCCAGCGGGATGGAACTGGAGGACGTACGCCTCGTATTTCAGCGCCGCCAGCGAGAGCTCGATGTAAATCAGGAAGCCGAGGCCATAGCGTACGCCGCCCTCGAGGGTCTGGACGCTTTCGCCGGTGTGCAGGTAGCCGATCGCAATCGCCAGGATTACCGAGAGCGTAATCGGCAGCGTTCGCCGCCGCCAGATGCCGTAGGCGCCGAGCCCCAGTGACGAGCCGAAGACCAGCATCGTCGCGTGGCCGAACCAGAGCGACGCGCGCTCCTGCGCCAGCCACGGGTCAGCGTAACGCACGTAGTTCTCGGTCTGGTAGGCGACGTACGGGCCGAAGAAATACCACCCCATCCACGCCACGATGGCGAAGAGCACTAGCCGGTTCCACGGCCGCAGCAGCAGCGTGTAGAGGTAAAGCCCGAATCCAGTGAGGAAGCCGCCAGCCACATAGTCATACGCTGCCGGGTCGAAGGCAGGATAGTAGCCGCGCGCATATTCAGTAATCAGCGACTGCTGCGGGTCGTGGAACCCGAACCAGAGCGTCCCCATCCAGAGCAGCCCCGCCGACGCGAGCACCCGCACGGCGAGCAGCAGCGGATATTCTCCGATGAGGTCGCGGTAGTTGATGACTTGCTCGAGCCGCGGCAGCCGCTCCATCAAGTTCATCGTTGCGCCCCCGCTAGTGCCATGTTGACCGGCTCGCCCGGTTTCCAGTCGCCGATATGCACGCCCCAGCTGCGCAGCTCGTTAACAATGTTCTCGCGCTCCATGCGCGCCACCGTCTCCGGCCCGGCCGGGATGCGCCCGGTCGTCGCCTCGAGGTCGATGCTCGACGGGGAAACCACTGTCAGCGCGTAGCCGTGCGTCAGCGCCAGCGTGAACGCCTCGGTCAGCGAGGGGTCATTGTCGAGTGCGCTGAAGAGGATGATGGGCGACCCGGACGGGATGTAGGGCAGCAGATCCTGGATAACCAGCTTCAGCGGTAATTCGCCCTCAGCCTTCGCGTCGGCCAGCGCAGTCAGGATGCGGAACAACTGCGTCTCGCCGCGACCGAGGTGCACCGTCGCGGTGCGGCTGCCGTAGACCGTCAGCGCAATGTTGTTGCGCGACCGCAGTAGCTGGTCGGCGAAGCTTGCGGCGGCGCGGCAGCACATCTCGAGCGGATTGTTGGTGGGCGTCCCGACGCCGCTGACGCCACGCGCGTCGAGCAGCATGTAGATGTCAATGATATTCTCGTGCTCGGTCTCATTGACCATCATCCGGCCGGTGCGCGCCAGTGCCTTCCAGTTCACCTTGCGCATCGAGTCGCCCGGCAGGAATTCGCGCAGCGAGTAGAACTGGCTCCCTTCGCCGATCGAGTAAATCGGCATCGCCCCCTGGTAGAGCTTGGGGTTCTTGCCTCCCAGGATTTCCGACTCGAGTTCCTCGATGCGCGGGAAGACCGAGAAAGGCTCCAGTGCTGGCTCGTGCCGCTCATTGTAGAACAGGTCAAACGCGTCCTTGACTCGCAGCCGCACCGGCCCGAGATGGTAGTGGCCGCGCAGCGGCATCCGCACGGTGTAGGCGAAGCTCACCTCCTGCCGTCCCTTCAAGTAGAGCAGCGTGTAGTTTGAGCCGCGCGCCAGCCGCGCCTGCGGTGGCACCTCGTCATAGATTTCGACGAAGCCGCCCAGCAGGCCTCGGTTGCACAGCGTGAAGCTTACCTCCAGCTCGCCATCCTCAAAGATGTTATCCGAGCTGGTTGTGCGCTCGATAGTGACGCGTGGCATCCAGAGGTTCAGGAAACTGGCGAGGAAGAGGAAGCTGAGCATCACGATGCCAACACTGATGAAGAGGTAATTCAGCAGCACCAGCCCCGAGAGCGCCAGAAAGGCGCCGCACCCGGCGAGCGCCGTCGCCTTCCTGCTCCACATTCAATCGGTGTAGCCCTGCGTCGTGGGAACTTCGACTTCCTGCAGGATTTGCGAAATGATTTCCTCGGGCTGGACGCCCTTGATGCGCGGCTCCGGCTTCAGGATAATGCGGTGCCGTAGTGTGTAGATGGCGAGCCGCTTGATGTCGTCCGGCACGACGTAGTCGCGCCCGTTAATCACTGCCAGCGCTCGCGAGAGCTTGAAGAGCGACTGCGTCCCGCGCGGGCTCGAGCCGACCGCCACCCGCGGGTCCTCACGCGTGCGCGTGACGATTTCGACGATATACTCAATAATCGTCTCGTCGACCTTCACCTTCTCGAGCGATGCCTGCATCTGCTGCAGCTTTTTCGGCGACGCGAGCGCCTTGACGTCGTAGTCGTCTTTCTGGCGCTGCATGCGCTTGACGATAATCGCGCGCTCGATAGGCCGGCCGGGATAGCCGACCGAGAGCTTCATCATGAACCGGTCCAGTTGCGCGTCGGGCAGTGGGTAGGTGCCCTCCGACTCGATAGGGTTCTGCGTCGCGACGGTGATGAAAGGTTGCGGCAGTTTGTGCGTATGCCCCTCGATGGTAACTTGGTGTTCCTGCATTGCTTCCAGCAATGCGGCCTGTGTCTTGGGCGGCGCGCGGTTGATTTCGTCCGCGAGCAGGATGTTGCAGAAAAGCGGCCCCGGACGGAAGTCGAACTCGTTCTGCTTGCGGTCGAAAATGTAAATGCCGGTGATATCGGCTGGCAACAGGTCCGGCGTAAACTGCACCCGCTTGAAGTCGCAGCCAAGTCCCCCCGCAAAAGTGTTGGCGAGCAGCGTTTTCGCCAGACCGGGGTTATCCTCGAAGAGGATGTTGCCGCCAGCCAGGATGCCGGTCATCACCAGCTCCAGCACCGGCCGCTTGCCCATGACCACTTTCTCCACTTCGCCCAGTAGCCCCTCGGCCAACTCCCGCGTCTCGCGCAAATCCTCATCCATGAGGTAAGTCTGGCTGACCGAACTCTCCTGTTCTTCTCCTGTTTCGGAATCTTCGCTCATTTGGTCCACCTGCTGATTGCTTCCAGCACCTGCTCCTGTCGCAGCTTTGCGTCCCTATTTACAATAAACCGCACCAGCGTTTCGTCGCCCAGCAGCTCTTCCAGCCGCGCTCCGGAGAACATATTGAACTCCTCCCGTGAGTAGCCATGCTCAATCCGTACCCGGTCGAGGAACACCTCGCGGATGGTATCGGGATGGATGTAGTGCGCGTGCGGCACGCGGTAGTTCGTGGAGCGCCCGCGGTAGAGGTTGTGCAGGTGGCGCCACGGCAGCGGGTTGCGTGTGCGCATCAGCGCCACTTCGGCGCCGAGTAGGATGGCAGCGAGGAAGATGATGCGCGCCACTTCGTTGCTGCCGGCGAAGACGACGTAGCCGAAGAGCTGGACGTAGACCAGTGAGAGGAAGTCGGGTTGCAAGTGGCGGCTCTCGTCGAAGAGCAGCGTCGTGTTGCTCCCCTGCGCCAAGTTGTCAATCACCGCCCGCGCGAACTCGCGGTTATCGAGCTCGCCGTAAAGCGAGTTGATGAACAGGCTCGGGTCGGAGAGCATCACCATGCGGCCGCTGCCGATTTCCACCTCTGCCAGCACGACCGCGCCGCCGATGGAGAACGTCCCTTCGTCGCTGTCGCCATCCCCGTCGCCGTCCAGGTCGACGAACGCCTGCACTGAGGAGCGCGCCAGCGGAATCGCCTTGCCCCCCTCGACAATCGTCAGCGCGGTCGGCTCCGAGAACAGCAGCTGCCCGCTGAAGCCGTAATGCGTGACGGCGGCATCAACAACGACGTAGGACGAGTTGTGGGGATGGTAGGCTTCCTCCCAGTGGTTGCGGTCGTAGAGTCGTTTTCCGAAGAAGCTGGCGCCGACCGAGTAGAGTCCGGTTACCGCCGAATTGCCATGACCGAAGTCGTCCGCCAGCAGCACCCGTCCGCCCTGTTTGACGAACTCATGGATTGCCTTCGCCTCCGCCTCGGTATAGGCGCGCTCGACGCCCAGGATCGCCAGCACGGTCGAGTTGCGCTGCTCGCCCGTCAGCTCCCCCAGCGCCTGCGGGCTCGAGAGCAACGACTGCGTCGTGTAGCCGCGCGCCTCCATGTCGGCCGCGAAGCGGGAGAGGTCGTTCCAGTCGGAGTCCCACGCCGAGAGCTGTGACGGGTTCTGTGAGTGGCTCGCTAACTGGGGGTAGACTGCACCAATAATCAGCGCCGCCGCGACGAGCGCCAGCAGTTTGAGGCCGTAGCGGTCCCACCACAGGTTCAGGTCGCCCACCTCCGGAACTTGCGTCCCATGCGGCTGAGGAAGCCCTGTTCGAGCCCCCCCTCAAGGTCGAGCTCGATGGTGTGCAGCGTCTCCAGCGCCTCACCGCACCAGAGGTTGTAGGAGCCGTCGCTCCAGGTCATCCCGAATTCGTCGACCACCTGCGGCTTGACCCCCGAATAGCGCGCAATCTCGAACAGTTGTGTCATCAGGCCGACGCCTTCGGGCGAAATCGGCAGCGCGCGCGCGAGGACCTCGCGGAACTCGCGCGCGGTCTGCGTCGGCCGCCGCAGGAAGCCGTAGCGCTCAAGGATGCTGGTGAGCTGGAAGTAGGACTGGATGATGATGCGCCGGTAGTCATCCTCCTCGTTCATCTGCTCCTGCATGTCACGGATGAGGTTGCGCACTTCGTACTTGTGCCGCTGCAGCCAGTATAGGTAGTAGCCCGAGACCATCAGCGCCGCGGGAATCCCCGCCAGCAGCGGCAGGTATTGCGACCAGTCTGTGCCGGGAACGACCACCACTTCGCGTTCGACATCCGTCGAGCTCGTGGTGGCTACCCAGGTTCCCGAGCCGCCATAGCCGCCAGAAATACGCAGGTACTCCGTTCCCGGGATGAATTCGATCACTTCGCTCACGCCCCCGTCGGCCCCCGTCAAGCGTGTCACGTTCTGCTGGTTGATGACCTGCCCCAGTTGGTCGAACAGCACGAATTCCAGTGTCACCATCAGGCCCGCCAGCGGCGACCCGTCGTCCTCCTGCAGCATAGCGACCAGCGTCACGTTGTCACCCGGTCGCGCGACCGGCGGGTCGGCCGCCAGCAGCAGCTGGGTCGCAACATAGATCGTCACCTCGAGGCTGCCGCTGGCACCAGTGTGGAATTCGTCGCCCAGCCAGGCGAAGGTGAGCGTGTGGTTCAGCCGGTAATGCGCCGGCACGGTGCCGTTGGCGTGGTAGCTGCCGTCGCCTAGCGTAGCGATGGTGAGGTCATGCATGTCGAGCTGCGCCGAGACGTTCCCGTTGAGCGGGTTGCCCAGCTCGTCGGTTAGCACTCCCGTAAAGCTGATCGCGTGGCCGCGCAGTAGCATCCCGCTGTCGCTGCTGGCGTTCAGGCCGCTGAACTGCGAAGCGCCGCTGATGCCGAACAAGGTGGGTGTGCTGGTGTGGTTGGCGAGGTAGAAACGCGCCCCTTCGTAATCGGCGAAGACGCTGCCGTTGCCGGCCGACACGTCGGCCGGCACCTGGGTGGTGAAGGTGAAAATACCATTACCGTCAGTCATTACCGGCTGCGTCAGCCAGATTGCGCCAGCGGGGTCGCGCAGTTCCAGCAGCAGTTCGGCGCCACCAACGGGGGCGCCGAGCAGGTCGTGGATTACTCCGCCCACTACCACGTCGTAACCGCGCATCGCGTCGGTCGCCAGCAGCGTGATATTCACCGCCGATTGTGGCAGCACCAGCACCTCGCCTGCGGAACCGTGCAGGAAGCCGCGCTGCGGGTGCGTCACCAGCACGTCGAACGGCTGCACCACGTCGGCGGCAATCGGTATTTCGAGCGAGAAGTTGCCGTCGATATCGGCGTAGATGACTGGCAGCGAAGCCTCGTCCCACAGCACTTCCAGCTCGGCGAAGGCGAGGCCTTCACCGCGGTCGTCAACGAGGCGCCCCGCCAGCGTAAAATTCTGCCCGCGCACCGCGTTGCATTCCCAGCCAGTGCCGTTCTGCGCACAGTTTTCGAAGAGCAGGAAGGTGTCGGTCTCGACCAGGATTTCCGCCACGGCGTAGCTGCCATTCAGCGCCAGCGTGGTGTTGAAGAACGCTTTCGCGATATGGGGGCCGTTGGCGGCCTCGCTGAGGTCGAGCAACAGCGAATACTGGCCGTTCGAGTCGGTGACCGTGGTCTCGCTCCAGCGCAGGTTCCATTGCAGCGCCACCTCGGCGCCCTCGACGGGGAACCCGCGGTTGTCGGTCAGGTTGCCCCGCAGGGTCACCCCGCTATCGCGATTGGTGCTGAGCGACTCGAGCGTGAGCGCGCTCCAACCGCGAATCATTACCGGCTCGCTCAACACCGCCGCCGGGTGGTAGCCGTCGCCAGAGTAGGTCACAGTGAGCGAAGTGTTGCCCGGCGTGGCATTACCAGCCACTTCGAGCAGCGCCTGCCAGTCGCCATTGCTGGAGACCGGCAGCGTCATGAACGGCTGCCCGCCGAGCGCCAGCACCAGCGTGCCGGTCGGCGGGACCGTCTCGTTGCCCTGCAACGTGCCTGTCACGAGATAGCTGGTGTTGCTGAGCAGGACACTAGGCAACGCGACCGTCAGGTTGACATTGCCATCGATTACGTCGGTCCAGCCGCTCACCCCGGCAGCCAATACGAACACTGTGCCGTTCCAGCTGGCGTTGAGCGAGTAGTTCCCCGGCGTTTCCGGCAGGTCAATCGTGAAGACGAAGCTGCCGTCGCTGCCGGTCGTGGTATTGAGTAGCAGCCCCTGCCAGCTGAGGTTGACGACCGTGCCATCCATCGGCAGGTTGCCCTGCTCGCGCAGCAGCCCGGTCACGACCGTCGTCCCGTTCAGCGGCGAAGTGGGTGGCACCGAAATCGTCAGGTTGCTGTAGCCATGTACCGCCAGCGGGAAAGCGGGCGAGTAGCTCTCTTTCAGGATGGTGGTGGCGTTGATGGGCGTGCGTGGGATGTGGAAGCGGATGACCCAGTCGCCCGCCACGTAGTCAGCCGGCACGCTGGATTCGACGTTGAAGTATCCGTCGGAGTCGGTGAGGTTCTGCCCGATTATCGAACCGGTGGTGTTGACGGTCCGGTTGAGGTAGCCGCTGACCATTATGTTGCTGTAGCCAGTTCCGGTGGTGGTGTTGTAGAGCCGTCCTGTCCAGACGAAAAGCTCGGTCTTGTTGACGCTGTCTGGCCTAATCTGGGGGCCGCGCGAGGGGGGTGCGAAGCCCCAGCCGGGGTCCTCCTCGTCCGTCACGACCGAAACTGGATTTTCATCATCCCCGTCGTCCCATTCATCTCCGTCGGTGTTGGGGTCAGTTGGGTCGGAGGTCTCCCAGCCTTCTTCGTCATACCAGAGTCGGGCGGTGTTGTTGTCGCCGGTGACGTTCCAGTAGTAGCTCAACTCGAACGCGTCGTCGAGGTCGTCCGAGTCGGTGTCGGCGCGCAGGGGGTCGGTGCGCGAGCCGTAGGTGTCGTTGGAGGGTACCACCTCTGCGTAGTCCCCGACACCATCCCCGTCCGAGTCGGTCGAATTGGGCCACGAATCGTAGTTGCGGTTGTTGTCGACCGGGTCGAGTTGGATATTCCATGGGTCGAGTTCGTCGCCATCCCAGAGTCCGTCGCTGTCGGAATCACGGTTGAGCGGGTCGGTGAAGTGGATATTCATCTCGTCCAGCACGCCCAGGCCATCGCCGTCAGGGTCTTCGTCCCCGTCCTCGATTCCATCGTCATTGGTGTCGTTTTTCGTCGGCGAGAAGGCGTAGCCCTCCAGCAGCCGCTGGAACTCCCAGCCATCAATCAGTCCGTCATCGTCCGTGTCGGGGTCGAGAGGGTCGCAGCCCTGACTGACCTCATGACCGTCCTGCATCCCGTCGTCATCGGTATCAGGGTCAAGCGGGTCGGTTTCCCAGGTCAGGACTTCCGCTCCGTCATTTAAATAATCGTCATCGGTGTCCGCGTCGAGTGGATCTGTCCCCCAGTCAAGCACTTCCGCACCATCGCTGAGTCCGTCATCGTCCGAGTCAGCATCGGCCGGATCGGTCCCGTGGGTGAAGACTTCATCACCGTCATCCAGCCCATCGCCGTCGGTTTCGTTATCAAGCGGGTCGGTCCCCCAGTCATCCAGTTCCGGTCCGTCAAGCAGTCCATCATCATCGGTATCAGGGTCTAGCGGGTCGGTGCCGGTCTGGTTGTTCTCACGGAAGTCATTCAGCCCGTCATCATCGGTGTCGGGGTCTAGCGGGTCGGTTCCCGTGACGTTGTTCTCCCACCAGTCAGTGAGTCCATCATCATCGGTATCTGGGTCTAGCGGGTCGGTTCCCGTGACGTTGTTCTCCCACCAGTCACCAAGGCCGTCTCCGTCAGTATCAGGGTTGGTGGCGTTGGTGCCCAAGTCCAGCACCTCATGGCCGTCACTGAGTCCGTCATCGTCGCTGTCAGGGTCGTTGGGGTCGGTGCCGTAGATTTCTTCCTGTCCATTGGTTAGTCCGTCGTTGTCGCTGTCGACCAGATCGGTGCGGTCGTCGTTGCCATTGAGCGGGTCGGTTTCGTGCGAGAGAACCTCGACCCCGTCAATCACGCCACCGTCGTCGCTGTCGAAATCGAGCGGGTCAGTTCCGTGAGTGTTGACCTCGACTCCATCGTTGAGACCGTCGTTGTCCGAGTCAGGGTCTAGCGGGTCGGTCCCGTGGGTGAATAATTCGGCATAATCATCAAGTCCATCAGAGTCGCTGTCAGCCTCGAGCGGGTCGGTGCCGTAGGTGAAGACCTCTTCGTAGTCATCGAGGCCGTCCACATCCGTGTCAGCCTTGTTTGGGTCGGTGGTCCAGTTCAGAACTTCGTCGCCATCGAGCAGTCCTTCGCCGTCCGTATCCGGGTCAAGCGGGTCGGTCTCGAGCAGTACCTCCGCCCCGTCAATGAGCGCGTCGTTATCGGTGTCCCGGTCGAGCGGATCTGTGGAGTGTACCATAACCTCCTCGCCGTCTTCCAGCCCGTCATCGTCGGTGTCGGGATCTAGTGGGTCGGTTCCATAAGTCTTGACTTCCTGCCCGTCACTGAGTCCGTCATCGTCGGAGTCGCTGTCGAGCGGGTTGGTCAGGTAAGTGTTAATTTCGTCACCGTCACTCAATCCGTCGTTGTCCGAGTCCGCATCGAGTGGGTCGGTACCGTAGGTATTGACCTCGTCACCGTCGCTGAGTCCGTCGCCGTCGGAATCTGCGTCGAGTGGGTCGGTTCCATAGTCGTTCACCTCTTCGCCGTCGAACAGTCCATCATCGTCCGTGTCGGGGTCGAGGTAGTCGGTGCCGTGCACGACCTCTTCGCTGTTGGTCAGTCCGTCGTTGTCGTTATCCGCTGAAGGGTCGAAGTCGTCGCTACCGTTGAGTGGGTCCGTGCCGTCAACTAGTACTTCTACACCATCACCGACACCGCCAAGGTCGGTGTCCTGCACGAGAGGGTCGGTGCCCTGGACCAGTACCTCTTCCCCGTCATCCAGTCCGTCCCCGTCGGTATCCTCCCGTGTGGCGTTAGTACCATGCGTGAAGACTTCATCCCCGTCACTGAGGCCGTCGCGGTCGGTGTCGGGATGGTTCGGGTCGGTGCTCCAGTTCAGGATTTCCGCCCCATCCTCGAGCGAATCCGCGTCGCTATCGGCCTGTGTGGGGTCGGTTGAGTAGAGGTTCACCTCGTCCCCGTCGCTCAGGCCATCGTCGTCGGTGTCCGGGTCCAGCCGGTCGGTGCCGAACAGGACTTCTTCCCCGTTGCTCAGCCCGTCCATGTCGTCATCGGCCTCGTCGAGCAGGTCGTCACTGGCGTTGAAGGGGTCGGTGAAATCGACAACCACCTCGACTCCATCAATCACTCCGCCGTTGTCAGTATCGTCGTCGAGCGGGTCAGTCCCAAGCTGGTTCACTTCATCGCCGTCCCCCAGTCCGTCATCGTCGCTGTCAGAATCGAGAGGGTCGGTCAGGTAAACGAGAATTTCCTGGCTGTCGGTTAGCCCGTCGTAGTCGCTGTCGGGATTGAAGGGGTCGGTGCCATGGACGTCAGTCTCGATTTCGTCGAGCAGCCCGTCGTGGTCGGAATCGCGGATTTCGTTGTCATAGTCGAGCGGGTCAGTATCATCGACGAAGATTTCCTCGTAGTCGGTGCGCGAGCCGCTGTCAGTATCCTTGAGCAGCGGGTCGGTCTCGCCACCCGAGAGGTTGCCCAGCCCGAGCCACGGCCCTAGGTCGACCCGCCCGTTGTGGTTGGCGTCCTCCTCGCCATCGAGCAGCCCGTCACGGTCGGTGTCGTCGCTGACTGGATTCGTGCGGTTGGTCGGGTCGAGGTCCGGCGTCCAGCCGGGTCCAGTATGATTGCCACCGTGCGGGGTCGCCAGTCCCAGCTCGAGCCCGTCGTGGAGCCCGTCCTGGTCCGTGTCCCTGGCGTTGGGGAAGGTGTAGACAGTCAGCCCGCCATAGAAAGCGCCGTTGTATTCCTCGCCATCAGCCAGTCCGTCGTCGTCAGTGTCGCGGTCGTTGGGGTCGCTCGTGAAGCGGATGCCGTAAATGGTGAGGACGTCGAGCACTTCGTCGCCGTCGGTCAGTCCGTCGCCGTCAGTATCGGGGTTGAGCGGGTCGCTGCCGGTGTCGTATTCAGCGACGAAAATGCCGGTACGAGTCTCGACTCCATCGGGCAGGTAGTCGTCGTCGCTGTCGGGGTCAAACGGGTCGGTCCCGATTTCGAGTTCCTGTTCATCCGTAAGGCCATCATCGTCGCTGTCGAGCTGCTCGTTGTCGGTACCGGGTTGGGTGCCGTTGCCCTGCACGGTCTCGTCTTCGCCGGTGGTGTTGGTGCCGAGGTCGCTGCCGCCCGGCGCCACTTGCGAACTGGTGGGCTCGAAGGTG
>PCCI01000038.1 GCA_002731655.1 Methanobacteriota archaeon | reverse complement strand
GAGCGCATCTCGGCGCGGAGCTGCTGCCAGCGCTCGTTGTCGCCCTTGAGCAGCTCGAGCCTCACCTCTTTTTTTCGGACCTCGGTGCCGAGTTGGTGAATCTGCGACTTCTGCCACACGTACCCCATCGCCGTGCCTCCGAGGAGCAGGCAGAGCAGCGCGGCCCGGATCCACAAACCAACGCTCAACGGCGAGTCCTGCTTTTTACGGTTGCGCGGCATGACGGTTTACAGTTTCTCGAGCGCCCGCAACTGGGCGCTGCGGCTCCGGGGGTTTCGCTCCTGCTCGGCGGCACCCGGCTTAACCGCCCTTCGGCTCAATTCCCGGGCCAGCGGCTCGCGTGGCTCGCGCAGTTCCGGCACATCAACCCCGCCGCGCACCGTGTACGGCCTGGCCAGGCAGCGGCTGAACTGTTTCACCAACCGATCCTCGCCGGAGTGGAACGTGATGACAGCCAGGCAGCCGCCCGGCTTGAGCACCGACCAGGCGGCGTCCAGCCCGGCCTGCACCTGACCCAGCTCGTCGTTCACCGCCATGCGCAACGCCTGAAACACACCGGTTGCCGGATGCGTGCGCGCGCCCCGCCGGGGGCAGGCCCGCTCCACGATGTCAGCCAGTTGCGTGGTGGTTTCGAGTCTCTGCATGTCGCGTTGTTCAACAATAGCCCGGGCGATGCGGCGCGACCGGCGCTCGCCGCCCAGTTCCCAAAATATCCTCGCCAACTCCCCGGCCTCGAGCTCGTTCACCAGTTGCGCGGCGTTCACCGGCTGCCGCCGATCCATCCGCATGTCCAGCGGCCCCTCGGCCTGAAAACTGAAACCACGCTCTGCCTCGTCGAGTTGTGGCGAGCTGACACCGAGATCCAGCAGCACCCCGTCGCAGCTCGACTTGGTCAAGCGCTTGGCCATCTCCGCAAACGATGATCGGTGCAGTTCCAGCCGCTCGCCAAACTTGGCCAAGCGCTGGGCCGCGGCGGCCACCGCCCGGTCGTCGCAATCGAACGCCACCAGCCTTCCGTCCGGGCCGCTCGCTTCGAGAATCGCCTCCGCATGCCCGCCGCCACCGACCGTCCCATCCACATACAGCCGGCCCGTCGCCGGTTGAAGCGCCGAGAGCACTTCCTCCAGCAGCACCGGTTCGTGGATGAATTCGGTCACAAGTCATGGGCATCCTCGATGGGAACAATCTCCTTCACGCTTGAGGCATACTCCTCGTAGCTCCACGCCACTCGTCCGTCCACGTACACGTCCGTCTTGTAGTCCTTGGCCATCTCGATCGCCTCGTCCAACTCGGTGGAGTTCATTTGCGCCGGCGTCTCCTCCGCCACTTTTTCAGGGGCAACCTTCAGCGTACCGGCAGACGCCCTGGTCAGGATGCCGACCGGCCAAAACGACTTGAAAGCCAGCAGCCAACGCCACGACCGGCGCGACACCCACCGCGACACCTGGCTCAACGACTCAAACCGGCCGCGCATGCGCTCGGACCAAGAGCTTCTCGACGGCTCCTCGGCAATAAGGCTCGGGCGGAATTGTTCTACCCCTTCACCGACGCGAAGCGCGAGATCCGACCCGGCCAGATCGTTCCGGATCACCCGCACGCGCGACGGACTGATGCGGCTGTAAACCTCGACCTGATCGCGGTCTCGCGGCTTGGCTTCCGCTTGGCCAAGGTCCAGATGGTTCCCTGGCCCGGAGGGCTTCGGCACAACCTCAATAGGTTCGAAAAAACCGAACTCACCCTGTCCCGAGTCCTGCACCGCTGGCCGAACCAGCGCCACCGGCTCCGGATGGGCAAGCTCCCCGCCCCCCTCGTCGGCCAAGCCCTCCTGGCTGTGTCCAATCCTCCGAGAGAGAAACTTCTCCCTTGGTCCCTCGAGGGTTCCACTGACCGACAGATATTGCATCAGGTTCATAGGTTTAAATTCTTGATGGCCGCAGCCGCGACTGCCTCATTGCCCTTACTGTTTTCGTTGAATCGACCCGGTTCCCAGATTTCGAACTTGTTCAACCGACCCACAAACATGGCCTCCTTCCTCAGCCCGGCCACGGCGGCCAGTTCCTCCGGCAAACACAGCCGACCCGCCTTGTCCAGTGTCAGGTGGGCCGAACTTCCCCCGATGACCCGCTCCACTTCGGCTCCCTCTTCATCCGACAGTGATATCTCGCTGAAACGATCCAGCAGCACATTCCAACGAGCTGGTGGGAGAACCAACAAAAACTGCTTCTGACCAATCGGCCAAGGGAGGATGGACAACTCAGTTTTACCGGATTTGGGACGCCACTTGGAAGGCACCATGACACGGCGGCTTCCGTCGATTCCGTGACAGAATCGACCGGAAAAAACAGTCGTCGGATGGTCCTGGATTGCTGACATAACAGGTTGCTTGGACACCAAATCGGCCCCATGCGACCCAAATTTTCCCGTTCTCTACCGTTTCCTCCCCAAGACGTCAACTGATTTTTTAAAAAAAATGAAATTTTTTTATTTGCTCGTTTGTTCTGGAAATCCCGTTTTTTAGTCTGTTTTTGGCATTGCCCACTGCTTGGTCAAGCGAGCCGGCGGGATTGAGCATCTGTATCCCCTCCCCCCCCGAGGCTACTGGGGCTCGGCTTCCGCTGCGTTGTATCCGTCCGCAAAAGCAGCTACTAGATACCGCTGTGCGGACGGCCGATTTCGACTACTCCCTCCCCCAGGAACTCATTGCCCAACATCCCATCGGGCGACGGGATGCCTCCCGGTTGCTGACGCTCGATCGCGCCAGCGGCGCCATCGCCCACCGGCAATTCGACGAACTAGAGTTCCTGCTGCATCCGGGCGACGTGTTGGTGGTAAACAACTCGCGCGTCATCCCGGCTCGCATGCGCGGCCAAAAGGAGGGCGACGGCGCCCGGGTGGAGATTCTGCTTACCGAGGAACATGCGCCCGGCGAATGGTGGTGCATGCTGCGACCCGGCAAACGCATTCACAACGGGACACGCATCCAGTTGCACGACCTCGATGGACGCCCCACTCCGCACTGGGTTAAGTCGATCGACAAGAACGACGCCGGCAAATATCTTCTGCGGCTTCCGCAATCGTCGGGCGTGCACGAACTCCTGCAGTCCATCGGCGAGACACCGTTGCCGCCGTACATCGAGCGCGCACCGATCGACACCCGCGCCGATCGCGAGCGTTACCAGACGGTGTATGCAAAAAACGACGGCTCGGTCGCCGCGCCGACCGCGGGACTGCATTTCACGGATGAGTTGATCGCCCGGCTACGCGCAAAGGGAGTGACATTCGCGGAGGTGACCCTGCACATTGGGCCCGGAACGTTTCAGCCGGTGGAGTGTGATCACGTTGAGGATCATCCCATGCATGAGGAACGGTTCGAAATCGACACCGCCGCAGCCGAGGCTGTCAACCAAGCCAAGGCCGAGGGACGGCGGGTTGTTGCCGTTGGCACGACGAGCATGCGCGTGCTGGAGTCGGTCGCTACTGGCGGCGCGCCGATCGCGCCACAGCTTGGCCGCACGGATATCTTCATTTATCCGCCGCATGAGTTTCAGGTTGTCGATGAGTTGCTCACCAACTTTCATTTGCCCAAATCGACATTACTGATGCTGGTGAGCGCGTTCGCGCAGCCGGGCGGCACTAGCGGGCGCGAACATGTGCTGCGCGCCTACGCCGAGGCAATCGCCAAGCGGTACCGTTTTTTTAGCTACGGCGACGCGATGTTTTGCACTGGATGAAAACGATCCGTCCATTCGTGCTGATCAACATGGCGATGTCAGCCGACGGCAAGATCGCCCCCGCACATCGGCGGTTTGTCTCGTTCGGCAGCCGGCGCGACCACGCGAATCTCCTCTCGCTCCGGGCCACCGCCGACGCAGTCATGTGCGGCGCGCGAACGGTGGACTCCGCGCCGGTGACGCTGGATGCCGGTGGCCCGGAATACGAGCGGCGGCGACTTCGCGGCGGCTTGGCTAGGCAAAATTTGCGGATCGTCGTAAGCGGTTCTGGTTCAGTCGATCCGGAGGCGGCGGTTTTCCGAAATCAAGTTTCGCCGGTCATTGTGCTGGCCTCGAGCCAGGTGCCGAAGTCGCGCTTGGCCAAGCTGGAGCGTCTGGCCGACTGCGTGAAGGTGTGCGGAAAAAACAAGGTTGCGCTTGGCCAAGCGCTTGGCTGGCTCCAGCGCGAGTGGGCCGTCAATCGGTTGCTCTGCGAGGGCGGCGGCGAATTGAACTTCGAACTGCTCCGGCTTGGCCTTGTGGATGAACTGCACCTAACGATCTGCCCGCGGATCATTGGTGGACGCGATGCACCAACGATCGCCGACGGCGACGGTTTCGCCACCTTGGCCAAGGCAGCTAACTTGGAACTGACCCGTCGACTCCGACTCGGCGATGAGTTGTTTACGACGTGGCGCGTTAAGCCAAAATCGGGGTGATCACGGTGGGGTCGAGGACACTTGTCAAGCGCTGGTCGAGCCCTTGATAGCGGTAGGTGAATTGTTCGTGATCGATGCCGAGGCATTGCAGCGCGGTGGCATTGAGGTCGTTGATGTGCACCGGATCGCGCACGATGTTGTAGCAGAAGTCATCAGTCTCGCCGTGCACGTGACCTTTCCGGATTCCACCGCCGGCCATCCACATCGAGAAGCAACGGCCATGATGGTCACGCCCGTGGTTGTCCTTGGTTAGCGTGCCCTGTGAGTAAATCGTCCGGCCAAATTCGCCACCGCAAATCACGAGCGTGTCCTCGAGCATGCCACGCTGCTTGAGATCCTTGACGAGCGCGGCAGTTGGCTGGTCGATGTCCTCGCATTGGTAACGAACATCGCGCGGACAATTGCCGTGCTGATCCCAGCCGCGATGGAACAACTGTATGAACGGCACCCCGCTCTCAAGCATGCGCCGAGCAAGGATGCAATTGTAGGCGTATTTGCCCGGCTTTTTGGAATCCTTGCCGTACAGGTCGAAGACGTGTTCCGGCTCGGATTTAAGATCAGTCAGCTCCGGCACACTGGACTGCATTCGGAATGCCATTTCGTACTGGGCGATGCGCGCCTGAATTTCCGCATCACCCGTCTCGGCAAACTTCGCCTCGTTCACGGCGCGGATGCTGTCGAGGATCGCTCGGCGCGAACTGCGGTCAATACCCGGCGGGTCGTTGAGGAAAAGCACCGGCTCGCCGGAACTGCGAAACTTCACACCTTGATATTTGGACGGCAGGAAGCCGCTGCCCCAAAGGCGTGAGTAGAGCGCCTGGCTGCCACCACGCCCCTTGGAGATCATCACGATGTAGCCCGGAAGGTTGTCGCTCGGGCTACCGAGGCCGTAGTTGAGCCAAGCGCCCATGCTCGGATGGCCAAGCTGCTGTGTGCCGGTGTTGATGTAAGTGATCGCCGGGTCGTGGTTGATCGCCTCGGTATTCACGCTGCGAATGAGTGTCATCTCGTCGGCGAGTGAGGCGATGTGCGGCAGAATCTCGCTGTAATAAGCGCCGCTCTGCCCGTGCTGCTTGAACTCAAACATCGGCGCGACACACGGGAACGACTTCTGCCCGGAGGTCATCCCGGTAATGCGCTGGCCCTTTCGGATGGAGTCCGGCAGCTCGATGCCGTGAATCTTGCGAATGCCCGGCTTGAAGTCGTACATGTCGATGTGCGACGGGCCACCGGAGAAAAACAGATAGATCACCCGCTTGGCCTTGGGCTTGAAATTCGGGTTGCCCAGTACCCCTCCCCCGCGCCCTGTGGCGGCATTGAGCAGGCCAGGCTGGGCGAGCGACGCGAGACCAAGCGCCCCCATGCCGCGCGCGCCAAGGTTCATGAACTTGCGGCGGTCGAGCAGGTGGTCAGAATTGAATAATGGAATCATGGTTCACTCACGGGTGATGACTTCGTCTAGATTGAGAATGGCGCTGGCCACGGTGGTCCAGGCGGCGTGCCTGGCCGAATCGAGCGATTCGTCGCGCTTGGTTTCGCCAAACTCCAGCAACTCACCGGCGCGCTTGGCATCGGCGCGAAACACCTTGAGCTGGCTGTCGTACAGGTTGCGGAACACGCGCTTGCGCAACTCGTCCGCCGGCCGCGCCGTGGTGAGCAGCAGCGCGTAATCAAGCTGCGAGTCGAAATCCTCCCCGCCCTGCTGCAGCACACGCTCCGCAAACAGTCGCGCCGCCTCGACGAACTGCACGTCATTCAGCGTCACCAGCGCCTGCATTGGCGTGTTTGTGCGAGGCCGCTGGACAACGCATTTTTCGCGCGTCGGCGCGTCAAACGCCATCATGTTCGGCATCGGCGCGGAGCGTTTCCAGTAGGTGTACATTGAGCGGCGGTAAAGATTTGCGCCGTTGTCCGGCTTGTAAAACAGACCGCCGTTGAGCGCGACTTCGTTCCAGATACGCGGCGGTTGGTACGGCTTGACGCTCGGCCCGCCAACCTTGCCGTTGAGCACGCCCCCGACGGTGAGTGCGTTGTCGCGGATGAACTCGCCCTGCAACCGCAACCTCGGTGCGTGCGAGAGGAACACATTCTCCGGGTCGAGCCGGAGTTGCTCCGCCGTGGCGGTGGACTGCTGCCGATACGTTGCCGACATGAGCATCTGCTTGAACACGCGCTTCACGTTCCAGCCACCATCGGCGAAGTCACGCGCCAGCCAGTCGAGCAGCCTCGGGTGGCTCGGCAATGCGCCGCGCGTGCCGAAGTCCATCACCGTCGTCACCATCCCCGCGCCAAAGATCATCGACCAATAGCGGTTCACCGCCACGCGAGCGGTCAGCGGATGGTCGTCATCGGCGATCCACTTGGCCAAGCCGACCCGCTTGGGCGACGAACCCTCCGGCAACGGCGGTAGCGCAGCTGGGACGCCGGGAAAAATCTCCTCGTCCTTTTTCGGCGACGCATAATGGCCACGCGCAAGCACGTAAGTTTTGCGCGGCTTGGCCAAGTCGCCCATTGTCATCACAGTGACTATCCCCTTATCGTAATCGCTGACAGCCTTCTCGGCAGCCTTGATTTTGGCATCCAACTCCTTGGCCAGGGGCCAGGCGGATTTCTCGTAATACTCTTGCAGCTTCACCACGTGTTCTTCACTCAGAACATCCTCGCGCAGCAGCGCCAGAATGTTCTCCGGCAGTACAGAACCAACTAACCTGAAGTAAAAGCCGGCCGGGCCACCGGCGTTCACAATCTTGAGTAGCAGATGGTTATCACCCTCTGTGAGCGCCAGCTTAGCCTTGTCTTGATCAGGCGCCGGGCCGCGGGAAGCGTTGTTGGCGAACACTTGTTTGCCGTTTAGAAACACCTTGATCGCATCGTCACTGCCGAGCGATACCATCACCTCCTGCGCCTTGGCCGCCGTCACGATCCGGTAAAAATAAGCCGCGCTGTTTTCGGGAATGGCTGGCGTGTGCACCTTGCCATCCTCGTACTCGCGCGGCTCCCATTTTTTGCCGTCGTGCTCCCTGGCCAGGTCTACTGTCTTCTCCGGCCCCCAGTTCTTTTTGAATGCAGCATCCTTATTTTTGCCGGTGAAACTTCCGAGAAAATGCCACCCATCCAGCTTCGGGGTATTGGGCAACTCGCTGACGCGGTGATCAGCAATCCACTCATCCATTTCCTTCGCGGTCGGATTCGCTTTGGCCCGCTCCTCTTTCATGGCAGCCACCTTGTCACGGCGCTGCTGCAACTCCTGCTTTTGGCTCATGCTTGGCACCTTGACCATCGGCGCCGAGTTGCCGTTGCGCGTTTGCATGCCGGCGTCGGAGTTGACATTGAAGTAGGCGTAAAACTGGTAGTATTCCTTTTGCGAGATCGGATCGTACTTGTGCTCGTGGCACTGGCCGCACTCCATCGTCAGGCCCAGCCAAACGTTGGCGGTCGTCTTGACTCGATCGACGTTGTACTCAACGCGATACTCCTCGGCGATCACGCCACCCTCGTCGGTCGTGCCGTGGTTGCGGTTGAAGCCGGATGCCACCTTGTGGTCGAGCGACGCATTCTCCAACTGGTCACCAGCCAACTGCTCGATCGTAAAATCGTCGAACCGCTTGTTTTCGTTGTATGCTTGGATCACCCAGTCGCGCCACGGCCACATGTAGCGCACGCCATCGTCATGGAAAACGCTGGAGTCGCCGTAGCGCGCGGCGTCCATCCACGCCAGCGTCATCCGCTCGCCGTAACGTTCGCTGGAGAGCAGCGAATCGACGAGGGTCTCGTACGCGTTCGGATCAGTGTCGTTGACGAACCTATCAACCTGCGACGGCGACGGTGGCAGGCCGGTCAGATCGAGGCACACCCGGCGAATGAGGGTCCGGCGATCTGCCTCCAGTGACGGCTCAAGCCCATTGGCCTCCATCCGGGCCAGAGTGAAAAAGTCGATCGAGTTCCTTGGCCAAGCCCGCTGCTGCACCCCGGGCAAAGCCGGCCGCTTGGGCGTTACGAACGACCAGTGACTCTCCCCAGGAGCACCCGCGTGAGGTTGGCCTATCGCCACCCCCATGGCCAGCACCGGAAGAACCCATAGAGTGTTTCTCGATAAAAACATAAAAAACGACGTTCAATTCAATAACCAAACAAGCTGCCTGACGGGAAATCTGCCTGCACCCTCTCACTAAATCAAGCTCGACGCGATTCGTAAGGCCGAGTTAATTGACGATATCTGCCCCTCCTACCTGTACCCCTTCCCTCTTGGCCAAGCGCTCGAGGAGAGCCGCGGCATGGGTCATCGCCTCCGGCTTACTAGCCAATTCGGGCACCATCGCCGCCAGACGCCAAAACAGCCGCTCCCCCTGATCGATCGCCACTTGGTCTATCGCCAACTGACCGGCCAAGCCGATGCACGGCTTCCCGAACCGCCGGCAGAGTGCGGCGACCTGCCCTGTCCCCTTCCCCATCAGCGTTTGCTCGTCGATTGCCCCCTCCGCAGTCACCACAAAGTCCGCCTCAACAATCTTCGTTTCCAGATCGGTCGCCTTGGCGAACACCTCAAACCCGGACTCGACCGCTGCCCCTGTAAATGCCATCAATCCGAATCCAAGCCCTCCCGCCGCCCCCGCGCCGGGTGTCGCCGAGTAATCACTGCCAAGTGCCTTGGCGGCAACCTTGGCCAAGCGGTCGAGGCAGGCGTCAGCCTTGGTAAAATCTTCCGGTTGCATACCCTTTTGCGGCCCGTAAATATGCGTGGCTCCGTCGATGCCAAGCAGCGGGTTTTGCACATCGCTCGCCACTGTCACGCTTGGCCAATCGCGATTCAGCGGCGCCTCGATCGAAACCAAACCACCGAGTCTGGTCCACTGTTTAATTTCCTTGCCCAACTCATCGCGAAATATCCAGCCAAGCTCCCGTGCCATTCCGAAACCGCCGTCATTCGTCGCACTGCCCCCGATGCCTGCGAGGCACTTTGTAGCGCCCGCCAAACCTACTGCAAGCAGCAGAACCCCCACCCCACGCGTATCCAGTTCAAACGGATGAAATTGCCCTCCCGGCAACAGCGCCAAGCCATTCGACTGTGCCGTCTCGACCACCGACTGGCCGTTCGCAACGTCGAGCCACCACTCCGCCTGCCTCGATCGTCCTGCTGCGTCGACCCCATTGATCTGCCGTCGCTCCAAGCCGAGCGCGCCAGCCATCACCGGCCCGAAGCCATCCCCGCCATCGCTCATAGGCAGCAGCGTCAGCGTGTCGCCCGGACAAGCAGTCGCCCAGCCACGGGCAATCGCCCCGGCCGCCTCCATCGCGGAAAGCGAGCCTTTGAACTTGTCAGGGACAATGAGAATCTGCCGTGTCACGCTGTCGGAAAAGGTT
>PCCI01000037.1 GCA_002731655.1 Methanobacteriota archaeon | reverse complement strand
TCCGGCTCGGCGAAGAGCCGTGCGAAGTCGCGCCGGTCCTTCTCGGGCGACATTCCCGGCAGGCCCGGCATCAGGTGGTAGACCACCTTCAGGCCGGCACGCTTCAGTCGCCGCGTCGCCGCGATCACGTCAGCGACCGACTGCTGCCGGTTGAGCTTGTCGAGCACCGCGTCGTCAAGGCATTGCACCCCGATTTCGACCCGCGTCGCCCCCTGCCGTCGCATCTGGTGCACCGCCCAGTCGCTGCACTCGGTGGGACGCGTCTCCATCGTCAGCGCCACGCAGCGGTGCGGGGCTGTGGCGTTGGCCGCCAGCGCCGCATCGAGCGAATCGCTCGCCGTACCGTTCAGCGTCCGGAACGCGCCACGCAGGAACTCGTCCTGGTATTCCGGCTCGCGCGCGGTGAAGGTGCCGCCCATGATAATCAGCTCGACCTTGTCGGTTGGATGGCCGTTGCGCGCATACTGCTCGAGCCGCCCCGCCACTTGCGTCTGCGGGTCGTAGCCGTGCCGCGCCCCGCGCCGCGCCGCAGGCTCGTGGCCGGTGTAGGATTGCGGTGCGTCGTTGGTCGGCCCTCCGGGGCAGTAGGTGCAGGTGCCATGCGGGCAGGGGGCCGGCGAGGTCATGATGGCGACCGGCGCGACGCCGGCGGAAGTGCGCATCGGCTTGACGCGCAGCAGCCGCGCCAGCTCCGGCTCCGCTGCCGCATCGAGCTGCGTTAGCAGCTCGTTGTTCTTTGGCAGTCCTGCCGTGGTGCAGGAGCGTGCGACGTCCAGTTTGATACGCTCGATAGCGTCGCGTGACTGCGGTCGCTCTTCCAGCAGCCGTTCCACTACGCGGGCGGCGACACTCACGCTCGCGCAGCGCGGCGTCAGTATAACGCCTTCGCGGCGTGCGTCAGCGTCTCGCAGCCCGCGCGCGTCACGAGCACGTCGTCTTCGATGCGGATGCCACCCTGCCGCGGGAAGTAGAGACCCGGCTCGACCGTCACGCACATTCCCTTCTCCAGCACCGTCTTCTGCCCATATGTCAGCGACGGCCATTCATGCACTTCCAGCCCGAAGCCGTGCCCGGTGCCGTGGACGAAGCGGTTACCGACGCCGCTGCGACCGAGGAAATTGCGTCCCGCGCCGTCGACATCCTGCGCGACGGCACCGTGCCGCAGCGCGGCCCGCGAACGCTCGTTGGCTTCGAGCACCAGCGCGTAGCGCTTGCGCCACTTCGGGGCGGGGCTGCCACCGACGAAATACGTGCGCGTGATGTCAGAGCAGTAGCCCTTCCAGAAAGCGCCAAAATCGCAGATGACCGAATCGCCGTCGCGCAGCCGCCGGCGTCCGGGTGAGTGGTGCGAGAACGCCGCGTTCGGCCCGGAGGCGACAATAGTCGTGAACGAAGTCTCCTGTACTCCGCGCCGGCGCAGGAAGTAGTCGATTTCAGCCGCGACTTCGAACTCCGTCAACCCCGCGCCGGCTTCGCACAGTTCGCGCGCGAAGCGCTGCCCCGCGTCGGCGTGGCGCACGGCAACGCGGATGCGCTCCTGCTCGTCGGGCGCCTTGCGGGCGCGCAGGTCGCGCACGGCTGTCGAGCGCTCGACCGCGACGCCGCGCTGCAATCGCAGCGCGGCGTCGCTCAGCACGCTGCCCACTTCGCGCTCTTCGAGCAGCGCTTTCAGCGCCGCCTTGGCCGACGCGAATTCGGCGCCAACATCAGGGTAGCCTGACCAGAGCCGCAGGTCGCGCACGCCGGTTTCCTTGCGGCAGCGGTGCCCTTCGAGTGATGAAGTAATCCCAATCGGCGCACCGCGCTGCGGGACGAAAACGTAGTTCAGCGTTGAACTCGGGGGCGACCCGGGCGGCGATTCGGCTGATGCAAGCCAGCGCGTGTTCCCCGCGCCGACAGCGACGAATGCATCGGCGTCCGCGTCGCGCAGCGCACGCCGCACGCCAGCCCAGCGGCGGCGATAATCAATCTGCATTACTATCCCCAAGCGACCGTGCCAGCAACACTGCGGGCAGCGCGTTGCCGCCCCAGAGCAACAACGTGACCGGCCAGTGGCCTGTTTGCAGGAAGAGCAGACCCACCGCGCCGAGCGCGGAGTAAATCAGCACGAGGTAGAGTTTCAGCAGCAATGCAGCACCTCCGCAATCACGTCGCCCGGCAGCTGCGGAGCGCCCGGCAGCGCCGCCAGCAGTAGCAGCACCGCCACCGGCACCAGTTGCATCAGTAGGTCGTCATCAAGCCATTTCACCGATGGCAGCTCGGCCGCGACCATCACCACAGCAGCGACCAGCGCGTAGCCCAGCGCAGCGCTGGAAAGCGCGTCCACCATCCCGAAGATAGCTATATAAATCAGGAACGCCACCACGACACCTCCGCCGAGCGCCTGCTGGCGCGGTAGCCGCGGCTTCAGTTCGCCCAGCAGCGGGTCGGTGTAGGCGGCGGCGATGATGGTCGCCATCACCACCGCCTGCCCCACTCCGAGGTATTCGTGCGCCGCCAGCAGCGCGGTCGTGCCGGTGGTGAACCAGAGGAAGCCGGCGATGCGGCGCTGTTCGTAGTCACGCATGCCGGGCATCTCGCGTGTAGAGCGCAGCCGCACAGCTTCGACCGTGACCGTTGCGAGCCAGAAGCTGGCTGCAAAGGCGAAGCGCGGCACGCCCCAGAGAGTGGGGGGCAGCAGGAAATAGACCACATAACAGGCGACGACGGTGTGGTTGAAGCGGCGGAAAAGATGCGGGTCCATCAGCTGAGGAACCTCCACACTTCAGGCTGCGTCGGCAGGTCTTCCTGTTCTAGCTCCATCTCGCTGCCGAGGTCGACGACCGGCCACGGGCTGGCGTCGAGGAATGGCTGCACCTCGTCGATGGCGAGCGTCAGGCTGCCGTAGCGGTAGTGCATTGGCACTACCACGCGTGGCGCGACCGCTTGCGCGACGCGCCACGCCATCTCGGCATCGATGGTGAAAACCCCGCCCACCGGTAGGAAGAGCAGGTCGCAGCCCCGCATGGCGTCCAGTTGCTCTTCGGGATAATGCCCCAAATCAGCACCGTGCAGGAAATCGATACCTCCCATCGCGAAGCGGAATAGCACCACCTCGCCACGCTTTGCGCCCTGCTCCTCGTCGTGGAACGCCGGGATGCCCTGGATCTCGCACCCCTGGAACTGGTGCCGCCCGGCGGTGTCGATAACCCGCGTCCGCAGCCCACGCACGTTCCGCGACTGGTTGTGGTCGAAATGGTCGTGGCTCACCAGCACGAGGTCGGCGCTGGCAGAGGGGGGCGAAAGCCCGAGGGAGCGGCCGTCGTGCGGGTCGACTACCAGTGTGAAGCCGGATTGCAGCTCGAAGCAGGCGTGGCCGTGCCAGCGGATAATCATCGGCCGCCGAGGCGGGACGCGGTTAAAAGCGTCAGATGTGGATGTCGATACTCAGGAACTGTGCCATTTCCTTGTAACGGCTGCGAATCGTGACTTCCGTCAGATCCGCGGCGCGCGCGACGTCCTTTTGCTTACGGCGCTCGTTGTTGATAATCGAGGCGATATAGACCGACGCTGCTGCGAGCGAAATCGGCACCGAATTGGTGAGCGGCACGTCCTGTGCGGCGCGTAGCAGATCACGGGCAGTCCCCTCGACTTTCGGCGTCAGGTCCAGCTTGGAACAGATGCGCGGCAGGTAGTCCTCCGGCAATGGAGGCATCGAGTGCATCTTCAGTGCCTTAACCATCACCTGATAGGTGCGCGAAATTTCCTTGCGCGAGTAGCGGCTGTGCCGGCTGATTTCGGTCAGAGTGCGCGGCACCCCCTCCTGCCGGCAGGCGGCGTAAAGTGCGGCGCAGGCGACCATCTCGATTGCCCGGCCCGAGAGCGACTGCTCCTGGATGGCGCGGCGATAGATGAACGCCGCCGTTTCCTGGATACGGCGCGGGAGCTTCAGGTTCGTAGCGACCGCCTGCATCTCGCGCATTGCGACCGCCATGTTGCGCTCCGCAGACTTGGAGGCGCGGGCGCGCCGCTGCCACTTGCGCATGCGGAAGAGCATTGACTGGTTGCGGTTGGAAATCGAGCGACCGTAATAGTCGCGGTTGGTGGGCGAAATCTCGGTCGAGAGTCCCTTGTCGGGCAGCGTTGTCGACATCGGTGGACCGGCCCTCGCAAGGGCGTTCTCCTGCTGCATATCGAATGCGCGCCATTCCGGGCCGGGGTCAACGATGTTTTCCTCAAGCACCAGACCGCAATCGGCGCAGACCACTTCGGCGTGGTCATAATCGCGTTTCAGGTGGGAGCTGCTGCACTCCGGGCAGGTCAGAATTTCGTCTACTTTCTCGCCTTTCTTTTTTGATTTTGTCGCCATTCAGTCACCTCCAGAACCCATATTCGGAGCCGGGCGGACATGGATAGGTATAAAAGCCTTTGGGCAAAATAGAATTCGGCAATAAGCGTAGTTTATGAAGAGATTGTTCCATTTACAGAGTTAATTGTATATAGTAGCCTCTGGAGTCGGCCGTCATGCGCCGAACACTATTGGCATTGCTGGTAGCTGCGCAGTTCGTTGCTGCACCTGCCATGGCACCTACCGCCTGGCAAGTGGGCGACAGCTGGGCAGTGGGCAACGAAATTGATTTCAGCTGGATTTTTGACGAGTTGACCTCAGAGTTGCGAACTCCGCTCGATGACAGTGTGGGTGATAGTAATTTTCCAGTGAAGAGTTACGACATCAACAATGAGGGGAGTCTTGGGCTCTACCACAAGGGTGAGGTAGTTGATGACCTTGACTTCATGTACCACATTAAGTCCGAGACTGGCTTCTACACGCACATAGCGACTGACTGGCAGGCGACGGTTGAGCTCCCTGTTGCTGGTTACTATGAAGATGTTGAAGAACGCTGTGACGATGAGGGTTGCAAAACTTTCTTGGCAGATGGGACTGAGATGCCAGTTTCTGTACAGCAGGTCGCTTTCACTGCCGGGTTCGACCAAGTCGAACGTGTTGCCGTAGAGAGCTGGTGGACGCAGGATGAAATTGACCTTACCAAGATTGACATTACTCTCAGTCAGGGAACAGAGTTTGATTTTTCTGTTCTGAACGCACCCAACTTTACCGATGAATGGAGTGGATACGACGGGGAGAGCGATACTGAATACTATGATTGGAAGGAAGTTCGCTACGACTCCGTTTCTTGGGGTGGCAGTACCGAGGTCAGTTTCCACCTCCTGCTGGAGTTTGACGAGCCAATGAACGTGCTGGACCTGCCTATTGAGGAGGGCGAAATCTGGGGCGGTTCCACACTTATCACCATCAGTGGTGACCTCGGTGGGGCGATTGACCTGGACAAGCCTGTTTCCTCCGCCTGTCCTGCGGAGGATTGTGACCAGCTACCAGAACTGCAGGAATTATACAGAAACCTGACAGAGAATTTTGCAGAAATGGATGTTGACCGCAGTTTCCAGAGCTGGGGAGACCTGTTCCCGTTACACATACCTTCCAACTGGATGCAGGAGCTACTGGATGCCGCCCTTGATCAAATGGAAGAAGAGGAACGTGATGCCTACGACGATTCTGGAGCGAATCTGCGCATCGAGGGCAACCGGTTCCATTTTGGCCCGGTCGAGATTCCAGAACCCATCCACTACAATTTCACCACTGGCGGGCGGCTGAATGTGCCTCTTGCTGATGGCTCAACCGTTGAGGCGTTCGAGGTACTGCCATACGAGAGCGAGGAGGAACGTGACGATGATTCCGGCAACGAGGACCCTATGGACTCCGATCCTGGCCGCGGTGAAGGTGATGAGGATGAAGAGAACGAAGAGAATGAGGGGGAAGGGGAAGACGAAATGGATAGGGGACTTTCCGTCGAGGCTCATTCATATATTGCATCTGACACGGGACGTATCGCATACATGCACATGGACATGCCCGTTCCAGGCGATGAGTCAGGAGAACGGACGATATCCCTTGAGGCTGAAGAGGTAACCTTTGCGGAAGCAGATACCGCTATTGACCAGAAAGCGGATCCAAGCAACCCGCAGCGTAACGGCCCCGCTCCCGAAGTGGTCGACGAGCCTGGATCTCCGCTCCCCGGTGTGGGCGTGTTAGCGGCCCTGCCGCTCGCTCTCGCTGCACGCCGGCGTTTCAGATAGGCCGTTCCATCACGACGGCGTCGCCGCCGTCTTGGTAATAGCAGGGCAGCAGGTCGACGCTGCTGAAGCCGAGATGGCGGTAGAAATCGACTGCTTCGGAATCGACCCGTGCTTCTAGCGTGACGCGGCGGCAGCCGCGCTTGTGCCCGGCTGCCACCAGCATCTCGAGCAGTTTGCGTCCATGCCCGTGCCCCTGCACTCCCGGTGCCAGCACCAGCACCAGCACGCGCAGTTTGTCGCCTGGCAGCAGCGCCCCGCACCCGACGCCGACCATCTTCCCGCCGCGCCACGCGATGGCGAAGCCGTCCGGCCATTGCGACTGGATTTTCAGGAACACCTGCGGGTTGTAGTTTTCGTCCAGGTTGGCTTCAAGGAACTGCATCAGCTCCTCGAGCTCCTCCGGCTGGAACAGGAGGTATTTCATGCCTCGATGCGCAGCTTGCCCTGCTCGCTGTAGCTCGCGACGGAGATGTCCTGCGTGAAGCTGGCGCGACCGCTGCCCTGGCTCGAGAAGAGGAAGTAGAATGCCTTCAGGTCATCGGGGCCCCCGTTGTCGACATACTCCGAGAGGCGGTAGGGTGGCATCCAGAGGTAGTAGCCGTTGGCGAGGTCGACCGTCACAACAGTGTAGTTTCCCTCGCCGAGCGGCACCAGTGCGTTGACCCAGGCGTGGCCACCCCAGTCCTGCAGCCCGTCGGAAGAGCGCGGAATCATCCCCAGCTCCATCCAGGCCGGGATTCCGGCCGCGCGCGCGATTGAGACGTAGAGCAGTCCGAGGTCGTCGCAGTCGCCGTAGCCGTAGCTGAGCGTCTGGTCGCAGCTCTTGGGCGTCGTCCCGAGGACGTAGGTAAAGTTGCCCATGACGTAGTCGAAAATATTGCGCAGGATACGTAGCACGTTGCCGCCGGTGCCGTTGGCGAACTGCGTCGCCAGTTCCTGCACCTGCGTGTTGGAAGGCTCGACCTTCCACTCATCCTGCAGGAAATCGTCATACGCGGCAGGATACTGGTCGATAGTCCCGGCACCCTCCGCCTTCAGGTCCGAGATGATGGTCGAGACGGTGACGTTGTAGCTGACCGAAATTTCGGCTCGCTCATCGCCCTCGATATGCCCTTCCCAGAGCATCTTGCCGGCGTGCGTGTCGTCCCATGCTGGTGTCGCGTCGAGCGTGTGTATTTCCTGCCAGCTATTGCCGGCGCCTTGCGGACCGCTGGGGCGATGACCCGGTTCACTCAGCGCCAGCCGCCAGTCAGCCGACGGGCCCGACGTCAGGAATATCGTAAAATTTCGCATCAGCGTCATACTGACGGTTTCGGGCACTTCATAGTAGCTACTGTTCAGTTCCCCCCACAGGTCGTCAAGCCCGCGCAGGAAGGGCTGCGCCTGCGGTAGTGTCAGCAGTCCCGCCACCAGCAGCAGCGCCAGTAACGGCTTCAGCCAGCCGCGCCGCCGGCGGTTTGGCGTGGCCTGGTGGGGCTGCCCCGGCTCAGGTGCCGCGACCGCAGCCGGCGTGCGGCTCGGTACCGCGACGCCACAGTTGGGACAGTTCGAACCGAGCGCTTCCAGCACGAAGCCGCAGTAGCTGCACTGCTCCATTGTGGACGAATCTGCCGCAGCTATTAGAGGGTGCGCGAGCGCGAAATCAGGAACTCGTTGAAGACGATGGCGGAGAGGCCGACAGCCAGAACATAGGCTCCGGTCTGGAGCCCGACCGCCGTCGAAACCTCGACCACGGCGATAGCGAGAATACCTCCCAGCAGGACTCCCCAGCGGGATATCTGCAGCGCATTGCTGTCCTCGGCGTCAAAATAGCGGATGAGGCCCGCGGCCGACTGGAAGCCCTGCGTCTTCTTCTCCTTCGCCATATGCGCGCGACCTGCCCCGTTTATTTAAGGATTGAGAACCTTTTAATCGGGACATCGGTCGCCGCGCGATGTATTGCCGCATGTGCATTGACGTCCACGGGCTGACGCCGACCAAGCTCAACGAACCGGAGACAGCCGAGTACCTCGTCTCGCACTGTTACGAGGGCGACCTCAAGCACAAGCATTCCGAGGACGACGGGTTGCTGCAGCCAATGTGTGGGGGCTGCCTCGAACGGCTGCTCGAAAATCCTGACATCCACGTCTTCAGCGCTTACCGGCTAGAGCCGCTCGAGCTGGAGCCGCAGGCTGACGTGGAGGGTACGGGATGAGCGAGTTCCGCTAGGAGTGATAAAAGTCCAAACAGCAAGAACAAAAATCAGGCTAAATAAAGTTCCACAGGCACTACCTTCAAGCTGTGTATCACACGGTTCTCCTGTAAGATATGAATCGTTCTGAATTATAAAAAAGGAGCCCAAGAACATATTAGTAAAAATATAGGAATTGCTAATCTTATCTGGCCAAATGGGCGTAATTTAGTGTAAGGTTTCCAGTTTCCAAAATAAGGATTTACAACTAATTGGCTATCACATATTTTACATCTTTTGCCTTTTCCTATTTCTCCCTGATCGCCCGTATCGCAATTAATACAAAAATTCTTCTTCTTGCGTCTGGCCATGACAATCCATTATTACTCTTCGTTTTTATCCCATCATCCTTGCTGCAGCCAGAATTAGCGCCATTACGACCATAACTGCAGGGAACATTTTCATCAGGAAGAGATCTGCCTCTGGTTCTTTACCCATGATTGTCATTCCATCCTCAGCCCCTTCTTCTCTGAGCCTGACATATGCAACTACAACCAGGATCCAAACTACCATGGAGATTATCATATTCTGTAAGAATTGGGCATTTGTGTCCTCAACATTGTTCCATCTAGCATCATCTGGACTAATAACAAACATAATTCCAGCCAATGCAAAGAAACCTAGACCAAACATACTGACGTGCAATATTGGCCATTTGCCCTTAGCTCCAGTTCTTAGAATATTGACGGCAAAAAGAGTATATGGTATGAAAAGCGCCCCTAGTATCTGAACTTGAATCGGGGTGGCACTATATGGCTCCGTGTCATAATAATCTCTAATTGCTGGCAAGAAAGTAGAATCACTTTTACCGACATAACCATCTGCAAAGAGAATGTTGTTAATTATGAATATAATACCTATAAGCACAGGAATACCCAACATTCCTGCAGTTACTTTGTCCTTGACTTGAAGGCCATTAAATTTAAAATTCAAGCCTTCGTCAACTCCTTCTTCCTTCAAGAAGAAATAAGCTCCGCCGTATAGCAGGGTCCCTGCGGCAGTTGCATATATTGGCATTTTACTAGGTAATTCATCCATACCCATTACCATAATTATCAACATAACTCCAAAGCTGATAAGACCGGGTATCATCAGACTCCATTTCCCTTTGGCCCCTTCGTTTAATATCAGCATATTGCCCAAGCCAAGACCCAACATCAGCGTCCCGGCCAGCTGAAGAATTTCAGTTCCTCTTCCAAAACTCTCATCGAGATTTGGTTCAGCATTATTGGGAAAGAGTGCAAAACAAGCTCCGCTTGCCGTCCATACACCACTCTCCATGTCAACACTTGCTCCGGCCCCATTTGTGGTATAACAGTCTGCAAAGAATATGAAATTCAGTGCATACAGGAACATTATCAATGCCGAAAGACCAAGGCAGACCTTGGCCGGCATACTCTTTATGCCATCGAACATATTCGCGACTTGAAGTACTATACTTAATTGTTTCCCATATGTTGTTGGGTTTAAATCGGCCTTCTACTGACTCCACGTGCCAGATGGCAACGGATGCCTGAAATGTCATTAAATAAAATTAATTTAAAAGATAAATTATCAAAATTCTCCGAACATTGGTCTCCGCGAATAATCGCGGAAATGAATGACTACCAGTTCAAGCTTGCAAAAATTAAGGGCGAGTTTGTCTGGCACGACCACAAAGATACAGACGAAGTTTTTATCGTAATTGAAGGCACGATGAGTATTGAGTTCCGGGATGGGATAGTAGACTTGGGTGAAGGGGAATTGTGTGTGGTTCCCAAGGGCGTTGAACACAAGCCTTATGCAGAAAATGAATGCAAAATTATGCTTGTTGAGCCCCGGGGAGTCACAAACACGGGTGACGCAGAGAGTGAATTCACTGCTTCAAACGATGTCTGGGTGTAGTTCCCTATTTTTCCAGGAATTTCCAGACCAGCCAGAAGCGTAGCAGCGCCGACCCAGAGCAGACGATAGCGAATGTGTAAGCCATCCAGGTGATGAGGTATTCACCCTCAATCGGCGCGACAAAAAAGAACTGGATGACTGGCACCGCCATCAGCAGCACCAGCCGGTCGGCGCGCCCCAGCAGCCCGCTGTAGACGCGGCCGGCTCCCACGGCCTGCGCCTGTGTCCCCATGTAGGAGAGCAGCAGCACGCCGAGAAGGGCTGCAAATCCGGCGCGTTCATTGACCAGCGGCCCCAGCGCGATGCCGCCGAGGATAATGACGTCAGCGACACGGTCGAGCGTGTGGTCGACGAGGTCGCCCCGCTTTGAGGTGAGGTCGCGGATGCGGGCGACGATGCCGTCAAGCGCGTCAAGAAGGGCGGTGAGGAACACCAGTCCCGCTGCGAACAGCAGCCAGACCGAACCGGCCTCCGCCTGTGAGAAGGAGTAGCCGGCCCCGACGGCGGTCGCGAGCGAGAGCAGGCTGATCCCCATCGGATCTAGCGGGAAGCTGCGCGCCAGTGGCGTCAGCAGGCGCGTGCCAATTTCGCGGAAGTTGTCGGCGACCATCAATACCATCCCAGTATGGCTTCGCTGAAGTCAATCCGCCCCGGCTGATAATCTTTCGCGCCCGCCATGATGGCCGTCAGCGCCGTCGCGCTTGTGGCCGGTAACTGCCCGGTGGTGTCCAGTTCATGGACTTTTATTCCAGTCTCGAGCGCCTCGGCAGTGATAATACCCAGCGCCTCCGCCTCGAGATTCTCGCGCAGCTTCGCCTCCACGTAACCGCGAGCGTCGAGCCGCTCGCGCAACTCGTCGGGGTGGCAGCGCAGGACGACAACGGTCTCGCACAGCCCCAGCCGGTGCGACAGGTGCCCCTCGATAACCGCCTCCGGGCTGGTGTCGCGCGCGGCCGCGGCCGCCAGTTGCTCAAGGTCAACCAGCCATTCACCACCGTCGTCGCGGCCGTCGCTGGACGTTTCGTAGTAGTCGGAGAGCTCCAGCCGCGGGTGGTCGAGCAGCCGCGCCAGCGTGGTCTTACCGGTTCCCGGGGTTCCCGTAAGAGCCAGCGGGCTCAATCGCCGCTTTCCTGCGCGGCGGCCGCCTTCGCCTCGGCTTTCGCCTTGGCCTTGGCGCGGTCCTTGCGCTGTTTGGCGCTGAAACCGGTCACGGTCTCGAGGAACTTGTTGAAGCGCTTGTGGGTGTCGGTCGCCACTTCGAGCGAGGCGGTGGTGTCGAGCTGTGAATCGAGCTCAATCTCGGACTTGCTCACCATCCTCACCGTCACCTGCTGCAGCGCGCCGTATGAGGCGACATGCCAGTCACCTTTGTCGCTGACACCGTCAAAATTCTTGGCCAGCCTCTTCCGCAGGCCACCTTTTTCGAGCGTCTTGCCGTGCCCACGTTTCACCTCGTACCTACGCATCTTCCCGCGACCGGGAGGGGGTATTTGTGCTTTAATCCTCTGCCAGCGTCTTGCGCGCCTCTTCGACAACCTGCCGGTAGAGGTCGCGGACGGAGGTGACCTCGTTGACGACGACATCCAGCACTGACTGCACCGGTCGCAGCGGAGTAGTCGCCAGCTTCAGCGGGGTGTCGAGGTAACTGAGCGTTGCCGCCAGCTTCTCGAGCGAGCGCGCCACCGACTCGAACGAGCCGACTATGGATTCCATCGAGGCCGAAAGCCCGACGAGATGCTCGTCGAGGCTGCCTGCGGTCGCGTCAAACGATTCGAGTCGTCCATCGAGCGAGCGCAACGTCTCGTTCATGCTATCGAGCAGCTCGGTCAGCTCACCTAGGTGCTGCAATCCAAGGACCATTGGAGGGCGACGCTCGCCGCGATAAAAGGCTGTTTGCCTTCAAAGGTTCAGCTCGCCGCGCTCCATTTGCCGCATCAGCTGCTTCTGCATGCGACGGTTGCCGCCGAGCGACGACATCATCTTGCGGCTCTTGTTGTAATACGCCAGCAGCTCGCGCACTTCCTGCACGTCGGCGCCCGCGCCGGCGGCGATGCGCTGGAGCCGGGAGCGTTTGATGAGCTTTGGGTTCTCCATTTCCTGTTGGGTCATCGAGTTCATCAGTACCTTGAATCGCTCTAGTTTTTCCTGCGTCGCCTCGGCCTGGTTGCCTTTCATCATTGACGCCATGCCAGGAATCATCTCCATCACCTTGCCGAGCGGCCCCATCTGCGCCAGCGCCTCCATCTGCTCGCGCATCTCGACCAGACTGAACTTGCCCGAGAGCAGCCGCTTCGCCGTTTCTTCGGCCTTGTCGGCGTCCATGACTTCCTCGGCACGCTCGAGCAGCGACTGCAGGTCGCCCATCCCGAGCAGCCGCGAGATGAAGCGGTCCGGCTCGAGCCGCTCGAGCGCATCGAGCATCTCGCCGGTCCCGACGAACATCACCGGCGCTTGCGTCTCAGCCACCGCCGAGAGCGCGCCGCCGCCCTTCGCAGAGCCGTCCAGCTTGGTCAGGACAACCCCCGTCACGCCGACCGCTTCGTGGAACGCCGCCGCCTGCGGCCCTGCCTGCTGGCCGACGGTCGCGTCGAGAACGAGCAGGATTTCGTCCGGCTGGATGACCTTGGCGACCGCTTTCATTTCGTCAATCAGGTCGGTGTCGAGCGCGTGCCGCCCGGCGGTATCGAAAATCTGCACTTCCAGCTCGCCCAGCTCCGTAAGGCCGGCCTTGGCGGCAGCGACCGCGTCACTGCCACCACCAGCCACCGGGACGTTCAGCTGCGCCGCCAGCTGCGAAAGCTGCTCGAACGCCGCCGGCCGGTGGACGTCCGCCCCGGTCAGCCCGACGGAGAGCCCCTTGCTCTGGAACCATTTCGCCAGCTTTCCGGCGGTAGTAGTCTTGCCCTGCCCGTAAAGTCCCACGAGCATGATTTTCTGCGCTCCCGGCTTCAGCTCGCGTGGCACCCCCAACGCGCCGACCATCTCGCTGTGGACAATGCGCACAACGTGCTCGCGCGCGGTCATCCCTGCCGGTGCCTTCTCCTCGAGTGCGCGGCTCTCGATGCGCTTGCTCAGATCCAGCGCCAGCTTGACGTTGACGTCCGCCTGCAGCAGTGCCCGCTGGATGTCGCGGACCAGCTCTTTCACCAGCTCGGGCGAGATGTGGCTCGCTCCCGCTATCTTGCGCATGGTCGCACGGAGGGCGGAGCTGAGGCTGTCAAGGACCATGAGGGGGGCGCGACCTCGAGCCGGTTTTAAGGAGTGGGGTCGCGCAACGCATACGTCAGCCGCTGCTTACCGCTCCCTTTGTTGTCGCGCTTGGTGAACTCGATTTCACCGATTTCCCCGAGGGAGCGAACGTGCGTGCCGGCGCAGGGGCAGATATCGAGATTTCCGATGGAGATGACGCGCAGCTGCCGGATGGAGGGCGGGAGCAGCGAGAGGTTCGATCGCACCAGCGGGTCCTGCTCCAGCTCGCTACGGTCCGCCTCAGTGATGGTGATTGGCAGGTCCTTCGCCAGGTGGCGGTTGGCTTCGGCCTCGACCTCGGAGAGCTGCGCGGGGGAGAGCCGCAGTGGCTGGAAATCGATGCGTGCCTTGTCGGCGTAGAGCTGGTTGCCGACCGTTCGCGCGCCGTGGAGCTGGTCGACGACCGCCGAGACGAGGTGCTGCGAGGTATGCATCTTCATGTGCGCGTAGCGCCGGTCCCAGTCAATGCTGCCTTCGACCGTCGCGCCGACCTCGGGCAGGTCGCCCGCGACCATGTGCCGCAGGCGGTTGCGCTTGCGCACGTCCTCGACCCTGGCTGTGCCGCCCTCCCATTGCAGCTTGCCCTGATCGGCCGGCTGCCCGCCGCCGAACGGGTAGAACGCCGTGCGGTCCAGCTCGACGATTCCCGGGTGGACTGCCTCGACCATTGCCAAGAACTGGCGCGTGTAGGTGCCCTCGAAGGAGGCCATGTGCAGTTGCTCAGTCACAGTCGCGCCAGCGCGTGAAGTTTAAAATGGCGTTGGAGCAGAGGGGTCGAGGCCACGCATGTACTCTCAACGCCTGCTTTCACTCCTGCTCGCCGCACTGCTGGTGCTGAACATCCCGGCCATGGGCGAGACCGTCACACAGTATTACCGCGACGACGCGTACACCGACAGCGTCAGCCTCGACCTCACCAGCGGTGAGGAGGATGCGCTGACCAGCCTGCTCTTCCCGCGGGCGGAGGTGCTCGAGGCAGGGATCACCATCAGCGGCGGCGCCGATGACGACGGCGATTACGCCAGCGACATCGAAGTCGCGCTGAGCAGCAGCACCTGGAGGTACAGCGGCAAGGGCTATGGCGAACTGGGACGGCAGCAGCTCTTCGTCAGCGGCGGCAACAGTGCCAGCGCCAGCTTCCCCTCCGCCGGTGATGATATGATTGAGATGCTTATTCCGGCCAATGCAACCGTGACGGACGCCACGGTTGACATTAGCGGATTGCCCTATGGTTCGGGTGAGTTAGATGATTTCAGATTATCCTCAATCGATACTAATGGTGGTTCTATCAGTTATGCCCCGGAAGTTGTCAATAATGGCGATGACCTATTCGTAATCTGGCATGATTCTGGGAACCTGAGCGATGTGAACTACGAGAACCTCCTCTTCCGTAGCTACACCAGCAGTAATTGGAATGATGCTGTCGTACTCGCCAGTAGCGGCACCAGTAGCTCACCCATACTGGACTACCAGACTCTGGCACGCGATGGCTCAACCCTCTACGCGGCTTGGGAATCATATGGCTTATTGAACGTGAAAGGCGATGAGATTCATTTGCGTGTATCTACCAATAGCGGCAGCAGCTGGTCCGAGACCAAGAAGGTTGATCTTGATGAGAGTAACCTAACCTATGGTCTTGCCATGGCTGCTACCGACGGGTATGTCTACGTGGTTTATGCCGATGACAATAATATGAGTAATCAGGGCACAGACCCCGACATCTATGTCGTTTCCTCCGATGATGGTGGCGATAGCTGGAGTACACCGACCCTTGTATCTTCGACGAGCGACCAGAGCAGCCTCTACCCTACAGTGGCTGTAAGTGGCAGTAATGTTCACGTGGCGTGGATGGAATATGACAGTGACAATGCATACTACACAGTCGAGTACCGTCAATCCAGTAACCGCGGTACTAGCTTCGGCACGCAACAGCAGCTGAGTTCGGTCGACCGTACCGTCAATGATTGCAACATCGATGTCGATGACGGAAATCGCGTGGTCGTGATATGGATAGATTCCAACGCCGAGACTGGCGCCCAGCCTTCCGTCAAGGCAAGAGCTTCCTCGAACGGGGGAACCAGTTTCGGCACTGAGAATACCCTCTCAACCTCCGATGACAACAATGTTGCGTTCGTCTCCGTCGCGGCTGATGGTGACGGGGGGTTCTACAGCACATGGCGCCGTACAACGGTGGATGCTGACCAGCCCTACCGGATTGTTATCAGCGACTCCTCCAATGGCGGCACGACCTGGAGCAACCCCGAGACAATTGATAACGATGTAGAGGTCGACTTCCGCGCCTCACCTTGGGTCACTGCCGAGGGCTCTGACATTGCTGTGGTCTGGTCGGACCGCGACAGCAGCGGTGGAGCCTCGAGTGAGCAGGACATCCTCTATGCCACTTCTGGCGATGGAGGCAGTTCATGGTCAGCCGCAAATCAGATTTCCGAACATTACTATGAAGCGGATTCATGGATGCCCGCGCTCGCTACTTCAGGAGATTCGTTGTACCTCGCATACTGGGATGGAGGTGACCTTAATCAGCAATCCGATAGCAACGGCAACGACGCGCACGGCGACGATGGTGATATCTTCTTCCGCCACTCTGGTGATGACGGTGAAAGCTGGAGCGATCCCGTCGTCATCTCAAACTTTGACGAAGACGGAGATACTAACGGTAACAGTGTCGAGCAGACAGATTATCGCCCTTCGATATCCGCTAGTGGGGACTATGTCTATGTCGCTTGGGTAGATTATGGATTATACGACGAGGATAGCCTCCTTGACTATGACATCCTGATGTCCGTATCCAGTGACAGGGGATCAAACTGGGGTACGCCATTCATCATATCCGATCATGGCTCTGACGACTGGTCGTTTGCTCCGTTTGTTCTTTCGGAGGGCGCGCACGTCTACATAGCTTGGGTTGAAGATGGGAATGTTGACAGCAGTGGGAACGATTATGATATCGCCTTCCGGCATTCTGCCGATTATGGCCAAAACTGGGATGACATAGTCGTTCCTGCAGATAATGGGGACTGGGATGACCAGCCTTGGATGGCGCTTGCTGGAGGAAAAATCCAGCTGGTTTGGACTAACACTAACCAGTACACAATTCTTTACAGTAACAGTGACGATAATGGTGCGACCTGGAGCGAGCCCCAGACAATCGACACAGAGGAGTCGTCCACCACATCACTTTCACCTTCTATTAGCGGCCAGGATGACAGTCTGTTCGTGGCTTGGCGCGAGTATGGTGACTACGATGGTGATGCCATACTTGATTACGACGTGATTGTCAAGCATTCCAAGGATGGTGGCGTAACCTGGGACAAAGCATTTGTTGTCAGTGATGATTCCACCGCCTATTTCTACTACACCTTTCCCGCCCTTGTCACAGGCAACGGAATCACTTATGTCGCGTGGCAAGACCTAGCTGATGGTAGTACCAGTGAGTGGGAACACTTTTTCCGTTTTACAGAGGATGATGGAGAGAGCTGGTCAGATATAGTCACCATTTCAAAATACAATGGCGGCAGCCAGTCCAGCTACAACTACATGGCGCCTGCCACAGCGATAGGCAATCGTGCCTATTTCGCGTGGGCTGATGGAAGAAATATTGCGAGCGCCGGTGCCGATGATTCGGATATTTTCCTGCGCACAACCCTGGGTGAGGAGTATCCCGACAACCCCTCAATCGATATGGATGGCGACGGAAGTAATGACTGGCAATGGGGTGGTGAGCTAAATGATGACAATTCGCCGGTGACATGGAGCGACAGTGGTTCACCTGGCGCCCAGAAATCGCTCGTGGACGCACTTAACGACGCTCTGGCAGAAGCTGAGACGGAAGTGGACCAGTACGGAGTTGAAATGGCACGACTTGAGCTGCAGTTGCACAGTGATGGCGAAGGAGCAGTACGACTCAGCTCCCTTTCCGTGGAATACGATATCGACTTTGTGTTCAACAGCGACACTTTGCTCAGCAGGCTCAATTCACTAGTCAACAATGCCGATGAGGATGAAGAAACTGTTGAAACCTCGATTTCAGTCACAGCTGGTATGAAGGGGCGCGTAGTCCTGAAGGAGCTCAATCTCCGAACGACCAATGCTGAACTTGAAATCGATTCGGTCCAACTTAGTGACGACCCTCCGCGCCAAGGCCATGATTTGACGATTACCGCGACTATTTCGAATGATGGGGACGGAGATGTATCAGCCCAGATCGCTTTCTGGTATGATGAGGTTTCTCTGTCTAATCAGCTCGGAAACGAGTCGGTAACCGTGCCGTCCGGCGGCAATATTCAGGTCTCAGCCATCTGGCAGGACCCGCCCGCCGGCAGCCACGAGCTGATTGTCAGCATCGTCGACTCGGTGCCAGACGACAGCGACACGGCCGACAACACCTGGCGGCAGTACTACGAATTCCAGGCAACTTCTCCGGCGTTCGATGTCGAAACGTTCCGGCTTGATGATACTGCCATTGATGGCGAGGAGACCGAACTGCTTGTCGAGCTCTACAATAGCGGCGACCGGTACGGGACAGTCGACATCTACGTATACGAGGATGATGAGGACGGCTTTGCCGTTCTTTCCGAGCTGGGCGTGCAGATTAATGAGGACGAGACCAAGCAGCGCAGTGCGGCCTGGGTCGCTGACAAAGATGTTGAGGAGTTACTGTTGCTGGTTGTTGACCACGACGATGGTACTGTGTATGTGCGGGAGTTTATGATTCCCTCAGTGCAGACACTGGTAGACTTCAGCGTCATCTCTGTGGAGTGGCAGGACGCCGACAAGAACCAGATCACCATATTTACCGACGGTGTGGAGGCATATGCGCAGATTATGATCCAGAACAGCGGCTCTTTTGATGCCAGGGCCGACATCGAGATTTCGCTGACGCGCAGCAACAACAGGCTGGAGGATGTCGCGCCCAATTACTACCCCAACGTGCTCTTCCTAGCCGGGCAGAGCCAGCTCCTGATGCAGGATGGCAACCTGCCGCTCTTCGAGTTTGACGCCTCGAAATATTCTGGTTTTACCGGCCAGTGGACGCTGGAGGTGAACGTTAAGGAAGTTCGCCCCGAGCATAGCACTGACGACGGCCTCTGGGACCCGGAAGAAATGCACTTCATCGACACCAGCTACACGCTGACCGTCGCGGAGCCGCCTGACCTCTCGATTAACTCATTCACCGCTTCGCCTTCCACACCCAGCTTTGGCGATACCGTCACCTTCACCATCACGGTGCTCAATAGCGGAGATTCGCCCGCAAGCGGCGTCGTGCGCCTCGTTCGCTCCGGCACCGTCATCGAGTCCGTTCCGTTCAGCGTTGCGGGCGACTTTGCCGATACTGATGTTACGATTGAATGGATTGTCGGCCCGAATATCGACGGCGAAATACCGTTCGAGGCCGAACTTGTATCAATCACACCGGCTGAAATGGAGGGCGCCAGCACCGAGGATAACAGCGCTTCCACCACGCTCAACATCAAGGGCAAAGTGACCCAGCCCGGTGGTGGCAGTGAAGGCGAGGGTGGCCTCGGTAATCTGACGACTTTCCTGCTGGTTTTCGCCGTGCTACTGGTTGGGCTGGGCGGAATTTTCTTCTACTTCCAGCGCACGAAGGGCGACCAGCCTGCTGACGAGGAAGATGCGCTCGGCGGGCCCGCTCCGGCAGCGCCGCCCGTCGCCTCCGCGCCCCCACCACCTCCGGCCGCACCGGCGGCTCCCCAACCTGCGCCTCAAGCCGCCCCGGTAGCGCCAGCCGCGGCCGCCGCAGTAACCATCCAGTGCCCCGGCTGCCAGACGCAGCTGAAAATTGCAGACACGCGTCGGCCGCTGACCGTGGCGTGTCCGGGCTGCCAGACCCACCTGAAGCTGGAATCATAATCCGCACACATTTATAGCAGCCTACTTTCGGCAGTCGATGCGCCTATTGCCTGTCTTCGTAGTACTCTGCCTGCTGGGAGCCGACTTGGCACTATTAGTCGGAGCCGAAACCACCAGCGAATTCACCCAGTATGACCAGAAGCTGGAGACCGTCATTTATGACTTCAGCGAGGCGGACCGCAACGGCTCGGTGACGCTGGAGTTCCCCGCCTCGACCGTCACCTCAGCCTCGCTGCAAGTGACCGGTGAAGCGCTCGACGGAGCGTATCCCTCCGACATCGAGGTGCAGGTCCGTAATGAGAGGTGGCGCTATTCCGGGCAGGGATACGGCGCGCTCGGGATGCAGCAGACCTTTGACAGTGGCGGCCCCGGCAAGGCGACGGTGTTCCATAGTGCTGACGAGGTCAATGCCGGGATACTAATTCCTGCCAACGCAACTATACGCGAAGCCACCCTGAACATTACAGGTTACGCTTACGGCACCGGGGAGCTCAACCCTTACAAACTCGCCTCTACAGAAACTAATGGCGGCTCCATATCGCAGACACCGGCTGTAGCCCGGAATTCAGACGGTGACATATTTGTTGCATGGCTTGATGATGGAGACCTTGAAACCCGAAGCACAACGTATGACAGCATTATCTTTAGGAGTTACACCGATGGAGCCTGGAATGATGCAAAGCTTCTCAGCCGTACTACAACAGCCTATCTGATGCCCTGGATATTCGAGGACGATGGTACGCTCTACCTCAGCTGGATAGACAACGCATATCCCAACAAGTTGACCTGGATCACCTCAGTAAATGCTGGGGAAACATGGTCCAGTTTCAAGTCTATTCGTGCCAATGGAGGAAATTACATATACGATTATGATCTTGTAAAAGAAGGTGATAATCTACACCTATTGTGGAGTGATAGTGGCAATATGTCTGGTTCGGGTTTTGACTATGATATTTATCACCGATACACCAGTGATGGCGGTGTCAGCTGGAGTGACCCAGTGCAAGTCAATTCCCCCTCGAGTTCCAGTACATCATACCAATGCCGTTTCGCAGCAAATGGAGAAAACCTTCATGCAGTATGGACTGAATATAATTTCACAAGCGACGGTTTGGCTCGTTACATTACATCCTACAGCCGTTCTACTAACAATGGCCAATTATGGTCCATTCCTTACCAGATGCACGAAGCAGGGACTGAGAATAGTGGCTATCGACCTATGGTTGCCGTTGCAACTGTGGGTGCCAGTAATTATGTTCATGTAGGATGGTACGAATATTTCACTAATAATAGGGGAACTTATGAAGTCCAGATGCGCAGTTCATCCAATGGGGGCCTTACTTTTGGAGCAATAAACCTGATTTCGGATGAAAATGATGATGGATTCTACGCCTTTCCTTACAATCCACTCGAGATTAGAGCAGATTCGGAGGGTGAGGTGATTCTCGTCTGGGCAAGGACACAGAATGACGGCGATCCAGGAATTATGATTGTAAGATCAACAAATAGTGGAGGTTCTTTTGGGGAGCCTGTTGAGGCAAACTCTGGTGCAGCTTCTGTCGCTAGGGACTGGCCCAGCATAGACATTGATGGTGATGATGTGGTAATGGCCTGGGGGGACCGGGAACCGGCCTCTGGAACCGGTGGAGATATGGATATTTCTGTATCGCAGAGCAGCGATAGGGGACAAAGTTGGTCGCAACCAGTCTATCTTTCAGAACAATACTATGAATCAATTGAATCAAGCATGCCTGCTCTGGCTGCTACAGAAAACTATCTGCATCTTATCTATTGGGATGGTGGAGAAATAGGTGATAACGGCAACAATGCTCACAATGACGATGGAGATATATTTTATCGCCGTTCGGATGATAACGGTGCTTCCTGGAGCGACCCGAGTGTTATTTCAGAAGAAGGAGACCAGATAATCTATAACCCTCACGGCAATTTTCAGTATCAGCCAAGAATGGTCGCTACCGGTAATCACCTGTATGTAATATGGATTGCGAGCGTGCCAAGTACGATTGACACGGGCGGCGGTTGGTACATCGCTTTCGCACATTCCAGCGACCAGGGAGGATCCTGGAGCGAGCCCATAGCAGTAACTCGCGAGGACACTTTTTCTTATGATCCGGTAATCGCTGCTGAAGGAGCACGAGTTCACGTTGCATACCGGGAGGGTGCAGACATAATGGTCCGTACTTCACGCGATTATGGGGTAAATTGGGGCTACGGTGAAAGGATAACTGATGGTGATAGTAATTATCGCCCATCAATCGATATAGGTGGAGGTAAAGTTCATATTGCCTGGGAATCATATTATAATGATGGGGAACGTTTTGATTATGAAATCCACTATACACGTTCCAGTAACCAAGGTAACGATTGGGACGAGCCCATCAGAATCACCAATTCAACTGCAGAATCCTCCATGTATCCTTGTCTTGCTGCCGATGCTTCCGGTGTCTTTGTAGCATGGCGAGATTATGGTGATTTTGACAAGGACGGCACTGCTGACTACGACCTGGTAATGATTGCCTCTCTGGACCATGGTACGACCTGGGAATCTACCGTAGTTATAAGTGATGATGATGACCCATACATGTCTAACGCCCAGACCTATGCCAGTCTCAAGGCTGGAAACGGATTGCTCTATGCGCTCTGGATGGAAAGACCGGCATCAGGACGTATCGATGATACGTGGGGTTTTGATTTTGATGAACAAAACTGGACTGAGCGCACACCAAGCAACCATCCCGAACCAACTTATTATCACACAATGGCCACTGGCGTGTCACTTTCTGGTTTTACCAGTTCAGTGATGTTTGGGGGGTCAACTAACACAGGTTATACCAACAAGACCTGGATTTACTACTACAACAACAATAATTGGATGGAAAGTTTTAGTGAGGATACCCCCAGTGCACGTTATTTCCATGCAATGGCCAACGACTGGAATAGCGATCAGATTGTAATGTTTGGTGGGTACGGCCTTAATGACACAGGATTTTACGCTTATCGCAATGACACCTGGATTTACTATGCTGATAGGGACCTCTGGTTAGAGATTCCAGATGCGGGAGGCCCTGCACCTCGTTACCAGCACGCCATGGCTTTTGACAATATTACGGGTGATGTCATACTGTATGGTGGCTACGGCATGAACGAAACAGGCTATTATCAGCGTTTCAATGATACTTGGGCCTTCAACATTCAAACTCAGAAATGGAACGAAATTAACACTACAATAAATCCAGGCAAGCGAACTTATCACAAAATGGCTGGTGATCACAGTGGTAATATTATGATGTTTGGTGGATATATCGACGTAGTTGGTTACGATGAAAGCACTTGGCGGTACCGGGAGGGCAACTGGACCCTGGTGGAATCTACTACTCATCCAGAATCCCTGCGATACCACGCAATGAAACATGATCGTGAAAATGATTTGATTGTTGTTTTTGGAGGATACAAACTTAGTGCCCCATACTATTCTGATGATACTTGGGTGCTTGATGGAACAACTGGTTCTTGGGCTCTTCTTGAGACTAATACCACTCCTATTGCCCGTTACTATCATGACATGGCATATGACGTCACAGCCGAAAAGATGGTTCTATTTGGCGGATACATAGCCACTACATTCGATATGTACATGCGATTTTCGATGGATCAAGGGCAGAACTGGTCAGATTTCGTGCACGTCTCGGATAATGAAGAGGGCGAACTCACATTCGGTAACGAGGCTCCAGCACTGGCAATAGGTGAACGAACGTACCTTGCCTTCCGCGATAATGGAGATATTGATGGTGCAGGTAAGGATGACAGCGATATTTTCGTCAGAACTACCAAAGGCAGTGACTATCCTCTTAACCCCAAAATCGATATAGGCTCCAGTGGGCAGTACGAATGGCAGTGGGCAGGTGAATTTAACAATAATAATTCACCCGTCCGATGGGATTCCGACTCATCTCCTGGGGCTGCTGGAAAATCATTCCGTGCATCCCTTGTTGATGCTTTAGCCAATGCGGACACGTTTGTTGATGAATACGGAGTTGAGATGGCCCGGATACCAATTACCGTGAGCAGTGACAGTAAGGGTGTTATCTGGCTTTCAAACATGGAAGTGGAATATGAGGTCACGCTCACCATCACGAATCAAAACCTGATCGAACAGCTCAACAAACGCGTTACCAACGCGCAGAACCGGGGAGATGAGGTGGCAATCGCGACGCTCTACGTCAGTTCGCAGACGCAGGGACGCGTGTTGGTGAATAACCTCGCCATCGAGACAGAGGAGTGCGATGTCGAACTGCGCAGCCTGCATTTGGTACCCTCCAATCCGCGCCAGGGCGAAGACCTCGAAATCACAGCAAAATTGCGCAATACCGGCGCCGCGAACGCCCGCGTACAAGTCGCGTTCTGGTACGACGTCAAGGACCTCGAGCATCGCATCGCCAACTTCTCGACCAACGTCTACGCCGACGGAGATGACTGGACAGCTAAGGCAACCTGGTACGATATCCCGAAGGGACAGCACACCATCATAGTGCAGGTCATCGAAACCTTCCCCGGTGATTCGACCGCCAGCGCCAGTGTCTGGTATCGTGAGGTGAATGTCGACATCCCGGCAACCAATCCCGACATCTACATTGTCAATGATGGTTTCTATCTTGTGACTACGCCTATTGAACTGATTTCGAATGTGGTTTCGGTCGAAATAGACAATCGCGGCGAGCGGAGCGGACTGGTAGACCTGTGGGTGCGCGAGTCAGATTCCAATGGCCCGCTCATTATGCAACACCTGGGCTTCGAGATTGATGTAGATACTCCCAAAAAGTGGAGTGCTGACTGGGTTGTGAAAGAAATTGACAGGCTATATCTGCTGCTGCTCGACAACGAAACTGGCGAGACGCTCGACGAGCGTTTTCTGGACCTTGACGTGCAGATACTGGCACGCTTCGCCATGCTCGAGGTGAGCTGGACTCCGGACCAGATTTCGGACGGTTCGCTGGTTGATTTCAGCATGACTCTACAGAATGTCGGTTCGTTCGATGTCCTGACGAGCGTCGAAGTCAAACTGGTCAAGGGCACCCGGGTCATCACCGCCGACCCGACATACTGGGCTGGCCAGGAATTCCTCGGAAACGGCCAGCGGCTGTTCGAATTCCAGGTCCGTTTCACAGAATCGCAAGGAGGAATGGGGCAGCTGCTCTACGGCGACTGGACCCTGCAGGCGCGCGTCTTCAACATCAATTCCGTAAACGAGGAAGACCAAGGGCTATGGGACCCTGAAGCGCTGGAATTCATCGACGAATCCACGACCGTGACGGTGGCTGAGCCACCTGAATTGCTGCTTGATGAGAGCAGCCTCACAATATCTCCTGCCAAGCCAACGGCGGGCGAAGTTGCCACAATCTCGATGGCAATCTACAATGACGGCGGTACCGATGCCACTGGGCAGGTGCGTGTGGTCTATGGTGGCCACTCTGATATCATCGGAACATTCGATATCGTGGCCAACGGTGAGGCGTATCCTGAACTGGTGTGGAACGTGCCGGGAAGTATGTCGGGCGACGTGACTATCGAGGTGCAGCTGGCCAACATCCAGCCTGCGGAGGCAGGCGGCCCGGCCGCGCTGCTCGACAACGGCGGCAGCCTGCGCTTTGACGTTGCAGCCAGCAGCGCCGCGGTTGCCCCGGGCAGCAGCGATGCGGGCAGCCCCCTGCTGATACTGGCGCTGGCGGGGCTGGTACTGTTCAGCGGACTCGGTGTAACCTGGTTTGTTTACCAGCGCTCGCAGGATGTTATCCCTCCGCCAGTAGCCAGTCCCGCCGCAGCCATGGCGGCCGTAACTCTGCAGTGCCCCAAGTGCAGTACTATGCTGAAAGTGACCAGTTCTCAGCGTCCATTGATAGTTAATTGCACCGGTTGCGCGACCAGATTACAACTCGACGAATGAGCCAGTCGGCTTAAATACACCATCTTGGGTGGACGCGAGCCCGACCGGCCCTGCCGTTACCGGGCAGCCGCTTTTTGCGGTGGCAGCAGTTTCGGCTGAATCCTGATTCTCCAATGATGGATGTCTTCCGCTGCTGCGTAAATCTATGGAGATGGCAATAACTCCCACGGGAGCTGTCGTCTGACATTCGAAGATATGGTGAAACCAGTGCAGTAAACCCAAAAATTTCTAAAAAAGTGTGTATAACTTCGGTTGATCCTGCCGAAGGCTACTGCTATTGGAGTTCGATTAAGCCATGCGAGTCAAGGGGACTTCGGTCACCGGCGGAATGCTCAGTAACACGTGGACAATCTGCCCTCGGGTGGGGAATAAACCCGCGAAAGTGGGGCTAATACCTCATAGGCACAGGAGGCTGGAATGCATCTGTGCCCAAAGCTCCGGCGCCCGAGGATGAGTCTGCGGCCTATCAGGTAGTAGTCAGGGTTACGACCTGACTAGCCAGCGACGGGTACGGGCCTTGAGAGAGGTCGCCCGGAGATGGACTCTGAGACACGAGTCCAGGCCCTACGGGGCGCAGCAGGCGCGAAAACTTCGCAATGCAGGAAACTGTGACGAGGGAACTCCAAGT
>PCCI01000036.1 GCA_002731655.1 Methanobacteriota archaeon | reverse complement strand
GCCTGCGACCCCGGAGGACAGGACTTCACGGTCGGATTGCGGATTGGGCGACCCACTGGGTGCGCCGCCGCCGGCTGTCGCCCCCCCTAAAGGCGGTTGGGGGTCACAGGGTACGTCTAGCTCCCCGGCCAAGCTCAGCCCTCCCTTTCGTCAGGACGACTATTTGGAGCTTTGCATGCCAAAAACCCGCTTCAGCCCGCGCGCCGAACCGCGGAACAGCTTCGCCGTCCAGGTCTCCTGCTCGCCGCTGAACTGCTTCATGATGGCGTGGCCGTAGGGCTCGATGGTCTCGCTCGCGACCGTCGCGTAACCGTGCTCGTGGATGTCGGACAGCGTATCGCCGTAGTAACCCAGGATGTTCTCGTAGAGCATCGCACCCGCCACTTGCGGCGCGGTGACGGCGAGCCCGGCCGCTTGCCGGGCGCGCGCGGTCGCCTGCAGCGTCATCACACCCCCCATCTCAAGCAGCGACTGCCCCTCGTCGGTGGCGGTCGCCAGGAAATCCTGCATCACACTGGCGACCTCGTCGCTGACATCGCCCGCGGCGCGGCCAGTAGTCGAGAACAGCTCGCCGATGGAGTCACGGATTTCATCGATGTTCTCGCGCACCTGTTCGCGCGACAGCGGCGGCGCGTCGATGTTCTGCGCGAAGCTAGCGGTGGTGCGTTCAAGGCCTTCGAGCAGTTCGGCGAGCGAGCCGGACTCGCTCGCCTCGTCAAGGTAGCCCTTGGCGACCAGCTCGCCGTGGAGCCGGTCGAGATACGCCTGCCCCCCCTTGACCGAGTCGGCGAAGAAGGCGAATATCCATAGCGGCGAAAGGTGCACTGTCGCGACGCCGATACCCTCGATGGCGTTGCCGAGCAGCTTGCGCGTCGCGTAATCTCCGGTAAGGCCTTCGTCGTCGTAGACGCCCTCAACCCCACCGACGTTTTCGACCGCGAAGCGCAGGATGTTGCCGACGAACAGGTTGTAGCTGGTGGTATCCTTGACGAAATCCGGCACGAGCAGGTCGGTGGTCTCCTTCAGCATCCCGCCCAGCAGCACGGTCAGCCCACGCAGGTAGCGCTCCGGCAGCGACAGGGTATAGAGCGCGCCTTCCCAGAGCGCCTCGCCCGCGCGCCGCAGCGGTTTAGGCATTAACAACCCGGCCGCCGATAATCACGGTCTCGACATGGTTGATGCCGAAATGGTAGGTCAGGTGGCGGTAGTCGGGGACGTCGCACACCAACAGGTCGGCACGCCAGTCCGGCGCAATCGCACCGCGGTTGCTGCGCCCCAGCGCCAGCGCGCCGTTGAGCGTCGCGGCGGTCAGCGCCTCGGCCGGCGTCAGCCTCATGCGGAAGACCGCCAGCTGCATCACCATCTGCATCGACTCGGTGTAGCAGTTGGGGTTGCAGTCAGTCGCAAGCGCCAGCGGAAGCCCCGCGGCGACCATCTTACGCGCCGGCGCGAACTCGGAAGAGAGCAGCGCCAGCGGCGTGCCGGGCATCAGGATGCCCGTCGTCCCGGCGTCGCGCAGCGCCTCGATGGTATCCAGCGTGGAACCGGCCAAGTGGTCGGCCGATGCGACGCTCAGTTCTGCGCCGAGCGTGCCGCCGCCGCTGTCGCCAAACTCGTCGGCGTGGATGCGCAACCCCATACCCGCCTCGCGCGCCGCCTCGAGCAGGCGGCGCGATTCGTCGACGGTGAACGCACCCTCCTCGCAAAAGACGTCGCAATATTCCGCCAGTTCCGCCGCGTCAGGCAGCATCTGCTCTAGCTGCTCCAGATATTCTGCACGGCTCGTGTCGTCGGGCACCGTGTGCGCGCCCATGAAGGTCGAAACCACCTCGGCCAGTCCCTGCTCGCCGAGCCAGCGCGCGACGCGCAGCTGCTTCAGCTCCTCCTCACGCTGGAGCCCGTAGCCCGACTTCACCTCGATGGTCGTCGTCCCCGTGCGGGTCGCGTTGCGCAGTCGCCTTAGCGACTGCTCGCGCAGCTCCTCCTCGTCAGCGGCGCGGGTCTCGCGGACAGTGCGCAGGATACCGCCGCCATCGGCCAAGATATCCTGGTAGTTACGGCCTTGCAACTTCCACTCCAGCTCGTGCTCGCGCGAGCCGGCCCAGACGAGATGGGTGTGCGGGTCGACGAAACCGGGAACGACAACCTTGCCGCGCGCGTCTATGGTTTCGGCGTCGGGGTAGTCGAGCTTGCGCCCCACCTCGACGATGCGGCCGTTGCGAATCGCGACGTCGCTGCGGGTGTGCAGTTCGATGCGTCCCATCGCGTCGCCCGCCAGCGGCGAATCCGATGCGGGGGGCGAAGCGACCTGCGCCGCACCCTTCAGCAACAACATGGGCGCCCAGAGCGCGAAGCCATAAAGCCCGCTGGCGTTGCCGACTGGATGCTCGAAATGGCGCAGTTCCGCGACTCGCCCGCAGCGATATTCGCCGACCTCGAGCGGCGCGGGCTCGACCGCACCGCTGCCGAGACGGTCATCGCCGCCGACGAACGCTGGCGCAGCCTCATCGACGAAGGCAACAAACTGCGCAGCGACCGCAACCGCATTTCACGCGAAATCGGCGGCGCCAAGAAGGCGGGCGACGACACAGAGCCGCTGCTGGAGCAGATGCAAGCTCTCAAGTCGCGGCTGCCGCAGCTCGAGCAGGAGACCGCCGCCGCGCTGGCGGAGCGCGACGCAGCGCGGATGCGGGTCCCCAACCTGCTCGACGAGGCGGTCCCGCAAGGCGACGGCCCCGGCGGGAACGTCGAGCTGGCGCAGCACGGCGACCGGAGCGATTTCGGCTTCGAGCCGAAATCGCACAACGAGCTACTCGAAACGCTCGCAGGCGCCGACCTCGAGCGTGCCGCGAAAATCGCCGGGCGCCGCTTCTACTTCCTTACCGGAGGACTGGCGCGGCTCGAGCTGGCGCTGGTGAACTACGCGGTCGAGCTGCTGGCGGAACGCGGCTACGAGCCGGTGGTGCCGCCTTTCGTGATGAACCGCGAGGCGTACGAAGGCGTCGTCGATTTGGGCGACTTCGAGGAGGTGATGTACAAAATCGAGGACCACGACTTGTACTTGATTGCCACTTCAGAACATCCACTGACCGCGCGCTTCCGCGACGAAATCCTCGAACCGAAATCGCTACCCCTAAAGTTCTGCGGGCTCTCGACCAATTTCCGGCGCGAGGTGGGCGCGCACGGCCTCTCCGACAGGGGCATCTGGCGCGTCCACCAGTTCGCGAAAGTCGAGCAAGTCGTCATCTGCAAACCGGAGGATTCGGCCGCGCTACACGAGGAGCTGTTGCAGAATGCGGTCGACCTCCTCGCAAGGCTCGAATTACCGTTCCGCGTCGTCGAGATGTGCGCCGGCGACATCGGGACCGTCGCCGCGCGCAAGTTCGACCTCGAGGCGTGGATGCCCAGCGTGGGAGAGTGGAAGGAGGTCGTCAGCGCCAGCAACTGCACCGCCTACCAGTCCGTGCGGCTGAACATGCGCTACCGCACCCCCGACGGGACCGCGACGCCACACACGCTCAACGCGACCGGCATCGCCACCACGCGCACGCTAGCCGCCATCCTCGAGAACTGCCAGCGGGCGGACGGTTCAGTCGCCATTCCGAAACCGCTGCGCAAGTGGATGGGCGACGCGGAAGCGCTGCTGCCGGCATGAGCGTCGCGCTGCTGCCGGGGCGCTTCCAGCCCTTCCACCGTGGCCACCTCGCCATCGCGCAAACGGCGGTCACCGACCGCCACGAACTGCTGGTGATGATTGGCTCCGCGCAGGAATCGACAACGTGGGAGAACCCTTTCTCGGCGGGCGAACGGCGCGAAATGGTCGCGACCGGAATGGCGGCGGCAGGCCTCGCACCGCAGGCCATCGTAGCGGTCGCGGACCTCAACGACTACGACCGCTGGGTCACGCACGTCGTCGCACGGCTGGGGCCGTTCGACTGCGTCTATTCCGCCAACGCGCTGGTGCAGCGACTATTTGGCGCGGCCGGCTACCGTGTTATCGCGCCGGAGCTGCAGAACCGCCAGGAGTGGGAGGGCGGCGCCATCCGTCAGGCCTTGGCCGCGGCGGGGGCATGGGAGACGGCGCTGCAGCCCGAAGTGGCGGCGCTGGTACAGCGCTACGGTGGCCCGGAACGGCTGCGATCGCTGGCGCCGGGATAGCGCTGCGGACAGCCTCATGGCTCTCGAAGATATGCATATAAAAGATTGCGAAACCCGTTTCAGTCGACCTTGACCCGGGTGCCCTGCGATTTTTCCGACTCCTGCTTCTTCAGCACGAGGTCGAGGATGCCGTTGGTGTAAGTTGCCTTGGCCGAGTCGGGAATGACCTTCGACCGCAGCGAAAGCCGCTTGTAGTAGTTGCGCGCGTCGGTCTCGACCTTGATTATGACTTCCAGCTCGCTGGCGTCGATGTCGATATCGGCTTTCGAAACGCCGGGGAGCTCGACCGTGATGGCGATCTCCTCCTCGGTCTCGTTGGTGTCGGTCAGCGGCTCGCGGCTGCCGGTTTCCACCGTCGCCTTCTGGTCAGCCGGGCCGAACAGACCGTGGCTGGTGTTGCCGAACTCCTCGAACTGCGGCCGGCCGTCGGGGCCGGAGCGCATGCTGAAGCCCCAGACGAAGGGCGACTTGTCGCCTGCATCGGGCAGGTTGCCTTCGGCTGCGTCGCGCATCATTTCGTCCATCGTCTTACGCATGCGCCTGAACTCGGCGTCCAAGCTGCCAAACAGGTCGTCCAAGTTCCAGTCCTGGCTGAACCAGTCATCTTTCTCGTCTCGCTTCCAGTTCATTTTTGCCTCGTTTCGGTATACAACCTTAGGTTGTAAACTCCATGTTGCTTACTGCTATATATAATTTTGGCCCGGGCAACAATCAGCTGAACTCCATTTCATCTTCGTCCTCGACAACTTGTGCCTTTACCACGACTGGCGTCGCTTCGACTGCCCCTGCCTCGACCGGTTGCACCGCGACTGCCTCGACCGCGACCGCTTCGACTGGCGTTGCCTCTACGGGCTGCACTGCGACCGCCTCGACCGGCGTTGCCTCCACGGGTTGCGCCACGACTGGCTGCGCGGCAACTGGTGCCGCTACGACCGGCTGCACTGCGACCGCCTCGACCGCGGCGGGTTGCGCCACGACCACCGGCGCGGGCTGGGGCACCACTGGCATCACATCGGCCACGGGAGTCGTGGTGGCGACAGGGGGGGCCGCTTCGACTGCCGCTACCGGGACCGCCTCAACAGAGGCGACCGGCAGCCCCTCCATAGGGGCAACCGCGGATGGTTCGTCAGAATCGCCTTCCTCGTCATCGTAATCCTCATCGTCGCGCGAAACGTACCAGTAGCCGCCACCGGCAATCCCGGCGAAGAGCACCGCCGCAACTCCGTAGAGCATCAGGCTGGAACTGGTCGCCTCGGTCGGTGTCACAGCCTCGACCGAGAAGGCGCGCTTCTCGGAGATGCGCGCATGCTGATCGTTCGAAAGCCAGACTTCCATGGTGTAGTGGTCGGTGGCTGCGCTACCGGGAACGCTGACGCGCAGCGTCACCGTCTGCGTGCCGCCGGGCGGAATCAGGATTAGCGACTGCGCCGAGACCGGCTGACCGTCGCGGTCGCTGAAGCTGAGCCAGCTCGAGGCGGCGGGGTCGGTCAACGATTCTGAAGCGAAATAAATCCGGATTGGCTCTTCGGGGTTGGTGTTGCGCACCTCGAACTGGTGGCTTACCGAACCCCCCTGCTCTGCGCTCAGTTGCAGGTTGGGGTTGCGTAAGTCGATGAAGCCGGACTGCACCAGCTCGATGTCGACCGTCGCGCTCTCGCTGCCACTGCCGCCGCCCGTGAGTGACGCGCTGATGGTGGCGGTCCCGGTGCCACCGCCGTAACTGGGGCTGACCGAGAGGGTCACCTGCACCTGTTGCGCCTCGTTCGGCGCGAGGCCGCTCACCATACTGGGGCTGAAGCTGGCCGTGAACGCCCCGGAGGGGTTGGAGAACGTGCTGAAAGTGTAGCTCGCGTCCTGGTTGCCCTTGTTGGTGACTGCGACCTGGAACTGCACTTCCTCGCGGTCGCGAACGGTGATGTCGGGGCTGCCGAGCAGGTCGAGCCGGAAGCTCCAGTCGGGGTCAGGAATGCGTGCAGTCGTCGAGAAAACCTGACTGTCATGGATGCCGGCATCGCTCTCGGCACGCGCGGTCACGACAGTGTTGTCCTCCTCGCCATCACCCGCGCTGGAGGGGGTGGTAATCGTCAGCTGGACCGACTTGCTGTCGCCAGCGGCGAGGAAGAAATCGTCATCACCCAGCTCGGCGGTCCAGCCATCAATCGTGCCGGCAGACGAGAGCAGGACGGTGTCGTCGCCACTGCCGCTGTTGTAAACCGTCAGCGTGTAGGTATACGACTTGCCGGGGTTGACGTTGCGGGACCACGTCCCGGCGTCGACCTCCAGCTCGGGCTTGGCCGGGATGTCGACCCAGACCGTGAAATCGGCGCTCCATTCGTGGTTGCTGAGCGTGTCGGTGAAGGTCACCTCGACCGAGTAGGCGTTGTTGCCCGCCGGCAGCGTATGGCCCTCGTAGGACCAGTCGAAGCGCGCCTGCATCCAGGTACCCTTGCTGGTCACCAGCTCGCAGCTGCCTTCCCAGGGCGAGTCGCCCTGCGGGCCCATGCGCATCGTGTAGCCCGCCTTGCCTCCGGGCAGGTAGTCGTTGCTGAAGGCGTCCTCAACACGGGCATAGACTGTCACCTTACGGCCGGTCTCGTCATGGTTGGCCGCGCCGTCAGCGATGGCGCGGGCGTGGCCCACCGGCAGGACGATGCCGCCTTCAAGGTCGGGCGAGGCGCTCGATCCGTAGCGCAGTTCGATGGTGGCGTTGCCGGGCGGCTGCTGGCCTACGTTTAGATTCCACTGCGCCTCGATGCGCAGCGTGAAGCCGGCGGTCGGCAGCGCGGTGTGCGCTAGCGTCCCGCTCCCCTCGAGGAGCATCTCGCCGCCGTTGATCGTCTCGGTCGTGGTCTCGAAGCTGCCTTTCACTTCATCAGCGACAACGATACTGAACTGAAGCTTGATGTTGATATCATGCGAAGAGTAGACCGTCACCTTGCCACTCCATTCGCCCGAGGCGTTAATCGAGAAGCCGAGACTGGACGACTCCCAGTCGGCGACATGAACGTAGTTGTTGCCGGTCGGGCTCGAATCGACCTGCGTCGTGTGCGGGCTGGCGTTGGGCGGGCGGTCGACCTCCAGGGCACCCGGGGCTTCGGTAGAGGCGTCTTCGTCCATGTAGAACGCGACGGGAGCCTCCTCAGCGGGGAGCGCCGGCAGCAGCAACAGCAGTGCCAGGCTACCCAGCAACAGCAGTGAACGGGAGAGGTGCATCAGGCAACGGCGATATCTGTTTCCATATTTAACTTGCGTTAATCGTCGCCGCCGAAATCCCAGATGCTGTCACCGATAAAATGGAGCGTTTTCACCGCCTTTCCGCGAGTGGCGACGACCATCTCCGCGCCATCCATGCTCGCCTCGCCCACTGCCAGCGGCCGCTTGTGATTTTCCTCGCGCACCCAGACCAGGTCGCCCTTCGCAACCGCCTCATCAACATCGTTGATGCCGGCCGCCATCACGTTGGCGCCGTTGCGCAGGAACGGCACCGCGCCCATGTCCACCTGCACCCAACCGCCCGGCGGCACCAGCTCGAGCAGGCCGCGTAGCGCGAGGTGCCACGCTCCGCCGCGCTCAAGCGCAATCACGCGGCCGTCATGCAGCAGCGCCTGCCCCGTCGGGGACTGCGCCAGTTCGACCTCACCGGGACGGTAGCTGAACTCGAGCCCGTGCGCCTCGGCCAGCGCCGCGTTCAGCGTGCGCGCCTCGCGCTTGTTGACCGGGTGGCGGCGACGCAGGTTGTACTGGGCCATGCAGCCGCAGGACTGGGGGTCTTTTAGCGGACCGCGCTGGGCGCGCGATGCGCATTGCAGTCATGGGAACTGGCTACGTTGGACTCGTCACGGGAGCGACGCTTGCCGCCTCCGGCCATGACGTGGCGTGCCTCGATATCCTCCCCGAGCGGGTGGCGGCGCTCAATGCGGGTGAGTGCCCGATTTTCGAGCCGGGGCTGCCCGAACTCCTCGCCGCCGGGCTGGCGTCGGGGAAGCTGCGCGGCTCGGGCGAGATGGCCGACGAAATCAGCGCCGCGGATTTGACATTCATCTGTGTTGGCACCCCGTCGCGCGACAACGGCTCGATGGATATGGCACAGGTCGAGTCGGCCGCAGCGGCCATCGGCGACGTGCTCGCCGGCGGCGAGCGCGAGCACGTTGTCGTCGTGAAATCGACTGTCCTGCCACGGATGACCGAGGAGCTGGTGCTGCCACGTGTGCTTGAGCGCAGCGGGCGAGACCGCGCGAGCGTGGGCTTCGCGATGAACCCCGAGTTCCTACGCGAAGGCAGCGCCGTGGCGGACGCGCTGGCGCCGGACCGCATCGTCATTGGCGCTGCGGACAGGCTGGCGCTGGCGAAGATGCGCGAGCTTTACGCCGGCGCGAAGTGCCCGGTGCTGGAGTGCGACCCCCGTACGGCGGAGATGGTCAAGTATGCCAGTAACGCATTCCTCGCCGCGAAGGTCTCCTATGCCAACGAGGTCGCGAACCTGTGCGAGGCGTGGGGCATCGATTTCGCGACCGTCGCCGAAGGGATGGGGCTCGACGACCGCATCTCGCCCCGTTTCCTGCGCGCCGGCGCCGGCTACGGCGGCTCCTGCTTTCCCAAGGACGTAAAGGCGCTGCGCGCCGCCGCCGCCGCCGAAAATCTGCCGGCGGCGATGCTCGACGCGACACTGGCGGTCAACGAGTCGCAGCCACTACTGCTCGTTGCGTGGGCGCACGACGCGCTCGGCTCGCTCGAAGGCAAGCGCGTCGCCATCTTGGGACTGGCCTTCAAACCGGAAACGGACGACGTGCGCGAGGCGCGCGCCACCGTGGTGGCGCACGCCCTGCTCGAAGCCGGCGCGAGCGTCGTCGGCTGCGACCCGCAAGCGGCCAAGAACTTCAGCGCGCTGTGCGACATCGAAATCGCGCCCTCCGCGGAAGCGGCGCTTGCGGGCGCCGACTGCGCCATCCTGATGACCGAGTGGCCCGAGTATGCGGCGCTGCCGCCGGCCGCCTTTGCGGAGCGCATGGCGCGGCCGCTACTGCTCGACGGCCGTCGCGCCTTCGACGCGGCAGCGATGCGGAACGCGGGCGTCGAGTATCGCGCCATCGGGCTCGGCGGAAACGAGTAAATTCTTTAATAAGCCGCCCAAGTCCGCCGTCACCCCGCGGTCCGTGGACTGCGGAATCTGGTGAAACACCATGACCAAAGGCACAGCATCTTTCGGAAAGCGGCAGAAGAAGACCCACATCATCTGCCGGCGCTGCGGCCGTCACGCTTACCACGTTCGTAAGAAGCGCTGCGCCGCCTGCGGCTTCGGCGCCTCCGCGCGCCAGCGCAACTACAGCTGGGCCAAGACTCACTGATGCCGCTGCGGGAGGCGTGCGGCGTCGTCGGCATCACCACCGTGACGCCAGTGCTGCACAACCTGCTTGTCGGCCTCCGGGCGTTGCAGCACCGCGGGCAGGAATCTGCCGGCGTCGCGCTCTTCGACGGCGAGCACCTGACGCGGCGCGGGATGGGGCTGGTGTCGGAAGCGCTCACCAACTTCGAGACGCGCTTCCACGACGCCACGACCGGCATCGGCCACGTGCGCTACTCGACCGCCGGCGGCTCCTCGCTGCGTAACGCGCAACCGATTACCGCCAGCTTCGCAACCGGCGAGCTGAGCCTGGCGCACAACGGCACTATCGCCAACCAGCAGGAGCTGCGCGAGCAGTGGGAGACCGTGGGCGCCGCATTCATGTCCGACACCGACTCCGAAATCATTGTGCGGCTAATTGCACACCGGCTGCCGCACGCCGGCTCGATGGTCGGTGCCATCCGCGAGGCGATGGGACGCATGGTCGGCAGCTACTCGATTGCGATGCTGCACAACGACGAGCTCTTCGCCTTCCGCGACCCGCTCGGCATCAAACCGCTCTGCCTCGGCGAGCTGCCCGACGGCCACGTTGTCGCCTCCGAGAGCGTCGCGCTCGACGCGATGGGCGCCACCTTCGTACGCGACATCACGCCGGGCGAAATCGTCCAGCTGACGGCCGACGGCGTCGTTTCGCATCCGCCCGCCGCCGGGGGCGAGCGGGCGTTCTGCATGTTTGAGTATGTCTACTTCGCGCGACCCGACTCGCGCATGGACGGCACGCTGGCCTACTCGGTGCGGCAGGAGCTGGGGCGCCAGCTCTGGCGCGAGCATCCGGTCGAGGCCGACGTAGTGGTGCCGGTGCCCGACTCGGGCATCGCGCACGCGCTGGGCTTCGCCGAAGCATCCGGGCTGCCCTACCGCGAGGGACTCATCAAGAACCGCTACGTCTGGCGCTCGTTCATCCAGCCGCACGACGCGCAGCGCAAGGCGACCATCAACGAGAAGTTGAACCCTATACGCGAGTTCCTTGAGGGGCAGAGAGTGGTGCTCATCGACGACTCCATCGTGCGTGGCAACACTTCGCGCCGTATCGTCGCGCGCGTCCGTGAAGCGGGCGCGAGAGAGGTGCACCTGCGGGTCGGCTGCCCGCCAATTATCGCCCCCTGCTACCTCGGTATCTACATGCCGAGCCGCGAGGAATTCATCGCCCCCGGCAAGAGCGCGGAGGAAATCACGCGCGACGTCGGCGCCGATTCTGTCGCTTATATATCGATCGATGGGCTGGTGCGGGCGGTCGGCAAGCCGCGCGACGAGCTCTGCCTCGGCTGTATCAGCGAGGAATACCCGGTCCCGATTCCGGGCGAGCGGATACGCGGGCAGGCGACACTGGAAGAGTTCGAGGCGTAAGCGCCCGGGACCTACAACGCTACCAAGTAGTAGCGCCTGAAACGGCCCCAGAACCGCGATTCCAGTTCACCGCGTCGCTCCAGCTCCCCGAGATGGTAGCCAGCCAACTGCCGACTCACCTCGAGGTTCTCGGCGATTTCCTTCTGGCTCAGCCCGCTACGGTCGGTCAGCAGCGCCAGGATTTGCTGCTGGAGCCCTGTGCGTAGCGGGAATTCATGGTATTCACCGTCTATTTCGAGCCCTGCGAGCTATATTAAGGGGCTGGTACGGAATTTTGCATGTGCTCCGAACCGTGCTATTCCCACAGGAAAAATGTGTCACCGCCGTCGCGCACCGCACCCACGCTGCCGTCCCACACCGCGGGCGCGCGCGCCTCGACCGTGCGCAGCGTGAACGGGTCGAGCAGCTGCAGTTCGCGGCCGCGCCGGCTCACCACCTGCGCTTCGCGCTCCTCGCCCAGCCGCCGCGCCGCCTCCAGCTCGGAGAGCTTCGGCTTCCAGTCCGGGCGCGATTCCGACGCGCAGCGGAGCCGGGCGCGTCGCCGCTCGATGGCGGCGACGCGCCACGCTGTCCCGTCGTGGAGCACGACATCGTCCGCCAGCACTGGCGGTAGCCGCACGCCAAAGGTGTGCCGCAGCACGTCGCGCCCCTCGCGGCGGCCGACCAGCGATGAAGTCTCCTTGACTTCGCCGCCCATCGCCAGCAACAGGGCGCGCGAGAGCGCCCGCGCGCGGTCGGTCGACGAGAGCTGGAAATCATACCCGCCGCGCACCGGGCCGTCCTCGGTCGCGAAGAATTGCGGCGCGCCCTCTTCCAGCGCGGCGTTGACGCGCGCGACCGCCGCCTTGAGCACTGCCTCGCGGGGGGTCCGCAGCTGGAGCGTCGCCTCGTAGTAGCCGCCCGCCTGCCGCGAGCAGCTAGTGCAGGCGCGGAACTCGAGCAAGATGTCGCACTCGAAACGCTGCTCGAGCGCGACGCCGTCAAGGCTGCCGCTCGCGCTGCCGTCAGCGCGAAAGCGGTGCGGGTCGAGCTCGCGCAGCTCGAAATCGAGCTGGTTCCCCGTCAGGCCATCCGCCCACGCCAGCGCCCCGCGCAGTGCCGCGCCAGCCGCGTCCGCCGGCGAGTCGTGCAGCTCCCAGCCGCCCGGCACTTCACGCGCCGAACAGTGGCGGCAGCAGATGGCCTGCACCGCCTGCGGGAACTCGGCCGGGCTATGGGCGGCGCTGAAGCAGGCGTGACACATGCTGCGCGCGAGCGGCGGTGGAGCGCCACATTTCAGGCATTGCTGCACGGCGCGGCAGCGACGGCCAGTTATGCTATTTGCGCGACGCACACTTCTTAAGCGGCGCGAAGCTACTCTGCTCCGCGGTGAGAGCGATGGTGCAGGTATTCCCCCCTTCGGAGACAGCGTCGAAACGGGCGCACATTTCCAGCCTTGCAGAATACCGCGAGCTCTACGACCGCTCGGTCGCCGACCCCGAAGGATTCTGGGCCGGGGAAGCGGAGCGCATCAGCTGGTCGCGCAAGTGGGACCGCGTACGTGACTGCGACTACCACACAGCGAAAATCGCATGGTTCGAGGGCGGAAATCTCAACGCCTGCTACAACTGCGTCGACCGCCACGTCGAGGCGGGGCACGGCGACGCGACCGCCATCATCTGGGAGGGCAACGACCCCAACGAGAGCCGAAGCTTCACCTACGCGGAACTGCACGCCGGGGTGCAGCGCGCTGCCAATGCGCTGAAGGCGCTCGGCGTCGGCAAGGGCGACCGCGTCTGCATCTACCTGCAGATGGTCCCCGAACTGGCGATTGCAATGCTGGCGTGCGCGCGCATCGGCGCGGTGCACTCCATCGTCTTCGGCGCGTTCTCGGCCGACAGCCTGGTTTCACGCATCAATGATTCCGCGTGCAAGCTCATCATCACGCAGGACACCGGCGTGCGCGGCACCCGCAGCGACATTCCGATGAAGGTCAACGCCGATGCGGCGGTCACACAGACGCCGAGCGTCGAGCACATACTGGTGGTACGGCGGACCGGCGGCGCGGTTGCGATGGAGGCGGGGCGCGACGTCTGGTGGCACGACGCACTCGGAGCTGCTGGCGCCGAGTGCGCCCCGGAAGCGATGGACGCCGAGGACCCGCTGTTCATTCTCTATACTTCCGGCAGCACCGGCAAGCCGAAGGGGGTGCTGCACACCACCGGCGGCTATCTCGTATATGTAGCGACGACCCACCACTACATCTTCGACTACCACGAAGGGGAAGTATACTGGTGTACCGCCGATATCGGCTGGGTTACCGGCCACTCCTACATTATCTACGGGCCGCTCGCCAACCGCGCCGTGACGCTGATGTTCGAAGGCGTGCCCAACTACCCCGACTTCGGCCGCTTCTGGCAGGTGGTCGCCAAACATTGCGTCAACATCTTCTACACCGCGCCGACCGCGCTGCGCGCGCTGATGAAGGAGGGCGACGCGTGGCCGCAGCAGCACGACCGCTCGAGCCTGCGGCTGCTCGGCACCGTCGGCGAGCCCATCAAGGAGCCAGAGTGGATGTGGTATCGCGAAACCATCGGCGAAGGGCGCTGTCCCATCGTCGATACCTGGTGGCAGACAGAAACGGGCGGCATCCTGATTACGCCGCTGCCGGGCGCCACTCCCACTAAACCCGGTAGTGCCACGCTACCGTTCTTCGGCATCAAGCCGGCGCTGGTCGACGACGAAGGCAACCTGCTCAAGGGCAACGACGTCGCCGGCAATCTCTGTATCACGGAGTCGTGGCCGGGGCAGATGCGCACCATCTACGGCGACGCGCAGCGATTTTTCGAAACCTACTTCGCGCGCTTCCCCGGCAAATACTTTTCGGGCGACGGCTGTCGCCGCGACGAGGACGGCTACTACTGGATTACCGGCCGCGTCGACGACGTAATCATCGTCAGCGGCCACAACCTTGGCACCGCCGAAATCGAGGGCGCCATCGGCGGCCACTCGGCGGTCGCCGAGGCGGCCGTCGTCGGCTATCCGCACGACATCAAGGGCAACGCCATCTACGCCTTCGTGACACTGCGCACCGGGCAGACGCCCACCGATACGACGCAGGCAGAAATCGTGAAACAGGTGCGCGCCGATATCGGGCCACACGCGGCGCCCGGGAAAATCCAGTTCACCGACGGGCTACCGAAGACGCGCAGCGGCAAGATTATGCGTCGCATCCTGCGCAGCATCGCCAGCGGCGACGTGAGCGACCTGGGCGATACCAGCACGCTGGCAGACCCGGCAGTCATCGAGAGTCTGGTCGCGGGGCGGGTTTAGCCCACCGGCGCGACCATTCCCGCCGGGTCGAGCAGTTTGCGCAGCTCCTGCTCGGGCAGGTCGGTGAGCTCCAGCGCTTCTTCCAGCACGGTGCGCCCGGACGCGTGCGCCGCCTTGGCAATCTTGGCAGCCTGCTCGTAGCCGACCACGGGGGCGAGCGCCGTGGCGAGCATCAGCCCCGACTGGAGCAGCTCGGGACCGCGGCCGGTCGCTTCCAGCCCAGCGACGCACTTCTCGCCGAAGATGGTCGATGCGGCACCGAGCAGCTGGATCGCCTGCAGCAGGTTATGGGCGGCGAGTGGCAGCATCGTGTTCAGCTCGAAGTAGCCGCCCTGCGCCGCCTGCAGCAGCGCGGTATCGCACGCAATCGCTTGCGCGGACGCCTGTATGACCGCTTCTGGAATCACGGGGTTGACCTTTCCCGGCATGATGGACGAGCCGGGCTGCACCGACGGCAGCCTGATTTCGGCCAGCCCACAGCGTGGCCCCGAGCCGAGCCAGCGGATGTCGTTGGCAATCTTCTGCAAAGCCACCGCCAGGCAGCGCAGCGCGCCGCCCAGCGCCAGCACACCGTCGAGCGACGACTGCGCCAGAAAGTGATTGTCGGTCTCGTGGACGTCGATTCCTACCAGCTGCGAGAGCTCTTCGCACGCCAGCCCGGCGAACTCGGGGTGGGTGTTGACGCCGGTGCCAACCGCGGTGCCGCCCAGCGCTAGCGGCGCCAGCTCGTCCTGCGCCACCAGCAGTCGGTCGAGCGCCCGCTCGACGAGCCCCGCATAGCCCTCGAACTCCTGTCCCAGTCGGATGGGGGTGGCATCCATCAAGTGGGTGCGGCCGGTCTTGATGACTGCGTGGAACTCCACCGCCTTCGCCTCGAGCGCCGCCTGTAGCGCGAGCAGCGCCGGCAGCAGCTGTCCGTGCAGCTCCAGCAGCGCTGAAAGGTGCAGTGCGGTCGGGACGACGTCGTTGGAGCTCTGCCCCAGGTTGACGTGGTCGTTGGGGTGGACACGGCTGCCGAGCGACTTGCTCGCCAGCCGCGCGATAACCTCGTTGACGTTCATGTTGCTCGACGTGCCGGAACCGGTCTGGAAGACATCGACCGGGAAATGCGCGTCGTGCTCGCCCTCCGCGACGGCCAGCGCCGCCTGCTCGACCGCTTCCGCAATCTCGCTGTCGAACAGCTCCAGCTGCTGGTTGGCGCGCGCGGCGGCGACCTTGATGCAGCCCAGCGCGCGGATGAAGCTGCGACCCATGCGCAAGCCGCTGACCGGGAAATTCAGCACCGCGCGCTGCGTTGAAGCACCCCACAGCGCGTCAGCCGGCACCTCCATCTCGCCCATCGTATCCTTCTCGACGCGCATGTAAGGGTCGGCCGGCAGCGCTCCCGCTCCCGCCACCGCACCAGCCATGCCGCCTGCCCCGGCCGGCGGCTGCGTGCCGATTACGGCGCGCAGCCGTTCACGACGGTGGGCCGGGCACTGGAACAGCCCGTATTCGGGGAAACGGACGTGGCCGTCACCAAGGTCGGCGAGCAGCTGGCCCAGCGCAGCCGTGAGCGAAAGCCCGTCATAGCACGACTCGGCGTAGCCCTGCAGCTGCTGGTGCACCTCTTTCGTGACGCGTATCGACGTGTAGTCGGGCATGAACCATACTGGACAGTGCTGTATAAAAATGTATGCAATATGTATTATTATGCAATATGCATACAAAAATCAGGGTGCTTCCGAAACCAGCTCTAGCAGCGCGTCATGCAGCACGCCATTGCTAGCGACACATCCCACGCTATCGGGCGTCCATGGCCCGCCCGACAGGTCGCTGACGTGGCCGCCCGCCTCGGAGACCAGTATGATTCCGGCCGCGATGTCCCACACTTTCGCGCCCGACACGACATAGCCGTCATACCTGCCCGCGCCAACGTAGGCAATGTCGAGCGCGGCGGAACCGGCGCGGCGCGGCGCGCGGGAAAAGCGACATAGCTTGTCCCACACCGAGCTGACCAGCCGGTAATCGGCTCCGTCACGGTCGTAGGGGAACCCGGTCGCGAACAGCCCGTTCACGAATTCCGCGTTCGCTGTTACCGACAGCTGGCGCCGCTCACCACCCGACTCAAACCAGGCGCCCTCCCCGCGGGCAGCACTGAAAAGCTCGTCGGTGAAGGGATTAGCAATTGCGCCGGCGGTGACTTCGCCGCCCTCTAGCAGCGCCAGCGTGCTGCAGCAATGCGGAACCGCGTGCGCGAAGTTGGTCGTCCCATCAATCGGGTCGACGACCCAAGTGCGGTCACCCGCACGGCCATCACGCTGTGTACCCTCTTCAGCACGGATGGAATCCTGCGACCGCTCGCGCTCGAGCAGCGCCACGACCACCGCTTCCGCGGCGCGGTCGGTCTCCGTCACAAGGTCGACCGGCCCCTTCATTTCGACGCGCTGCGGGCGGCCGAAACCGGCGCGGATGACCTCCGCACCGGCCTTCGCGGCGGCGGCGGCAATCTGCATGTCAGTCAGCGACACAGGTGCTCAATGACGCCTTCGAAGAGCGGCCGCCCGTCGCCTGGCCCGTCGGGGTTGCGGCCGTTGCTGGCCCAGTCGGAGTGCTGCCAGCCGTGGAACACCCGCTCGGGGTGCGGCATCATCCCCAGCACATTGCCGCGCGGGTTGGTAATGCCGGCGATGTTGCCGGGCGCGCCGTTGGGATTCCAGGGGTAGCCAGCGCCGGTGTTGCCTTCCGGGTCACAGTAACGGAACGCCACCTGCCCCGACTGCTCGAGCGCCGCGAGCTGGTCATCGGGCAGCTGCAGCTTTCCCTCGGCGTGCGCGTTGGGGATTGCGATAACCTGGCCTCGCGCGTAGTGCGAAGTGAAAGGGGAGCCACCATTGCCCTCGACCTTCAGCATCACCGTGCGGGCTTCGAAACGGTTCGAGTCGTTGGTGTGCAGCACCGCCTCGGGGCCTTCGCTCAGGCCGTCCGGAGTGCCCGGCAGCGCACCGGTCTCGACCAGTATCTGGAAGCCGTTGCAGACCCCCAGGACCGGAGCGCCGGAATTTATATACTCATCGAGTGAATCACGCAAGCCCGCCCGCAGCCGTGCGGCGAAGATTGCGCCGGCACGCACGTAGTCCCCGGCGGAGAATCCGCCCGGCAGGAAGAGCGCGTCGTAGTCAGCCAGTTTGCAGTGCGGCTTTGCCTCGCCCAGCAGCTGCTTCAGGTGCACCTGTTCGGCGTTGCAGCCGAGCTGACTGAACGCCGCTGCCGCCTCGTCCTCGCAGTTGGTACCCTCGATGCGCAGCACCGCGATGTTGAGCTCCTGCGGGGAAGTCATCGTCCGCCGATAGTGGCAGCCGTAAAAAGCTAGTCCAGCCCGGGAAAGAAAATCGGGATTTCGCGCTCCGCGCTCTCTGCCGAGTCGGAGCCGTGGACCACGTTCTCATCCATCACCAGCCCGAAATCACCGCGGATGGTCCCCGGCGCCGCCTGCGCGGGGTCGGTCGTGCCAATCAGCTTGCGCGCCAGCGCGACCGCACCGGCCCCTTCCCAGACAGTCGCGACGACCGGCCCGGAGTGGATGTAGGTGAGCAGGCTGTCGTAGAACTGCTTGCCCTCGTGCTCGGCGTAAAGCGCCTTCGACTGCGCCTCGCTCACGGCGAGTCGCTGCATCGCGGCCATCTGCAGGCCGGCGTCCTCGAAGCGTTGCAGGATGCGCCCGGTGAAACCGCGGCGCACCGCGTCCGGCTTGAGCATCACGTAGGTGCGTTCGCTCATTTCTTCGCCTTGCGGGCCTTCCCGGTCCACTCGGTGCGCCCCGGCACCCGCTTCAGCTCAATCAGGTTCCGACGGCACTTGGAGCTACAGAAATCGAAGGTCTGTCCGGTCTTGCGGACGTAGAGCATGCCCGTTCCGGGCAGTATGCGCTTGTCACAGAAAGAACAGTTTCGAAGTTCAGCCATGATTACCTCTTGCGGTCCAGCGCCTTCGCCTCTCGTGAAGAGTCCATCAGAAGCAGCATATCGCCGACCTCAATCGGTCCCAGTACGTTGCGCCGGATGATGCGGCCGCGGTCATCGCCGTCGAGCACGCGCACCTTTACGGAGCTCGCCTCGCCACGCATGCCGGTGCGACCCAGCACCTCCACTACCTGCGCCGGAACGCCCTCTATCATGCCTTCTGCACGGCGGTAATCGCCTTCGTGACCTCTTCGAGCGAGGCCTTCTTCTTGCCGATATTCGAAATCGCCACCGCGGCGGTCGGCACCTTGAGGCCGGACGCCTTGCCCAGCTCCTCCTTGGAGGGGACGTAGGTGTAGGGTATCTGCTTCTCGGCGCAGAGCATCGGCATGTGCGCCATGATTTCGGGCGGGCTGATGTCGAGCGCCATCACGACCAGCTTGGCCTGGCTGCGCTCGACGCGCTTCGTGACTTCATTAGCGCCCTTGTGGATCTTACCGGTGTCGCGTGCAGCCTCGACGGCCAGATACGCCTTCTCGCTCAACTCCTTGGGAGCCTCGTATGTTACGTAAATCGGGTTTGCCATATTTCCTCCTTCGGACCGAAGTCCTCATTATTCACGGGGGCTGCGCGCCACGAAACGGGGCCTATTTAAGCATCCCCGGATGCGCCGCGCGTGGCACTCACCGTCTACACCACTGCCCCCGACGAGGAGACCGCCGAAAAACTGGTGCGCGGCGCGCTCGAAGCAGGCCTTGCCGCCTGCGTCAATTTCTGGCCGGTGCGGACGATGTATCGCTGGGAGGGCGAGCTGCGCGACGACACCGAGCAACTGCTGCTGCTTAAGTGCGGGCGCGAGAAATGGCCGCAGCTGGAGCAGTTCATCAAGGAAAACCACCCCTACTCCCTGCCCGCCATCGTCGCGCTGCCGTGGGAAGCATCGCACGCGCCGTTCCGCAACTGGGTCGAGGGAACATGAGCGACTATGACGTCGTCGTCTGCGGCGGCGGGCCGAGCGGTGCGACGACCGCTTTCTACGCCGCGCGGGCGGGGCTGCGCGTCGCGCTGATTGACCGCGCGAAGTTCCCGCGTGACAAGGCGTGCGGCGGGCTGCTGACGCCGCGCGTGCTCAGCGAACTGCCGGAGCTGAAGCCGGTCATCGAGCCGGTCATCGAGTGCGCTTCACACGATGTGCGACTTTACTCACCGTCGATGAAGTACCGTATCGATTTCGATTTTGGGCCACAAACACCGTGGAACATTCGGCGCGAAATCTTCGACAACGCGCTGCTCGAGGCGGCGCGCGACGCCGGCGCGGAAGTCTTCACTGGCACCCGCGCCAGCGGCTTCGACTTCAACGGCGGTGTCACCGTCACGACCCCGCAAGGCGACCTTACGGCGCAGGTAGTAGTCGGCGCGATGGGGCCGAACGACCCGCTGGCACAGCTGATGCGCAAGGAACGCGGGGTGGCGCCATGGCACGACGGGGAAATCGGCACCGCGCTGATGTGGGAGCCCGAGGTGGGGCGCGATTTCATGGAGCACGCCTTCGGCGACAAGCGGTCGCTGCTGGTCCACTTCCGGCCGGCCGGCATCGAGGGCTACGGCTGGGTCTTCCCGAAGGACACCATCCTGAACATCGGCTTCGGCGGCTACAACCGCACCATCAAGTCCATCAACGTGCGCGAAATCTGGAAAGGCTACCTGGAGCTGCTGCGCAACGACGGCTACTTCCCCGCCAACGACCCGGACCCACCGGTGAAGGGCGCACCGCTGCCGCTCGGCGGGCCGCTGCGCGCGACGACTATGGAGCGCACGCTGATTGTCGGCGACTCGGCCGGGATGGTCTCACCGCTCTCGGGCGAAGGCATCTACTACGGCATGCACGCCGGCAAGTTGGCAGTCGAGACCATCCAACAGGCGCTCGCGAGCGGCGACTTCTCGCAGCGGGCGCTCGACAGCTACCACCGCGCGTGGCAGCACGCTTTCGGGCAGGAGCTGCGCGACCTGTCGTTCTTCGCCAAACTGGCGCTGAAGTTCCCCGAGCGGATGGTCTACTACGGCACCCGCGACCCGAAGATGTGCGAAATCTTCGCCGACCTGTTTCTCGGCGTGACCCCCGGCGGACTCGGCAAGCGCAAGCCGGTCGCCCGCGCCCTGCGCAACGTCATCCGCTACCCGTATTTCGGTTGGGGTTGAATTTTTTCATCGGCTCCAGCACTCGCCGGCTGGCGCGGAAGCGGCCGCCGAAGCGCGCCTGCCCTTCGTGGATGAGCGTCGGCGCGTGGTCGCGCTGGTAAGCTTCGAGCGCAGCGCGGTCGCGCAACCGATACTGGATGGTCCAGCGCACTTTTTCGCTATCTCCATTTTCATCCACGGCATCGCGGTCGAGCCATTCGGCACCGAGGAAGCCGTCGATTTCGAGGATGTGCGCGATGTGCGACCGCAGCCACACCGCGTATTTGTCGGCGACATCGGGGTCGACGGTGAGGTTGACTTCGTAAATTATCATGCGGCGAATATGCGCTCGACAATCCACGCCGCGTCGAACGGCATCAAATCTTCGTAGTCCTGCCCGATGCCGACGAACGCGATGGGGCGACCGATGGCGCTCGCTATCGAGAGCGCGGTGCCCCCCTTGGCATCGACATCCAGCTTGGTCAGGATGACTGCATCGATGCCGACCATGGCGTGGAACTTGCGCGCCTGTTCGACCGCGTCGTTGCCAGCGAGTGCATCGCCGACGAACATGATTAAATCGGGCTTCGCAACGCGTTGGATTTTGACCATCTCGTCCATCAGGTTGGTGTTTGTCTGCATCCGGCCGGCGGTGTCAATCAGAACCACGTCGCGGTGCTTCGCCTTCGCGTGTGCGACCGCGTCGAACGCGACGGCGGCCGGGTCGCCGCCAGACTGGTGCGCGATGAACTTGCACCCCAGCTTGTTAGCATGGATTTCCAGCTGCTCGATGGCGCCGGCGCGGAACGTATCGGCCGCCGCGAGGACGACGCTGCGCCCCTGCCCCTGCAGCCAGTGCGCCAGCCGCGCGATGGTCGTCGTCTTGCCGGTACCGTTCACTCCGACGAAGGCGATTACCAGCGGGCCGTCGCCGCGGGCGAGCAGCCGTTGCGGGTCGAAGCTCTCGAGCGAGAGCAGCTCGACGAGGCTCGCCTTGAGGGCTTTCTCGATGGTCGGTGCGATTTCGCCCCGTGAGGCGACGCGCAGGCCGACCAGCCGCTGCTGCAGCTTCGCCTTTAGCGCCTCGACCGCCTCCATCGCGACGTCGCTCTCGAGCAGCGCCAGCTCCAGCTCCCACATGACGTTCTCGAGATGCTTCGCCTGCACCACGGCGCCCTTCTCGCGCTCTTCGGGGCGATACGCCTCGTAGCTCAGGTCTAGCTGCGGCTCGATTTCGGCTTCCGCCTGCTTGCCAGCGCGCCGGAAGCGGTCGCGCAGCGACTTGAACATCAGCGACCTCCCGGGAGCAGGAAGTCGGAGCCGACCTCCTTCGCCGCCTCGGCCTTCGCATAGAGCGCCTCGGCGCGTTCGCGCAGCTGCGCGTGCTGCTGCTGTAACTGCGCCAGCGACTCGCGGTAGTCGCGCGTCGCCTTCTCGACCTCATCCAGCCGCGACTGGAGCCGCTCGAGCGCCTGCTCGAGTGGCGCCTCCATGTAGACGCGCGAGCCGAGCCCAGTCAGCACCCGCTCCTGCGAGCCGAGGGTCGCGAAGAGCGAAGTGTTGTAGCCGACCGGGACCAGCATCTCGCGCCCTTCGGGCTCTTCCTGCAGCCCGTCTAGCGTCGTGCGCGCCTGCCAGATTTCGGCGCGCACCGCGGCGAGCGTCTCGAGCTGCGCCTCCCACGCGCGCACCTGCTGCTCGACCTTCGCCAGCGTATCCACGAGCTGCTTCAGCTCCGCCTCGTCATCGGACACGCGGCGCCATCCACCCCCGGATTAAAGCGCGACGCTGGAAAACCGAAGCCATTATATGCTACAGCCAATGGAAACGGGCGGCTGTCGAAGGCTCTGCCGACACATGAAGTGGAGTGCAAACGGCCGCATAAATGACGCCTCTAGGGTCCCCGCCTGATTCGTGATGGATGGGACAACCCAGGCGTCGCACACGTCGCCCGGTCAGGGTCAGGGCCCGGACTAATGATGGTGCCCGTTACGACCGGGGGACACCCTGTTTTAGCGATAAGCGGCGCGGAACGCCTCGAGAAATCCCGCGAGCTCCCCGTCGGGCAGCGCATCGATGCCGGCCGCCTTGGGCCGGCCGCCGCCGCCGAACCGCGCGCAGAGTGTGCCGGCGCCCTCCGGCGCTTCGAGCGGCGCGCGCAGCGAAACGCGCAAGCTGCCGTCGCCGTTCTTGACCAGCACCGCGTGTGCGCGCTGGCGCTGTGCCTGAGCCAGTTGGTTCCCCAGTGGTCCAACTATGCGCTGGGCCCATTTTTCGGCGGGCAGCTGCCACGCAGCTACGGTCTGCGTATCAAGCAAGGGTTCGGTTCTTTCGGCGCTGGCGATATCAGTGTGGTAGCGCTCCCACAACTCGCCGGGGAGCGGCTGGCGCGCGAACTCCAGCGGGTCGGCGAACGGCGCCAGCTCGCGGTAGAGCGCATCGGGCGCGACATGCAGGTCGACGACGCGCAGGCCGTAGCTGTTATAATTTAGTGCGATGCCGAGCCGCCGTAGCACCTCGGTCTCGCCGGGCGCGAGCCCCGCGTCGGCGCAGAGCCGCGTCGCGAGCCGCAGGTGGTTGTCACCGAACGCTGAGACGATGGCCCAGCGATGGTGCGCGCCGACCAACAGCCGGTCGACAATCAACCCAGTAGTCATCCGCGGCGCGGTGTCGATGTGCACCTCGAGCCGTGAATGCTCGGCGACGGCGCCCGGGTCGTGGTGGTCGATGTAGCGGATGCGCGCGCCGGCAGCGAGCAGCCGCTTGACGTCGTCACCGTTGCGGCGGTAGGAAACATCGAGCACTGTTACCGTGTCACCCTCACCCGCGTTGACGCGCGCCAGCAGCGCGTTGTCGCGCTTGACTCCCGTCACGAGCGTCGACGTGCGGGAGCGCGCCAGCCGCAGCTGTTGCAGCGCACAGATGCCGTCAGCGTCGCCGTTGAAGACGTCGTAGTGGGTCATGCGAGCCACCCCGGCAGCTCGCGGTCGCTTAACTGCTGCACCAGCGCGCGGTTGTGCGGCGCGTAATATTCCTCGAGCCGGCGCCGGCTCGCGTCGTCGAGCACCGCGGGGTGCGGCTTGGCGTTCAGCATCCGGTGCGCACCGGAGAGCAGCCGCTTGCTCCACGGCGCCCAGCGCCAGAACGGCGCGAAGCCATGGTCGACCGCAATCGCCAGCCGCTGCACCGCGCGGCTGCGGTAGAGCAACGAGACGTTCTCGGCGCCGGTCTGCGAGCGCAGGATTTCGCCCGCGTCGAGGCCCAGCCAGTCGCAGATGCCCGTGAGCAGCGCTGCCGGGTCGGCGACCAGCGTGTCAAAGAACTCGACCCGCAGCGCGTCGCCGAAAGCTACCTGCCAATCCGACAGCCAGCGCGCGTAGCAGCCGCCCGCGACGCCAAACAGATCCTGGTTTTCACGCCGCCTCAGCTCCGCCTCCGAGAGCGCGAGGCAGCGCTCGACATAGTCGCCAAAGTCGACTCCCATCAGACGACCCTGCGACTGCCGGTAGCGGTAATACGAGAAGGCACGCCCGATGGGGTCGCGCAGCAGCAGGATGACACGCGCGTCGGGCGACGCCTCGCGGATAGCTTCAGCGATCGCGCCGCCGCCGTAGGCGTGGCCGGGGGTGCCGTCGAGCCTCCACCGCTCACTCCGCGCGTGCGTGAAGTTGCGCGCGTAATCCGGCGGCGGGAGCGGGGCGCCCCAGCGCAGCGGCAGGAAGTGGCCTGGCTCCTTGGGGCGCGCGCTGCATACTTCGGGATGCGCAGCGAGCCAGCTGAAGAGCGAGGTCGTGCCCGCCTTGGGGAAGCCGGCGAGGAACAGGTTTGGCAGCACGATGTTTCAGGGCCACAGCCCTTTATAATCGGAGCGAATGCAAAACAGTTGAAATCCTACACGCTTTTCGACGGACTCCGGGTCGCCCTCGAGTCTGAAAGCACCGCCGCTGCCGCGCACTTCGACGCTGAACTGCTCCCGCACGGAGCCGACGCCGGTGGCGAGCGACAGGAGATTTTCTTCCGCGAGACCGCCGTGCTCAGCGGCGGGGGCGGCGCGGTAGGGTCGCCCGACCGCGCCCGGCTCAAATTCGTCAAGGGCGCACCGCAATTCACTCTCGACGGCGACCGCATGCTGGTGCGCGCGTGGAACGGCGCCCGCGCCTCGCTGCCGCTGGTGATGGGTGACCGCACGGTAGTCGAGTTCGAGCCGGAAATGCCGCCGGCGTTCCTCTTCAACACGCTCTTCCCGCCGCTGCTGCGCCGCCACCTGTGCCGTGAGGGGAAGGCGCTGCTCCACGCCTCGGCGGCCGAGGTCGACGGGCGCGCCAAAGTGTTCTGCGGCTGGGCGCACGCCGGCAAGACCAGCTCGCTGCTCGGCACGCTGCGCGACGGGGGGCGCTACCTCGGCGACGACAAGGTCGTCATCGACCGCGAAGGGCGCATCCATCCCTGCCTGCTGCGGCTCAACCTGTTCGGCTACAACTTCGAGCAGCACCCCTGGCTGGTGAAGCGTGCGTTCCGGCCGGCGCGCTACCACTGGCTCAGCTGGTGGAACCGCCGCGCGCAGGGCGCACTACACCGCCCCTGGAACAAGGGGCCGCTGCGCGGCGGCTGGGAGTCGGTCGAATACCTGACCAAGACCGGCCTCCACAACCGCTACCGCCCCGATGAGCTGGGAATCCCGGTCGCCGACGCGCCGGTGCCGCTCGGCACGTTCCACGTGCTGGCGCCGCTGCCGGAGCTTGAGCTGGGCGACCTCGCACGGCGGCTGCGGTCGGTGAACGACGAGGAAGATTTCCTGCAGAAACGGATGCAGCCGGCGGCCGATTTCCTGCACGGCGCGGCGCCGCTCTTCGAGGGGGGCGCCGATGAGGAGCGGCTGATTGCCGAGGCGCTCGCGAACGCCGGAAAGATAGCTTACGGGAGCGGTTGATGGCGCAGCTGGCGCTGGTCTCGGACGACCTGCACTTCCTGCAGCACCTGCTCCCCACGTGGGAACAGCAATTCAACCTGCGCGTCCTCAATCCGCCGAAACCGCCGCCGCGCATCCGTGGCCCGCGCGACCTGCTGGCGGGGCTGCGCAACCGCCGGTTGCGCAGCCGCGAACTGCCGCCGCTGGCCAAGTGGGCTGACGTCGTCTTCTGCGAGTGGGCCACCCACTACCTCGAGTGGCTGAGCCACCACCCCGGACGCGCGAAGCTGGCGACGCGTATGCACCGCTACGAGCTCGAGCGGCACGCCGACCACGTCAACTGGGACAATGTCGCGCTGGTGCTCTTCGTCAGCAACGCGATGGAGCGCGCATTCCGCGCCGCAGTCCCTGACTACGGCGGGCAGACCGCGGTCGTTTACGAAAATATCGACTTCGCGAAATTCAGCACGCGCGATAGAGGTGCGACACACCGGCTGGGGATGCTGGGGCAGGTCATCCCGCGCAAGGGCGTCCGCGAAGCGGTCGAATTCTTCGCGGCGATCGCCGACGAGCTGCCTGAGCTGAGCCTCTCGATTGCAGGCGGGACGCCCGACGCGCGCTACCGGCAGCGCGTCGAGGAAACCATCGCGGTGGCCGGCCTCGGCGAACGGGTGACGCTGGAGGGATTCGTCCCCGACCTGCAAGCGTGGTACCATTCGCTCGACCTCATCGTCTCTAACTCGCAGGCCGAGGGGCTGCAGACCTCGCTGGTTGAAGGAGTCGCCAGCGGCTGCCGCGCGCTGAGCCGCGGCTGGGCTGGCGCGGAGGAAGTGGTGCCGCCCGACGGGCTCTTCAGCTCCGCAACAGAGTTTCGCCAGCGACTTGTCAAACACTACGCACTCGATGCGGAGGAACGTACCCGTCAGGCGACCGGAGAGCGCGAGGCGCTGCTGGAGCGGCTCGGCGCACGGCCCCGCATGGCGGAGCTGCTCGCGTCGCTAGCGCCTTAGCTCGTCGCGCAGGTAGCGCCCCATCGCGCCGGGGTTGAGGACGTCCCACGCGAAGTGGATGTCCGCCCACTTCAGTCCGCCGATGACCGCCAGCAGGCTGTAGTAAAGCAGCCCGCCCAACGCTGCGAGGCCGAAGAGCTCGAACCAGCGCTCGACCAGCAGCAGCGGGTCAAGCTGCCAGAAGAGCGCCGCCACCAGCAGCGCTGCCGCCAGCTGCCGCAGCACCTGCCGCGAGGGCGGCAGCGCCAGCTCACGGTAGCAATACCAGCGCAGCCAGACGCCCGCCAGCAGCTCCGGTCCGAGCAGCGCCAGCGCGGCGCCTTCGCCGCCCATCCCCGGCAAATCATCGAGGCCGAACTGCGGAATTTCCCGCGGAACGAGGACCAGCATCAGCAACACCGAGAGCGTGCCGGTGGCGAGGTTGACGCGCGTCGTCAGCGTCGGCATGTCGGCACCGCGCAGCGCGATTGACCAGGGGCGGTTCAGGATGCGCACCAGCGCCACCAGCGCTAGCAGTTGCAGGACGCGCGTCGCGGGGAGGAACTCGCGGCTGATGAAGACCAGAATTACCTCCTCGGCCCAGATAACAGTCAGCAGCACGACGGGAATCGCGATCAGCGCGGTGTACCGCTCGGCGCGGATGATGCTGCTGGCGGCCGCCTGCGTTCCGCCGCGAGCGTGGAGCTGCGAGACCGACGGCAGCAGCATCCCCTCCAGCGAGAGCGCCAGCGCCCCGATAAAGAGCGCGATGCGCTGGACGCCGAAATAGAGCCCAACGTCCTCGGCGGCCCAGAAAATGCCAATCAGCAGCTTGTCGAGGTGCGTCCGCAGCACCGCGAAGATGGAGGTGATGGCGACCGGTAGCGCGTAGGTCGAGTAGGAACGGAAGGTTTCGCGGTCAGGTCGCGAAACCGGGTAATCACGGAAATACCAGAGCGAAACCAGTGCAATCACCAGCGCCCCCAACAGGTACGAGCGCGCCAGCCAGATTACACCCAGCCCCGAGAGTGCGGCAAAAATCATCAGCAGCGACCGCAGCGAGGTGCCGAGCAGGTTCGGCACCGCGACGCGCGCGCCCTCCTGCCGACCCGTGAAGGTGGCGACCATCACCCCCGTCAGCAGAAAGACGACGTAGTAGGCGAGGATGGTCCCGAGCATCCCCTCGGTCCGGATGTCGTAGAGCTGCTTGCCGAGCAGCCCGGTCCAGACCCAGTACGCGAGGCCAAATACCGCCAGCATCAGCGCCAGCAGGCCCACCCGCACGGCGAGGAATGTGCCGGTGCACTTGCCGAGGTCCATGCCTTCGGAGACGCGCTTGACGTGCGCCATGCGGTAGCCCATGAAGGCGATGAAGGTGAAGCCCCCAACGAGCGAGAGCGCGTAGCCGAGCTCCCCCAGCACGCCTGCGCCCATGCGGCGCGCGACCAGCATGATGGCAACCCACCCCAGGATGGCATTGAGGTTCTCGACCGTGAAAAGCAGCATCACCTTGCGGGAGGTCGCCACGCTGGCGGCACGCGGCTGCCGGTTTAAAGCGGCACCAGACGCAAATACGGTTGTGGCGTGGCGCGGCCATGGATGAACTGAAGCTGTTGCGCGCTTCGCTGGCCGACTCGCTGATTGTCTCCAAGGGCGAGTACCAGTACTTCGTCCACCCGCTCTCCGACGGGGTGCCGCTGGTCGAGGCAGCCATCCTCGACGAGGCGGCAGCGGCACTCGCTGCGCGAGTTCCAGAAGGGAGCGAAATTCTCGTCACGGCAGAAGCCATTGGGCTGCCGCTGACAGCCGCCGTCACGTTGCGCACCGGGCTGCCCTACACGACGCTGCGCAAGCGCGCGTATGGCCTTCCGGGCGAGCGGGTCGTGACGCAAAAGACCGGCTACGGCGGTGCCGAGCTACACCTCAACGCGCCCGTGGAAGGGCGGCGGGTGACCATCGTCGACGACGTGCTCTCGACCGGCGGGACGCTGCGCGCGATGTGCAGCGCGCTGCGCGCCGCGGGGGCGACTATCGACCAGGTGCTGATTGTCTTCAGCAAGGTTGACCCGGCAGAGCTCTCGGCCGAGCTGGGGGTCGATATCGATATCCTGCTCCAGGTGCACGTCGAGGGTGCGAAGGTGGTCATCGATTGAAGCTACTGGTTGGCGGCATCCTAGCGCTCGATGACCTAAAGACGCCGCACGCCAGCGGCGAAGCCATCGTGGGCGGCGCCGGCATCTACTCGTCGGTCGCGGCGAGCTTCTTCACCCAGCCGGGGCTAGTCGGCCCCGCCGGCATCGACTTCCCGCCGCATACACTAGCAGCGCTGCGCGAGCGAGGCGTCGCGCTCGATGGAGTGCCGCGGCTGGCGGAGCGCAGCTTCCACTGGTCGGGAGAATACCGCGGCGACATGGCGCAGGCCATCACGCACCAGACGCGCGTCGAAATCTTGGAAGCGTTCAACTGGAACGTTCCCGCGGAGTGGCGCCAGCCGACGGGGCTACTGCTCTGCAACAACGACCCCTCCATCCAGCTGCGCCTCCTCGAGCAGGTGCAAGCGGGCTGGGTCGCTACCGACTCGATGAACCTCTGGATTGAGATTCAACGCGACGCGCTCGAGAAAGTTGTCGCGCAGACCGACCTGCTGTTCCTCAACGACGCCGAAGCGCTTGCCTTCACCGGCACCGCTTCACTCGACGCGGCGGGCGCGGCGCTGCTCGCCGCGGGGCCGCGCTTCGTCGTCATCAAGCGCGGTGCGAAGGGCGCGACACTGTTCCACGCCGACGGGAACGCCCGGATTCCGGCGCACCCCGCACGGCAATTCATCGATCCCACTGGCGCTGGCGACACCTTCGCCGGCGCGGCGTGCGGCTGGCTGGCTGAGCGCAATCTGGACGGCGATAATCTGGTCGAGGCACTGCATCACGGAGCTGCGCTGGCGTCGGCGACGGTCGAGGGGCTCGGTACGAGTGCGCTGCTGGCGCTCTCGGCGGAGGAAGCAGCGCGGCGGCGGGCGGCGCTGGGAAAGCTCTAAAGCCGAGCGGTGCTGCAACCGCGCTGCGCCCGCGACCATTGCTGAACAGGGAGTTCGGCGACCTGAACGACCTATAGGACTTGGGCACCCTCCGTCGCACCAGTTCCCATATAATTAAATATATCACTTCGCTGTGTGGCCCCTGAGTTTAGACAACACCGGCGATCCGGCCTTCATGCTCGTAGCAACCACCCCAGTCGTACAGAATGCCCCCGCCCCAGATCATGTGGACGAAGGGGAAGTAGACGAACAACTGCCAGCCCACCAGGAAAATCAGGTAGGCCTTGAAAGTGACCCGGTTGGCAAAGGCCCCGGTGATGAGCGCCGGAGTGATAATGGCGAACATCAACTGGTAGACGACGAACAACAATAACGGAATGGTGCCGTCGGCACCGCCGTATAAGTCGGTCGGTTTGATGCCCATCAGAAAGGCATTATCCAGGTTCCCAATGATTCCCCCAGTATCGCCGCTGAAGCAGAGCGAATACCCCACAGTAACCCAGAGGATGGTCGTGACACCCATGGATACATAGGACTGCATCATTATGGTCAGGACGTTTTTCCTGCTCACCAGACCTCCGTAGAAGAAAGCCAGCCCGGGAGTCATAATCATGACCAGGGCGTGCTGGATTTCGCCGGTGGTATAGTGGTGCACGCGTTAGCGGGCATGGCGGCTCTGGCCAGCGTCATATTCGTGGGGAGCAGGAAAGTGCATGATACTGGCACCCATAACGTTCCCTTCGTCGCCTTGGGAGCGGCGCTGCTCTGGTTCGGCTGGTTCGGTTTCAATGCCGGTAGCCAGTATGCAGTGGACGTAATCACCGCGGTCGCCCTCATCAACACGCAGATAGCGGCTGCTTTTGCAGCCACAACCTGGCTGCTCCTGGCTTGGCACTATGACGGAAAACCGTCATTCGTGGAGATGCTCATCGGCATGATCGCCGGATTGGCCACCATTACACCCGCGGCCGGCTTCGTCAGTCCCCAAAGTGCCATGCTCATCGGGGTGGCAGCTGGCGTGGTCTGTTACTTCGCCGTGGTTCTGCGAAAGAATCTGGAACTGGACGATGCTCTCGACGTCTGGGGTGTTCACGGCGTTGGCGGGGCCTTGGGAATCATTCTGCTGGGCGTTCTGGCCTCGGAGAATATCAATGGGCAAGACGGTCTCTATTATGGTGATTCTAACTTCTTCCTAGTGCAATTGGCCGGACTGGCCCTGGCCTGTGTCTGGGCCTTCGTGGTCACCTACGGCATGCTCTGGGGAATCGACAAGATCACACCCGTGAGAGTAAGCGAGGAGAGCGAGCGGAATTTGGACGAGGCTCTTCACGGTGAATCCGCCTATACCGAATAGGTGCCGTCATTAGCCGCCTCCACCGGCATCGCAGGTAGATGGTGGGCCCGACCAGATTCGAACTGGCGACCACTCGGTTATGAGCCGAGCGCTCTAACCGGACTAAGCTACGGGCCCGTGCGTGCGTGGCGCCGTCGAGCGGATTCGAACCGCTGACCGCCCGGTTAACAGCCGGGTGCTCTGACCAACTGAGCTACGACGGCACCG
>PCCI01000035.1 GCA_002731655.1 Methanobacteriota archaeon | reverse complement strand
GACTTGACTATTATTGACACAGTCTACCTTGTGCCACAGGGGGAGGGGCACTCAACCGTCTGGCTATACAGCTGGTCATACGAAGCAATTGACAGTGATGGTGACACCGAGCTGGATGAAATCCAGTTCAATTACGACCCAGACACCAGCGCTGGAGCCGCAGAGGTGCATGTCTTTCTGGATGTATTTGACAACACGGGCGAGTTTTACGATAGCACCAGTGCTATCCACTACGTATTGGGACAGTCACTTGATCACTTCAGCCTGAATTGGACTTGTGACCTAACAGGAAACTACACCTTCACTCTGCGTTTGTTAGATTCAGAAGCCATTGAACGTGAGACTGCGGAGGTCAAGGAACCGATTGCCTTAGTAGCGCAGGGAGAGGGAGACGCACCCGAATGGTTCCTAACCTGGAGCTTTGCCGTCTATGACCTAAGCGGTGACACTCTGGATGAAACACTAACCGTTAGCTATGATCCACAAACTGGCTGTCACTGCATGATTGACGCGACAGTCGTACTAGTCACTACAGATGGCATAGGGCCAGTTGGAAATGTGACTGTGCCACATTCAATCTACGCGACCGAAGAATTCTCCTACGATATTGAATGGAGCCCAAGCGTCTCGGGGAGCTACTACTTCGTTGTGACACTATTAGATAACATGGACCGTCAGGAAGACCAGTTCGAGTTCGGACCTGTCCAGCTTACGATTCACGACGCTACCTATCCGGTGAGTAATTTCACGGTTCTGGCTGACGGGGAGCCATACAACGGTACCAACATAATTGGTGGGATTACTGTTGTTACGCTCGATGGGTCCAAATCTAGCGACTTGGAATCGAGCATAGTTACCTGGTATTGGGAATTCGGCTCGAGGAGAGTGCTGGTGATGAGGGGTGAGATTGTCATTCCTGGTGACGCTGAGGTGCTAGACGAGGGGCAACAACTAAGGCTACAGTTCAATGATATGGGTGAACTACCGGTAATCCTCACAGTTACCGACGCGGCCGGCCACAGTAGCAGCTCCGAAATGAGCATCATGGTAGCCGATACTATGCCACCAGAACCTGTCATTAGTTACCACTACCTACAAGGTACACAGGCGGTTCATGGCGAAGCAATGGCACTGGTACCGCTCAGGCTGGATGCTAGCCTGACTCGTGATAACTTGGATATGCCAGCATTCCTGGAATATGAATGGCATTTTGGTGACGGCGAAATCGAAACTGGGATGATTGTAGAACACACCTATGCAGAGGGTGGTAACTATCAACTGCATCTTATTGTACGTGACTCGTCTGGGAATGAAGCGAGGTTGGAAGAGACGCTACACGTTGCTGATGCGCCGCCAGTGGACTTGTTCATCAGTGATTTATTGCTCTCTGACAACAACCCCGTGCCAGGACAGGAGGTTACACTTAATGCACTTATTGGAATTACCCTCGAAGGGGAAGGGTGGGGTGCCGAGCAAGCATTCCTAGTAACATTCTACATTGACGAACAGAGTGAATCAGGCTATCTTGGATCATTGGAACTGGGCGAAGCATTCGAAGGAGTTGATTACGAACTACGGCAAGAATGGACCGCCACTGCAGGCAATCACACAATCTATGTTGTAGTTGACTCTGAAAATTCTGTAGCAGAGCGATACGAGAACAATAACGTCTTTGCACTGGAGCTGGAAGTTGCAAGTGAGCGGCAGCCGGGCGATGGTTCGGGTTGGTCAAACGGATCGATTGCACTATTCTTCTCAGCCCTTTTTATGGGGGGAATCGCAATTTTTATGGGGCTGCGTTTGAGTAGGGGGATTTGAAGTCTCAGTGCCCCCCTACTTTTCTGATATTTATGCGTCTTCCCAAAGATTGCCGTAACATTATAGCCGGTTTCATACAGCATCGCGTAGCTGATGCCAGCGCCAGTGGTGTGGTGCTTGGTCTCTCGGGCGGTATCGATTCGGCAACTGCGCTGGCAATCGCGGCAGAAGCGCTGGGGCCCAAGGCAGTATACGGGCTTTTACTACCCTATGGCGACACGGTATCAACTGAAATGGCTTCTACCCATGCAACCGCATTGGAGGTAGAAACACGGGAAGTAGACATTACGCCACTAGCGATCGCATTTGCGGGTGTGGCGCCCTATTTCGAATCTCGCGAACAAGAAGGTAACCTGCGCGCCCGTCTTCGTATGGCACTGCTCTATGCCGCCGCTGCTGAACGGGGGGCACTGGTACTGGGAACATCTAACAAGTCGGAGCTGTTAACTGGCTACTACACCAAGTGGGGCGACGGCGGGGCCGATCTACTTCCTCTCGGCGACCTCTATAAAAGTCAGGTGAGGGTACTCGCCGCCGAACTGGAAGTGCCCAAAGCAATTCGTGAACGCACCCCCACAGCCGAGCTCTGGGAAGGTCAGACCGACGAGCAGGAACTGGGACTGCCGTATGTACAACTCGATCAGGTGCTAGCAGGGCTGGAACGGCATGATTCGCAGGCGCGGGTGGCGGCACGCAGTCACGTTTCCGAGGCTGATGTGGGGTGCGTCGAGACGCTGCTACAGCGCTCGATCCACAAGCGTATCTTTCCCCCAGTCTGCAAGTTAGGCCGGCGTACTGTAGGTATTGACTGGCGCGAGACTACAGGCGCCAGTTGAGCTACCTTTAAAAGCAACTTATAAGGCTTTTTGACGAATGCCATTTCCAAGGTAGAAAACGGATGAGAATAGTGGAATCACCATGCTGTTTTTGTAAGGTTCCACCTCCTTTTTTAACAAAAACAGGTGGAACAGTGATCGTTTTTTATAATAAACTGTGAAAAATACAGTTTGTGCAACGCTTATATCTAGCAGGCAGAATGCCTCGAGCCCATGCTCTTGTGTTCGTATGAGATGATTATTTGGATGCCCCTAGGAGGTGCTTAATGCCCGCCAACCCCAAAGGACTCGGAATCGAGAGGCTTTTTACCGAACAAGGAGTTGAACCGTTCGATTTACTCGAATGGAAAAAACGTGATACTGTAATTCGAAATTACGACGGCACAATAGCATTCGAGATGCAGGATGTCAACCTGCCCACTAACTATAGCCAGACTGCGGCCAACGTCCTAGCGCAGAAATATTTCCGCAAGGCAGGCATTCCGCGCAAACTGAAGTCGGTAGCAGAGAAGGAGGTACCGAAATGGCTGTATCGGTCCATACCAGACACAAAGGCACTCGCTAAATCGACAACCGAAAATCGGTCTTGCAGCGAGAAAGACGGTCGACAGTTATTCCGTCGCTTGGCAGGAACTTGGACTTACTGGGGGTGGAAACACAGTTATTTCGCGACAGAAGCTGATGCACGTGCTTTCTATGATGAACTGTGCTATATGCTAGCGGCACAAATTGCATCACCTAACTCACCACAGTGGTTCAACACTGGCCTCAATTGGGCCTACGGAATTGAAGGCCCCGCACAGGGGCACTACTTTGTTGACCCGGAATCGGGAGAACTAGAACGTTCGACCAATGCTTACGAGCATCCCCAGCCTCATGCTTGCTTCATTCAGTCAGTTAGCGATGATTTGGTGAATGAGGGTGGCATCATGGACCTCTGGACGCGTGAAGCTCGGCTCTTCAAGTTCGGTTCGGGCACTGGATCAAACTTCTCGGCAATCCGTGGGGACGAGGAACCACTCTCGGGCGGAGGTTGCTCTTCGGGTCTAATGTCATTCTTGAAGATTGGAGACCGCGCTGCTGGGGCAATTAAATCGGGTGGTACGACGCGGCGCGCGGCCAAGATGGTCTGTCTCGATATGGACCATCCTGACATAGAAAAATTCATCAACTGGAAAGTCTCCGAGGAGGAAAAAGTGGCGGCACTAGTCGCCGGTTCGCGCCAGTTACAGAACCATGCTAACGAAATTCTAGCCGCGATTGAGGCGCATCCAGACACAGAAGAAAAGTTTGATCAGAAACTGAACCCGCCTCTGGCGCGAGCAGTGCGCTCTGCACTAAACGACCACGTTCCTGAAACACTAGTGGCCCGCGTGCTCGAATTGGGTGAACAGGGGTGGAACCAGCTGAAGGTAGCCACCTTCGATACCGAGTGGGAAGGTGAGGCATACGGCACAGTCTCGGGACAGAACAGTAACAACTCAGTCCGGGCCTCCAACGAATTTATGGAGGCTGCGCTTTCCAATGGTGAATGGAAACTCTACTGGCGTACCGAAATGGAGACTGCCGCTGCCGAAGGGCGCGAACCGGAGCCGTGTCGAAAATTACCTGCGCGGGAGCTGTGGGAACAGATATCGCAGGCTGCTTGGTCCTGCGCCGATCCTGGGATCCAATTCGATACCACCATTAACGAGTGGCACACCTGCGCGCCAGACGGACCAATCCGTGGATCGAATCCCTGCTCGGAATATATGTTCCTGGACGATACGGCGTGCAACCTCGCGTCGCTAAACCTCGGTGCGTTTTACGATGGAAAAGAGAGTATGGTAAGGCTGGATGAGTATCGACATGCCATTCGACTCTGGACTGTTGTACTCGAGATTAGTGTGCTGATGGCGCAGTTCCCGTCCGAGGCTATTGCACGACGTAGCTACGAATATCGCACTCTGGGTCTTGGATATGCCAACATGGGCTCACTGCTGATGCGCATGGGGATTCCCTATGACGACGAGCGTGCGTTCGCCATTTGTGGCGCACTGACTGCTATCCTAGGCGGAGGGAGCTACACCACATCGGCCGAGATGGCTCGCGTCAAGGCCCCTTTCCCACGCTACGAGCACAACCGTGATTGCATGCTGCGAGTGATGCGGAACCACCGGCGCGCAGCGTACAACGCCTCGAGCGACGAATACGAGGATTTGACTGTGAAACCACTTGCAATAGATTCTGCCTACTGCCCAGAATACCTTCTCAACAGCGCCCGTGAGGTATGGGACGAGGCCGTTTCCCTGGGTGAACAACACGGCTACCGTAATGCACAAGTGACTGTGATTGCGCCAACAGGTACCATTGGCATACAGATGGACTGTGACACCACTGGCATAGAGCCTGACTTCGCGTTGGTTAAGCTCAAGACACTAGCAGGTGGCGGGACCCTACGAATTATCAATCAGTCAGTTCCACTAGCGCTGGAGCGACTCGGTTACGATGAGACGCAGTGCGATGAGATTATTCGCTACGTGCTTGGGAATGGCACTTTGGAAGGTGCACCTAGTGTCAACCGCGAATCATTAAAGCGCAAGGGGCTCTCAGGCGAGATTATCGACCGGCTCGAGAAGGATATTCCAACAACTTCATCGTTGAGGATGTTGGTAACACCACTGCACGTCGGCGAGGAATATTGCCGTGAAAAACTAGCCGTCGCGAGGGAGCAGGTAAATGACCTGCGTTTTAACTTATTAGAGCATCTCGGATACGAACCTGAAGAGGTGCAGGCGGCCGACGACTATACCTTTGGAAGGCTAACACTTGAGGGGGCACCGTACTTCAAGGACACACACCTTGCAGTCTTCGATTGCGCCAACAAATGCGGACAATATGGTACCCGCTCCATCTCGTGGCATGCACACGTCCGTATCATGGCGGCCGCACAGCCGTTCATCTCCGGCGCTATCTCGAAGACGATTAACATGCCTCACGAAGCAACAGTGACTGAAATCAGTCAGGCATACGAAGAGTCATGGCGCACAATGAACAAGTCAATCGCGCTTTACCGTGACGGCTCTAAGCTGAGCCAGCCACTGATGTCGGGCACCAGTCTAGCAGTCGCTCTAGTCGAGGAGGAAGAAGAGTTTCTCGCTGAGGGCATTGTCTCAGCCGAGAAGGCGACTGAAATTATGGCCGAGGCATTGCCGGGCCCCAATGCGCATCAAATTGCGCGCAAGGTCGTGACCCGCTACATCGCGCAGCGGCGGCGGCTGCCTGAGCGCCGTACAGGTTACATCCAGAAGGCAAAGATTGGCGGCCACACAGTCTACCTCCACACCGGACAATACGAAGATGGCAGTCTAGGAGAAATATTCATTGACATGGCAAAGGAGGGCGCCGCCTTCCGCAGTCTGATGAACTGCTTCGCAGTTGCTATCAGTCTAGGACTACAGCACGGCGTTCCACTGGAGGAGTTCGTCGACGCGTTTGTCTTCTCGCGCTTCGAGCCACTGGGACCAGTGCAAGGTAACGACCGCATCAAGATGGCGACCTCGATTGTTGACTATCTGTTCCGCGAACTGGCTATCAACTACCTCGGCCGCAGTGACCTAGGTCACGGCGTCACGGAGGAGGATTTGCGCCCCGACGCGCTGCGTTCGGTGGCGGAGGACGAGCTGGAAGAAGCGTCAATCGGCCGCTCCCCCCACGGTGAGGCGTCGGGAGACCAGCACGAAATTCAGATGACACTTGATGACATGGGCAATTCGCCAGCCCTAGCTCTCGAGACAGGATCGCTAACATCGGACGTAAAAGGTAATTCACTACAGGCAATTGTTACAGAAGCTGTTCGCATGGGCTTCTCGGGAGATCCGTGCCCTGATTGCGGCCAGTTCATGCTAGTCCCCAACGGTAACTGTTTCAAGTGTACTGGCTGCGGCGCGACGACAGGTTGCAGCTGACCTCGCCTCGCCTTACTCATCACCGAAATCTAGCGCCTCGTATTCTGCGAGCGACTCTGGGTTGGCGAGCGCGTCACGGTTCTGCACAGGCCGGCCGGTAACAGCGGCGAGCACCGCTTTTTCAACCTTTTTGCCTGAGATGGTGTAGGGAATATCAGTGACTGGCAATACGTGACGCGGGACGTGCCGCGGCGTGGTAGCGCTGCGAATTGCCTGGCATATTTGGTCGGCGAGAACATCACTGAAGGTGGCGCCTTGAGCCATTTTCACGCAGAGCACAATATCGATATCGCCTGCGACCGGGCGACCGACAACGATGGTATCGGCGATTTCGGGCAGGTTCTCGACCGCACGGTAAATCTCAGCAGTGCCAATGCGTACACCACCTGGGTTGAGCGTAGTGTCGCTGCGGCCGTAGATGGTGGCGCCACCCGCTGCAGTTATCTCGACAAAGTCGCCATGGGTCCATACTTTGGGAAAATCCCCGAAATAGGCGGCGCGATACTTCGCGCCGTCCGGATCGTCCCAGAATCCAGTCGGCAGCGATGGAAATGGGCGCGTGCATACCAGCTCGCCGCACTCTCCTGTCAACTGCTCACCGTCTGGTGACCATGCCTGCACATCCATCCCCAGCTGCGCGCATTGCAGCTCGCCCCGCCGCACTGGCGAGAGCGGGTTGCCGCCGAGGAAGCAGCCGATGATGTCGGTGCCGCCTGAAATCGAAGCGAGGTGGAGGTCGTCGTGAACATTCTGATAAACCCAGTCAAACTGCTCCGGCACCAGTGGCGCGCCGGTCGAGAGCAGCGCGCGAAACTGCTGTAAATCGGCTTCGTCGCGCGGTACCAATCCAGCGTCAGCGCACGCCGATAGAAATTTGGGTGAGGTGCCAAAGTGGGTGATGCCAGTGCGCTCTGCCAGCCGCCACATCGCACCGAGGTCGGGATGTCCGGGGCTGCCGTCGTAGAGTACGATAGTAGCCCGTGAAGCGAGCGCACTGACGAGCCAGTTCCACATCATCCATCCACAGGTGGTGAACCAGAACAGACGGTGCCCAGGCTGCAGGTCACACTGTAGTTGGTGCTCCTTCAGGTGCTGCAGTAGCGTCCCTCCGGTGCCATGCACGATTGACTTGGGTGGCCCGGTAGTTCCTGACGAGTACATGATATAGAGCGGATGATTGAAGTTCACTTGCGTGAACTCCGGTACCACAGTATTGTTCTGGAGTAGGTCAGGATATTCAACGACCGAGCTGTGTGCCAGCTCGCTCGGGACGTCGGCGAACGGGATGCGAACGACGTGCTCGATGCCAGAAATTTGCTCGAGTACGCCGTTCACCTTTGTGTCCATCGCAAAGCACCTGCCATTGTAGCGATAGCCGTCAGCTACGATGAGTAGCTGCGGTCGCACCTGCCCGAAGCGATCTACCACTCCTTGCGCGCCGAAATCGGGCGAGCAGGAAGTCCAGACGCCGCCCGAAGCAGTGGTGGCGAGCATCAGCACCAGCGTCTCAACACAGTTCGGCACGAACGCCGCTACACGGGACCCGTGTCGCAGTCCCAGCGCGCGCAGGCCGGCCTGCGCGCGGGCGACCCGCTGCTGCAGCTCACCTCGCGTCAACTGCTCGTCGTCGCGCCCTTCGCTGCAGCCGATGACCGCCAGGCGACCTGCGTCGCCGGCGAGCAAATTCTCGGCGTAGTTGAGCCGCGTGCCGGGGAACCAGCGCGCGCCCGGCATCGTCGCGTCGGCGAGCACGCTGTCGTAGCCGTGGCTGGCGCGCAGTCCCGAGAACTCCCAGAAGTGCGCCCAGAAGTCCTCCATCGCGTCGAGCGACCAGCGATGGACATCAGCGTAGGTCTCGAGCTTCGCCGACGCCGATTGCATGAAGCGCCAGAGCAGACTCGCCTGCTGGCGTTCCTGCGACGGCGTCCAGAGGACTGGGTTGGCTGCCTCCACTGGCGCGCGCAGTCGCCGCCGCAGTTATATCTTGTCACGGAGTGACTGGACGAGTCCGGCGCGCGAGACGCAGGAGTGGTTGAAGAGCACGACCAGACCGAACAGCACGAGCACCAGCGCCCCCACCACCTTGTATTCCATCCCCCATGCGTAGAGCCCTGTCCCGAGGCCGACCACGGTCATCATCTGGCCGCCGTAGAGCCAGAGCAGCAGCTGCTCTTCAAGGCGAAACCGCGGTTTCAGCAAGCTCGCCCCTGCTTGCCAGCCGTGGGTGAGAGTGACCCCATCGAAGATGAGCCCCCCTGTCGTCAGCCAGAGCGCCATGGCCTGGTCGGTCGTCACTATCTCCGTGGTCTGAAGCAGGAGGCAGAGGCCCAGGCTGACGATAATCAATGCCCCAATTGAGACCAGCGAGGGCTTCCCGCGAGATGCCATGGGGTGTTAGTTCGGATAACGTGTTAACGGTCAGAGCATCCCGGCTTTCTGTATAACCATCAGCTGCTCAGTCGAAAGCTTGTCGCCGGAGAGGAACTTGCGGAATAGCTCTTCGGCGTTGGCTGCCGACTCGAATACGCTGACTTGGCTGGTGCCGCGCCGAAGCTCAGCGAGTCTCCTGTCTATTTCGGAGAGCTCGCGCAGCTGCTCGATGTACTCGGCATGCACCTCATCTGCCAGCTCCTTGACGCGCACGAAGGCGCGCTGAGCACCATCCGCTCTCTTGCGCGTTTTGCGGTTCTCTCGCACCGCGTCACGCATCGATTCGTGCTCCACCTGTGCATCTTCACGCGCGCGTTTCTTGCTCCGTAGCAAATCCTTGCGCTGTTGTTCGACCTGTCGGAAGCTATCCCGTGCCGCAGTGACCTCGACATCAGTCTCGAGCAGCTCGTCCTGCTCGCTAATCTGCGACTGCAGCGCCCCAATTTTTTCAACCAACACGCGCTCCTTTTTGATGCTCATTGAGCTGGTCATTTGCTTTAGCTCCAGCTCTTTTATTTGCCGTCTCAGCTTCGGAATAGGCGGCAGGTGGTTTCCGGCGAAGCGGGAGCGCTTGATTTTCAGGAAATCTTCGCGCAGCTGGTCCACTTTTGGGCTCAGATCGCGTAGGTCGTCCCGCGTCTCGCCCACCTCAACGTTCAGTCCGTTGCGTCGGTCACGGTGTGCATAGACCTGATTCATCAGTTCCTTGGCCTGCGCGTTTAACACGTCGCGCTCGGCGGCGTGAGACTGTGATTCCAGGTTCAGCACATCACGTTTGCGGCGTAGTTCTTCGGCCAGTGCATTAATCGCTTTACGGTGCTGCTTCAGCTCCCGGCGCGACAGCTTCGAGTAGTCGGGACCTTTTTCATCAGCTGTTGCCGGGGCCGTCTCTGTCTCGGCTAGTCGCGCCAGCAACACATTCTTGGTGCCAGAGACTGGGAGTTCGCGCTCGCGCAGCTTCTCTTTGAGTTCAACGACCGTCAGGCCAGCGTATACGCTGGGTGCAGGCACGTCGCCTACCGGGGCGTCGGGGGCTGGTTCCTCGGTTTGGTTTTCCATCGCTTTTCCCGGGGCATTGCCCCGCTGGCGGGCCTAACCGAAGAGAGCACCGAGTCCTTCGACTGCTTCCTCTTCACTGACTTCTTCTTCCTCGGCCTCTGCTTCCTCGGTGGCAGCTTCCTCGCCGCCAGAGTCTCCACCGGACGGGGCCGACGCGACGGCCGCTGGAGCGGCTACCGCAGCAGTGGCCATAGCTTCCTCGATGTCTACGCCTTCCAGCGCGGCAACGAGGGCTTCGGCCCTCCCCTTGTCGGTCTTCAGGCCTGCAGCCTTGAGGACCTTGGTGACGGACTTGGCGTCGATTTCGGCGCCCGCCGAGTTGAGCAGCATAGCCGAATAGATGTATTCCATTTTTTTTCCTCCTATTCGAACATGGCTCCTAATCCTGATACAGCGTCCTCCTCGGACGCTTCGTCTTGCTCAGCTTCCGGCTCCTCCCCAGCCTCAGCTTTCTCCGCCTGCACAGCCGGGGCTACAGCAGTTGCATCCTGCATTGCCTTTAGCTCGTTGTCGGCTCCATCGCCAGCATGGCTAGCGACGCCTAGCATCTGCTGATGCGCCTCGGCGAGCAGCGCGGAAATAGTATCATCTGATGGCCACACCGCAGCCTTAGCGACCGCCAGTGCCTCTGTGCGTGCTTTCACAAGTAGTGGTACCGTGGTGGCAGAGCTGAACCAGCGCGTGTGCATAGCGAGGTTGAACGCTCCCACCGCAGCCGACTGCAGTTGGCTGTGGAATTCATCATAATCAATATCCAGTATTTCGGGAGGGTAGAAATTTTGGCCATCATACGCGCCAAGTAGTTCCATCCCCATAGCAATCGGATATATCTCCAGTTTGGCCAGCGCCGCAGCCACTTGCGCCGAAATGGTGTCGCCCTCAGCGACGGCAACGTGCCGTTTACGAATCACAATCTGCCCCTTCTCGATGGCAGCCGGGAATCCTGCCTGTTGAAACTCACCAACAATAGGGCCAGCAGGGAACGGAGTTGCTCCTTTCTCGACTACGATATCTGCGCTTGCAACCTCGCCACCTCTGGCGGGCGCCATAGTTTCAGCCGCCTTGAGCAGGCTTGATATCGTGAACGGACTCCCGTCGCCGCTCAGCAGCGCTAACTGTTCTTTACGAAACGCATCAGCCAGCTTCTCGAGTCCAGGTCGTTTGGCAGCCACAGCCTCGATAGCGCGGCGCAGTAGCCGGTTACGACTCATACGCACGCTTACTCCCCGCTCTCGCAGCGACTTACGCATCTCCATCATCTGTCGGGCAGGGATACCGCTCACATCAACTAGTGCAACGACTGGAGCTGTGAGATATTCCTCGAGCTGTGCAATCTCATCATGCTTCCACTGTGTGGCAACCGCTTTCATCAGATCCTCACCGCCTTGCCCATCGTGGTTTTGACCCAGACCGAAGCGATATTTTGGTCGCCACGGTCAAGGTGTGACTCGACCCGCTTTAGGACTGTTTCGAGGTTCTCCACCAGCTGTTCTTGCTCCATTGCCACCGTACCTATCGGCACGTGGAAAGTAGGTCGGTCGCGCGATCGCAGCACTACCAGATTGCGCAGACCGTCGATTATACGTGCGATGTCAGCAGTCGGCGGAACCGGCCGTGGCATCTTGCCTCGCGGCCCCAGTACGACACCGAGCAACTTGCCGATATCAGCCATCATACTTATTTCGGCAACAAAGTAGTCGATTCCATCGACGACCTTGCGTGCACGACGCTTGTCGTTGGAGAGGTCCCCTAGCTCTTCGGGGGTAATCAGCAAATCAGCATGTGCCTTAGCTTTCTCGGCTAGTTCCTTGCGCGCGAAAATAGCGACGCGCGCCGGTCGTCCACGGCCGTGAGGCAGTGCTAGTTCGTCGTTTATACGCTTCTGAGGGTTCTGTAAATCGACGTCGCGCAGGTTGATTGCGACGTCTACTGTCTCGGTGAACTTGCGCTCTTTGCGCGTCTCCAGGGCATCTGCGATAGCCTGCTTTACGTCGCTTGCGATGTTTTCACCCCCGTAGTATGCGGGACAGCGCCCCTCCTACGGACTTTGCGCCGGACGCCGGCTATTATTTAAGACTGGGGTCGGCCAGCGACCACAAAACCCCCTCGCTACTGCGCCGCCCGTGATTGAGGCGCGCAGGCTTGTGAAGCAGTTTGGTGCGGTGACCGCGTTAGCCGGCCTGAGTGTCGAGGTCCCCGAAGGACGTGTCGGGCTGCTCGGACCGAACGGCGCCGGCAAATCCACCTTCATCAAGCTTGCGCTTGGAATATTCTCTCCAACATATGGTTCGGTCGAGGTGCTTGGCGAGTCAGTCACGACAGCAGGTCCCACTCTAAGGCAGCGTATTGGCTATATGCCAGAGCACGACTGCCTGCCCAACCGCCTGACCGGAGTGGAATTTGTGGTTGAGATGGCGCAGATCTCAGGGATGACACGACAGGCAGCAATTCAGCGCACACATGAAGTGCTGAACCACTTGCGCATGGGAGAGGAGAAATATCGCCCAATCTCAGAGTACAGTGGAGGTATGCGGCAGAAGGTGAAGCTGGCGCAAGGGCTTGTGCACGGCCCTGAACTGGTAATTCTTGACGAACCCACCTCGGGGCTGGACCCGCAAGCACGGCGTGAGATGCTGCGCACAATTCGCACACTGACCGAGCTAGGGCATTCCAATGTGCTGCTATCAACACATATACTGCACGACGTCGAACAGATATGTGATCATGTCATTATCGTTTCTCAGGGGAAGCTACAGATGGTCGAGCAGGTTGAGAGTCTGCTAGCCAAGTTGGAGGACTGGGTCGAGGTGCGTGTTGGTGAACCACGCGACGCGTTCTGTGCCGAGCTCAAGAAGCGCAAGCTGGATTGGCAGGAGCACGGACCTGCTCTGCGCGTTAGCTTCCGCGGTGACGAGACTTTTGACGTAATCATCGCGGCAGCCGAGGAGAGTGGAGCACCGCTGCTACAGATGGAAAGAGCAACCCGAGCGCTAGAAGACCTGTACCTGGAGGTTGTAAAGTGAATGAAGCACGCGTGATGGACCGCTATCGTCGCTACACCGCCGTATTGGGTGGCCGGCCTGCCATCATCTGGGGTGTGGGCTGGCGTGAGTTCGGACGCATGATACGCAACCGATGGGTCCAGTTGGTAATCGGACTGATATGGCTACAAACATTGCTGATGGCATTGATAATCCTGCCATTCCAGACAGACCCGCAGCCCATTCACCTGCTACTCTACGGCGACTTGGTCTCTTTCGGGCCCACCGGTGAAACCTTTGGCATCCGCATACATCTGGTGCTTCTGGCTGCGATTACCGGCGGCCAGCTGATTTCACGGGACCTCTCCGACCAGTCTATTCACCTCTACCTAGCGCGCCCGCTCACCCGCGTTGACTATCTGCTGGCACGGCTGCTGACACTGCTGCTGCTCTTCCTGCTGGCGGCATTGCTCCCCAACCTGTACCTGATATTGGTGCAGTGGACAGACAGCGGCTATGCGCTGGGGTGGCTCGGTGACCACCGCTGGATGCTGCTCGCTACATTGGGCTACGGTCTGGTAGTAACAGTTACCTTTTCGCTCATCGCCCTGGCATGTTCGGCCCTGACCAGCCGCAGTGGCTTCGCAGCGGCTGGCTTCTTCCTCGCAGTTTACTTCCCGTCGTTCCTGGTCGAAACTGGCTACGGGCTAGTGCAGGATGAACGCATCCTGCTCTTTTCGGTACTGCACCTGCTCGACATGGTGGGTCACGGGATGTTCGATGCGCCGCAATGGGTCACTGTGTTTGGCTTCACTTTCGAAGTTGAACTGGGCTGGCGTACACCGTTTCTGCTGTTGGCGGCAATCTGGACCGCAACAGCCTCCGCAGTCACATTGCGACTACAGCGGCTGGAGGTGACACGCTGAGTATCATCCTTGAGGGCGCGACGCGCAACTACGGGCTGGTCCAAGGTGTTTCCAACGTCTCGATTACGCTCGAGTCCGGCATCACCGGCATCCTTGGGCCGAATGGCGCCGGCAAGAG
>PCCI01000034.1 GCA_002731655.1 Methanobacteriota archaeon | reverse complement strand
TTAAGACTCGGCGCCTTGGCGCCGCATGACAAGCGTGATGCTGCTGCTCGGCTCGGCGAGCGACAAGCCGATAGCAGCGAAGGCGGAGGAGGTGCTGGCGCAGCTCGGCATCAGCTACGCGACGCACGTCGCGTCGGCGCACCGCACCCCGCGCCGCGTGGTCGAGCTCGTTGAGGGCAGCGATGCGTCGGTGTTCATCGCCGTCGCAGGCCTCTCCGCAGCGCTGCCGGGCGTCGTCGCGGCGCACACGCGCAAGCCGGTCATCGGCATCCCATGCACCTCCGACAGCTCGCCCGGCAACCTCGACTCGCTACTCTCGGTAGTGCAGATGCCGCCCGGCGTCCCGGTCGCCGCGGTCGGCCTCGGCCGCGGCGAGAACGCGGCGCTGCTCGCGGCGCGGATTCTCGCGCTCGGCGATGACGCCATCGCGGCCGCGCTGGAAGATTACCATGCCGAGCTAGAGCGCAAGGTCATCGAGTCGAGCTGAAACGGACGTTTCAGCACGCCGGTTTTATCGACAGCGCTATTTAGTCTTCGTAGCCGTGTTTCCCGATGAGCGGGACGAAAGCGACGCCGGGCCGCCGCTCTTCGCGCCATTCGTCGCCGTCGCGCTCGATGACTAGCAACGCCTGCAGCGTGCGGCCGCCGACCGGCACTACCATGCGCCCCCGCACGGCGAGCTGCTCGCGCAGCGGCCCCGGCAGTCGCGGCGCACCGCAGGTGACCAAGATGCGGTCGAACGGCGCCAGTTCGGGCAAGCCGCACGAGCCATCGCCGTGGTGCACCGTCGCGTTCGCAATGCCCGCAAGGTTGGCGCGCGCCCGTTGCGCCAGTTGCGGGATGCGTTCGACGGTGTGCACCTCACCGTTCGGTGCGATCATCGCCGCCGCAACCGCCGCGTGGTAGCCGCAGCCAGCGCCGACCTCGAGTAGCCGCTGGCCGGGGCGCGGCTGCAGCTCCTCGAGCATCATCGCCACCATATGCGGCGCCGAGATGGTCTGCCCGCGGCCGATAGACAGCGGCGTGTCATCCCACGCAGCGTAGCGCTGCGGCTGCGGAACGAACGCGGCGCGGTCGACCGCCTCCATCCCCGCCCGGACCGCCGGCGTACGCAGGTATTCGCGCCGCTCAAGGTAGTCGAGCAGACGCGTTCGCGCGGGGTTTGCACTCATCGCTCGTCTAGCGCTCGCCGTGCGGGGGCGCTGGCCTTGCTCCGTAGCGGCTGGCGGCAGACGCGTCCGCACTGCAGGCAGGTGGTGGTGCGCCACCCCTTGCGCGACAGCCGCACGCGGGCGGTCGCCGGCCCCAGGAAACCGTCGCAGCCGCGGCAGACGCGTAGCCGCTGCTCCCGCGTCAGCTTCTGCCGGTAGCGCTTGCCAATGAGCCGCGCCAGCTGCGCGCAACGGTCAGCGTCGCGCTGCCGCCCTTCCAGCGCCCAGCGCTCCGCCTGCTCGAGCAGGTGCGCGATGCGCTCGCGAGCGATGGTCTCCATGCGGTTCGTGCGGCGACCGCGACGACGCGACGACATGCGCCGCGAGTGGCCGGTTTTTTAATGGGCACCGGCTGCGCGAGCGTGCTCGGCGACCTGTTGCGGTGGGACTCCGCGTGGGAGCTCTACTTCCACTTCCTGATTTTCGTTCCGATTGTCCTGCGACTGGGCGTGCTGGGCGGGCCGGCGCTGACAGCCATCAAACTCCACGGTCACCACCTCAAGTGGCTCTTCGAGCGGCTGCAGGAAATCCCGCGCGGCTACACCATCGCGGTCAAGTTCACCATCGGGCTGCTGGTGCCGGCGACGATTGCGCTGCTGCGTTTCTTCGTCCCGAGCCCCGACACGGATGGCCTCGTCACGCTGGCGGGCGTAACGCTGCATGTCCCGGCGTGGAGCGAAATATCGCAGTGGCACTACCTCGCCATCGCCGTCTTCTTCATCGCGCACACCTACCTCGACTTCCGGCGGGTGTGGGACACACGCGAGCTGGCGGTGCGCATCATCAGCATCGACATCAGCCGCTACCGGCCGATGGTCGACCGCATGCTCTCGATGGGCGACTGGCTTCACGGCTCGGCCGAGCGCGGCGTGCAGGCGCAGGCGCACGAACGCGTGGCGCGCTTTGTCGGCTTCCTCGCCACGCGCGTGATCGACACGACCAACACGGTCGTCGACAAGGTGATGGAAAAGCCCGACGCGTATGCACGGCGCTGGATGCTGGTCAATGTCGCGACCGGCCTCGTGTTCCACCTGCTGCCGATGGTGTTCCTGTTCCTACTGGTCGTGACGCAGGAAATAGCATAAGTGGCGCGAACCGTGCGCGAAGACGCGACATGACTACGCCACACTTCGCGCCTTCAATGGCGCTGCTGCTTCTTTTGCCCGCGTTCGCGGGGTGCCTCGACAGCGGCGAGCCGGCGCAGCCGGCGCTCGCCGCCTCGGTCAGCATGGCGCCGGGCGAGCTGATCGGCGGCACCTTCCAGCCGGTCGAGTTCACCGCGCGCCAGCCGTTGAGCCTGCTGGTGCCCTACCCGGTCCGCGACTTCATCACGGGGCTGGTGCAGAACGGCACCGTGCTCGACTTCGCTAGGGCATTTGACTCGCGGCAGGTGGAAATGCTGGCACCGCCCGGCCACGCCACGGCCACGTTCCTCGTCGCCGAGCAGGGGCGCGATGCGTGGCCGCTGCGCGCGACCAATGAGAGCTGGCGCGAGTGGATAGACCGCGGCGGCCCCGCGGAAGGCATGGCCGACGGCATCGGCGCGCTGCGCGTAGCTGGTGACGGTGAACTGCCGGCGCTGGTCCCGGAAAGGCTCACCGCCGCCGGCATCGAGACGTTGCAGTTCCCGGTTTCGCGTCCCATGCGTGACGGTATTGCCCTGGAGCAGGGAGGTAACCACAGCACCGGGCTAGTCGACGGCTATTCCATCTATGAGTGGCTGGAATTCGTAACGGACGAACAGGACGGCTATAACGAGCGCTGGGGGCCACTGGTCCCGCGCGATCCTGCCTATGAGCGGGCGCTGGCGTTCCTGGAGGGCGAGTTTGACTCAATGGGGCTCGACGGGCAGATTCACCGCTACGAGTTCTCCAGCTCACCCTACGCGGTCAACGTCTGCGGCTACAGGACGGGGACGGTCTACCCCAATGAGTGGCTGGTGCTCGGGGCTCACCTCGACCTCGCGGAGCCGGGCAGCCCACCTGGTGGCGGAACCCACATCGGCGCGCACGACAACACTGCCGGGGTGGCGATGGCGCTCGCGGCGGCCGAGGCGCTGGCGCAGTTCGACAGCCGGCGCACGCTCGCCGTTTGTTTCTGGTCGAACGAAGAGAACGGCTACGACGGTGCCGACCGCTGGATTGACAACATCCCGCCCGGCGTGAACATAACTAATTACCTGAACATCGACAGCGCCGGGGTGAACTATCCCGGTGAATACACGCTGGTTGTCGACATCATCCCCGAGACCGACAACAAGCTCAACGAGCAGTGGGAGATGATTTCGCTCACCGAGTGGATTGGGACCACCTTCTACGATATCGCCCCGGTGCTGCGCAATGGCCGCGAACTCTACTACACCGAAGGCTACGCGGCGATGAAGGACCACGACCACCCCCACCCAGACACTATTTCGGTCCACGAGTCGCAGCGCGGGCGCAGCGACTACGTGCGCTTCGCCGACCGGCTCGGGGTCGTCTCGCTGGATTTCGGCGCCATAACCGGCGGCTACGACTGCTACCACGCGCCGTGCGACACACTGGATGAGATGGTTGACTGGATGGCGACTGCAAACGCCACGGGGCAGCAGAACCTGGTCGCGTCGCTGGACATGATAGCGTGGTGGTTTACCGGCCTCTTCTGGTACCTCGACGAGCGGCCGGTCTACGACCGCAGCTAAAGCGACTCAAACCGCGCCAGCAGTTCCCCCGCCGCCGCGCGCAGCGCATCAAGTTCCCCTTCGTTGGCGAGCGTCTCATCGGCCGCCGCAATCGTCTCCGCCAGCGACCAACCCAGCTCGCGCTCGTCGCGCGCGTGGAACGCGGCTGCGTCGCCGTCGTCGATGCGGCCGCGCTGCTGGACCCGCGCCAGCCGCTGTTCAGCCGACGCGACGACCGCGACCGTCACCAGCGCGTCGCCATACGCGGCGCGGAACACCACCAGCTCCTGCTCGCCGCGCATGCCGTCGATGAGCACATGGCTGCCGGCAGCGCGCAGCGCGTCGATGTGCGGTAGCGACCGCGAAGCCCAGACGCCGTAGCCGTGCGCTTCGCGCTCACCATTGGCGACCGCGCCGACGCTGGCGGGCGCCAGCTCGAGTCCGCGCTGCTCGGTCTCCTCCCACACCAGGTCGCCGATGCGGTGCACCGCCCAGCCGCGCTGCTGCGCGACCGCCGCCACCTCACCCTTGCCGGCGGCGGGCATGCCTGTCAGCGCGATGATGGTCATCAGAACTCCGACGGCTCGCGGTATTCGCCGAAGACCCCGCGCAGCACTTCGCACAGTTCGCCTAGCGTTGCGTCGGCGCGGACCGCTGTGATAAAGTGCGGCATCAGGTTGTCATCGCCCTCGGCCGCCTTCTGGACCGCGTCGAGCGCTGAGGTGTGCTTCTTCGCGTCGCGTTGCTTGCGCAGCCGCGCCAGCCGCGCGCACTGCCGCTCGAAGCCTTTCGGGTCTATCTCCAGTATGGGGATTTCGACCGGCTCATCGACCGTGTGCGCGTTGACACCGACGATTTTGCGCTCGCCCGAGTCGATTTCGCGCTGGTAGGCGTAGGCCGCCGCGGCGATTTCCTTCTGGAACCAGCCTTTCTCAATGGCGGGGATGACGCCGCCGAGCGAATCGATGCGGTCGAAGTAGTCGCGCGCCTGCCGCTCAAGGTCGTCGGTGAGCCACTCAAGGTAGTATGAGCCGCCGAGCGGGTCAACCACGTTGGCGGCGCCCGACTCGTGTGCAATCACCTGTTGCGTGCGCAGCGCAATCTGTGCCGCTTTCTCCGACGGCAGCGCCAGCGCCTCGTCCATCGCGTCGGTGTGTAGCGACTGCGTGCCACCCATCACGCCCGCGAGTGCCTGGATGGCGACGCGCACGATATTGACCTCGGGCTGCTGTGCCGTCAGCGAGCAGCCGGCGGTTTGCGTGTGGAACCGCAGCTTCCACGAGCGTGGGTCCTTGGCACCATACTTCTCGCGCATCTCGCGCGCCCAGATGCGGCGCGCTGCGCGATACTTGGCGATTTCCTCGAAGAAGTCATTGTGCGCGTTGAAAAAGAACGAGAGCCGCGGTGCGAACTCGTCGACGCCCAACCCACGCTTGACTGCGTCGTCAACGTAGGCAAAGCCGTCGGCGAGAGTGAACGCCAGTTCCTGCGCCGCAGTGGAGCCAGCCTCACGAATGTGGTAGCCCGAAATCGAGATGGTGTTCCACTTCGGCATCTCGCGCGTGCCGAACTCGACCGTGTCGGTCACCAGCCGCAGCGACGGTAACGGTGGATAGAGATACTCCTTCTGCGCGATGAACTCCTTCAGGATATCGTTCTGGATGGTGCCGCCCAGCTTCGCGCGAGGGACGCCGTTGTTCTCGGCGTTGGCAATATACATCGCCCAGGTAATTGCCGCGGGCGAGTTGATGGTCATCGACGTCGTGACCTTGTCGAGCGGAATCCCGTCGAACAGCTGCGCCATATCCTCCAGTGACGAGACGCCGACCCCGCATTCGCCAAACTCCCCCGCCGCGGTGGGCGAGTCGGAGTCGTAGCCGTAGAGCGTCGGCAGGTCGAAGGCAGTGCTGAGCCCGGTCTGCCCCTGCGAAAGGAGATACTTGAAGCGCGCATTGGTCTCGCGAGCCGAACCGAAGCCGGCGAACATGCGCATGGTCCAGAGTCGGCCGCGATGCATCGTGGCGTGGATGCCGCGGGTGTAGGGATACTCGCCCGGGAAGCCAATGTCGCGGTCGTAGTCGAGGCTCGCGTTGTCGAGCGCGGTGTAGAGTCGCCCCACTTCCTGCCCCGAGGTGGTGATGAAACGCTCCAGCCGTTCAGGGTACCGCTCGAGCGCTGGCGCGAGCGTCTCGCGCTCCCAGCGCGCCCGCTCCGCCTCGAGGTCGCCGGAGCGCGACTTTTTGCCGCCACCGCTCCCGGCTCCATCGGGCGAAGTCATCGCACTCCGGAGGTGTGGATGTAATAAGGATTATCGGCGAGTGACTACCTGAGTTTAGCGATTAATTATCGTCGAAAAATATCTGGTTGTAGTACCTAACCGATGTCTGTCCGATTTTTATCTTGCTGGAGCAGTCCCGCACCTCGTCAGGCGTAATCTCCTCCAGTAACAGCTTTATGGCTAGGTAAGGAATGTTCAGCCCCGGTGCGAAAATCTGGGTAGATATCCTGGGATTCAGTTCAATCAGGTACTCCCCGATAAACTGGGCATTGACAATCCAGTCCAGATCCAGCGCCTTCACGATATGCCTGGTGCTTTCGAGCAGCTCAAGACTCTCAACCTGGATAAATTTCATTGGCAAGCCGCAACGTTCGTTGTGTCGGGACTTAATGGGACACAGCAGGACATCTCCGTTCCTAGTCAGGGGGTCGGTAGTACAATCGATACCCTGGATGTATTCCATGACGAGTAATTCAGGGAAATCGTCGTCCTCTCCGAAGACGTCCATGAACTCATTCATGGAGATAAAATAGCTGAATGGTCTCTGTTTCAGTATAATCTCCTTGCGTGAGACATCCTCGGAAAGTATCCTGAAACCCCTCGACCCCTTCGAGAAGGGAGGCTTGAAACAGACAGGATTGTCAGGGTATCCCAGCACTTCGGTGGACGAAACAAATTGTTCGAGGCTGCTGACATGCCTGAATTCAGGAACCTTCACGGGACTGTCCTCGAAAAAAGAGTACAGTTCTGCCTTGTTCTCTGAAATTTTAACGGCCCGTTCCGAAGCGACCATAACCCTGGTCCCGGCGGCTTCCAGCAGTTCGCTGTTACTGGCAATCGCGATAATCTCGGAGGAGGACTGGGGGACTGGGGGAAGAGGACATGCGGTCTTTCCAGCTCGATAATCTCGAGTAGCCGTGGTATGAACTCGGGGCTGGTTCCCCGGGGAACTAGGTGGAAGCGGTCGCACCAGTGTGCCCCGATCTTGTACTGGTCAATGTCGGTCCCTATTATCTTGACTGAGCGCTCGTCAACCTGTTTCAGCTGCCTGATAACAGGCGCCGCTCCGGGGCAGCCAGCTGCAGTGAGCAGGACACGAAGTTCGTCCATCCGGCAAACCTGAAGGAGTGTCACTAATAATACTTGGACAATTCAGGTAGGTACAACTATTCCGAGTGGGAAAACTGAGCCTTAAGAACGTTGAAAATCAACTTTCTGACGGTCGGAGGTGGCCTGGACCATCTAGTTGCTAATGAGGAAAATCCTCAACCTCGTTGCTGTGATGCGACCATATCCCAGAACTCGTTCAGTTTGCCCTGATATATAGGCCAGCCAATTCCAATAATAAAAGTCAGACAACAAGTTACGGTAGGATCTATGAATCCCGGCCTGCCCCGCTTGGTG
>PCCI01000033.1 GCA_002731655.1 Methanobacteriota archaeon | reverse complement strand
GTCCGGACAACCTTCCTTGCAGATGTATCCTACATGTATCAATCCATCTTCCTCGGTGTCATCGTCGAACACACATTCAGTGCCGAAAAAATTTGTCCCATTGGTGTTCTCCAAAGTAAAATTACGCACCAGTTCACAATCCGCAGTCGTGAGGTTTGCACTACGGCCTTCGGCAATTGCAGATTTTCCATCCGCATATTCACCTTCCATAACAACGACTAGGTAATTGTCATCTTTGTTCCAACCTTCGAGCTCCATCTCGGAATCAGCACCCTTATACAGGAGATAGTCCTCACCAAGTTCTTCCACTGTATCTCCAGATTTAAGCCATATAGCTACACCACCGATAACGAGCAGGACGCCAACAACCATGACTGCTATCGCTCTTTTGTCCATAGCCACCAATTTGTTATTAGTCTATATAACTGCTTACTCGAAGTAAGAAAGAATAGTGTTTTAACGAGCATTCGGGTCGCCTATTATCCGGGCACTTAACCGGGTGAGCAATCATGAGCTACGTCGACGAAGTTTTCGAGCGGGTCAAGCGCCGCGACCCGGACCAGCCCGAGTTCCATCAGGCGGTCTGGGAAGTGCTGGAGTCGCTGGCGCCGGTACTGGAGTTGCACACTGAGTACCGCGAGTATCGCGTGCTGGAGCGGCTGGTCGAGCCGGAGCGCATGATTACCTTCCGCGTGCCGTGGACCGACGACCGGGGGCGGGTGCAGGTGAACCGCGGGATGCGCGTCGAGTTTAACTCCGCCATCGGCCCCTACAAGGGCGGGCTGCGATTCCATCCCAGCGTCAACCTGGGTATCATTAAGTTCCTGGGCTTCGAGCAGACTTTCAAGAACGCGCTGACGACCCTCCCCATCGGCGGTGGCAAGGGCGGTTCCGACTTCGACCCGAAGGGTAAGAGCGACAACGAGGTGATGCGCTTCTGCCAGTCATTCATGAGCGAACTGTTCCGGCACATCGGTGCCAATATCGACGTCCCGGCCGGGGATATCGGTGTCGGCGGGCGCGAAATTGGTTACTTGTTCGGGCAATACAAGCGGCTGACGCGCCGCTGGGAGGGGGTGCTGACCGGCAAGGGGCACGGCTGGGGCGGCTCGCTGATTCGCCCGGAGGCGACCGGTTACGGGCAAGTTTACTTCCTGCGCGAGATGCTCAAGGCGCGCGGCGAGGATATCGACGGGAAAACCTGCACGATTTCCGGCAGCGGCAACGTGGCGCAGTTCTGCGCCGAGAAGGTGATTTCATACGGCGGCAAGGTGCTGACGATGTCCGACTCGGGCGGCTTTGTGCACGACCCTGACGGTATCGATGCGGAGAAGCTGGCATGGGTTATGGAATTGAAGAACAACCGCCGTGGCCGCATCAGTGAATACGCCAAGAAGTTCAAGTCGGCCAGCTACTACACTGGCAAGCGCCCGTGGTCCGTGGCTTGCGACATCGCGCTGCCGTGCGCGACGCAGAACGAAATCGAGAAGGCTGGCGCGAAAGCATTGGTAAAGGGTGGTACTATCGCAGTTTGCGAAGGCGCCAACATGCCGACGACCCCCGAGGCGGTCGAAATCTTCCAGGCGGCGAAAATCGCTTTCGGTCCCGCCAAGGCAGCCAACGCCGGCGGTGTTGCTGTCTCGGCGCTGGAGATGGCGCAGAATGCCTACTTCAGTGAGTGGAGCCGCGAGGAAGTTGACGGCCGGCTGGACAGCATCATGACCGGCATTCACGCGCAGTGTGACGCAGCGGCCGAAAAATACGGCCACGCCGGTGACCTGCTTGTCGGGGCGAACGTCTCCGGCTTCTTGAAGGTGGCCAACGCTATGCTAGATCAAGGCGTGGTTTGAACCCCCGGCAAGCGACACTCGCGCTCTTTTCAGTCACGATAATCTGGGGCTGGACCTTTATCTGGCTCAAGCGCGCCATGATCGTTGCTGACGCTCACGGTGCCGGTGTGCTGGGCGCGACGCTGTTCGTGACGCTGCGCTTCGCGCTTGGCGGCGCGCTGCTGCCGTTGTTCCCCGGCGTGCGCAACGCCATGCGGGGACGCGCAGTCTGGCGTGACGGAGCGCTGCTGGCGCTGTTCATATTTAGTGGTTTTCTGTTCCAGATGCTCGCCATCGCGCAACTCACACCAGCTGTATCGGCGTTCCTGACCTCGCTTTATGTCGTTTTTACCGCGCTGCTGCTGGCAGGCTGGCGCGGTCGGCTACAGTCGACACCGCTGCTCTGCGGCGCAGTGCTGGCAACCTTCGGTGCCGGCTGGATACAGGGTCCGCCGCAATTGCATTTTAACTGGCCCGAGTGGCTCACGGTGTTCAGTGCGCTGCTGTTCGCGGGCCATATCATTGCTACCGACGTTGTCACGCGGCGCGTCTCGCCGCTTGGGGTAACGTTCAGCTCAATCACGCTGGCCGCGTTGATGGGGCTGCTGCTGCTCAACCTGCAAATGCTGGCGCAGCCCGCGGCGCTGGGGGGGCTGTTGCGCGACCCTGCCTTCCTGGAGCCGCTGCTGCTCTCCGCCTTCTTCGGGACGTTCGTCGCGTTGCTGCTGGTGAACCGCTGCCAGAAGCTGCTCGACCCGGTCCGGGCAGCGATTCTCTACGCGCTCGAGCCGGTCTGGGCGACGCTACTCGCCATTACTTACGGGATGGTGACCGCCAACGGCTGGCTGTTGCTCGGCGGCGGTGCGCTGCTGCTCGGTAACTTGGTTGCGGAGCTGGCGCCCCGACGGGAATCAGGGTAACCCGTTTCAGAGCGTTTCGGCGTAGCGCCGGTTGACTTCAGCCCAGTTTAGGACTTTACAACAGGCATTGAGGTAGTCGCCGCGCAGGTTCTGGTAGCGCAGGTAGTAGGCGTGCTCCCAGACGTCCACCCCCAGGATGGGGGTGCCACAGTCGTGCCCACCGTGCGCCGGCCCCATCAGCGGGTTGTCCTGGTTGGCGGTCGAGCAGGTACTGAGCTTGCCCCCGTCGGAGCAGAGCCATGCCCAGCCGGAGCCGAAGCGGGTCATGCCCGCCTTGTGCAGTGCTTCCTTGAGGCCGTCCAGCGACTCGAAGGCTGCGTCGATGGCCGCAGCCAGTTCCCCGCCAGGCGACCCGCCGTCGGCGGCCATGACGCTCCAGAAAAGTGAGTGGTTGAAGTGGCCACCGCCATGGTTGCGCACCGCGCCGCGCTGCGCTTCCGGCACCGCGTCAAGGTTGCAAATCAGTTCTTCGACTGACTTGCCGGCGCAGGCGTCGCCGGCGGCTTCGACCGCGGCGTTAAGCATGTTAACATAGGCGGCGTGGTGCTTGTCGTGGTGGATTTCCATCGTGCGCGCGTCGATGTGGGGTTCGAGTGCGTCGAAAGCGTACGGCAGGTCGGGGACTGTGAAGCTCATTCTATCTCCGGCGGGCGAGCCTGTAGTGCGATTTAAGGCTGTCTTCAGGGTGAGTCAGGACCGTCTTCAGCAACCGCTGACCGAGCAGGGCGAAGCCAGATAGGTTGCGCTCTGCACAGCAATCATTAGCTGTGCAGTTAGAACCCGAGGTCGCTTAGTTCCACGTCGCTATTCATGTTAATGCGCACTGGGAACGCCAGCGTGACCTTCTCTTCTTCGAAGCGACGCAGAATTTCGGTGACGAAGAACGATTTCGAAGGGCGCATCCGCTTGGCGTTCTCGACGTAGTAGCGGATTTCCATGACTACGTCCTGGTCGCCGAAATCGCGCAGGACCGCTTCCGGCGGCTTCGGTTTTTCCTGGCAGATGTCGGGATGGTTCTTCGCGATATCCTTGACGATTGCTTCGGCCTTCGTAACGTTGCTCCACGTTGGTGTGAGGCCGAGTCGGATGCGCACACGCAGCTGCATGTCGCGGCGGTGGCTGAAGTTGGCGACCGCATCCTTGGTCAGCAGCTTGTTTGGGATGGTGAGCATAACCCCGTCGGTCGAGCGGACGGTGGTGGTGCGCAGGCCGATTTCCTGCACATCGCCCCAGCTGCTGTAGAGGCCGCCGATTTTCTTGGGCAGCAGGATACGCTCCCCTTCGCGGAACGGTCGGTCGACGATGATGAAAATACCGGCGATGATGTTCTCCATCGTGTCCTGCGACGCGAAGGCGACCGCCAGTCCGACAATACCGAGCGCCGCGACGATTCCTGTTACATTGATTCCCAGCTCGCTAGCGGCGGTCAGCAGCAGGATAGCCCACATCGCCACGCCCGCAATGCGGAAGATGAAGTTCTCGATGCTCTCGTCAAGGGTTTCAGTCCGGTCGAACAGCCGCTGGAGGTATTTCTTGGCAATCTTGATGAGTGGAATCCCGATGACGAGAATCAGCAGCGCCGCAATCGGCCCGGTCGACACGATTTCCGTGGCGCAGCCGTAAGTTGGTTCGAGGCTATTGGGTAGGCTGTCGAGGCAGCTAGACATGGTGCGGGGTTGCCATGGCGGTATATAATGACTGCAGTTTTCGCCCCCGATGGCGAACCGGCTGGCGCAGGAGAGTAGCCCCTACCTGCTGCAGCACGCGCAGAATCCAGTCGACTGGTATCCCTGGGGCGATGAGGCGTTCGCGCGCGCCCGTGCCGAAGAGAAGCCGCTGCTGCTCTCGGTTGGCTATTCGGCCTGCCACTGGTGTCACGTGATGGAGCACGAGAGCTTCGCGAATGAGGCGATCGCGGCGTTAATGAACGAGCATTTCGTCTGCATCAAGGTTGACCGCGAGGAACGGCCCGACGTCGACGCAGTCTACATGGCCGCGACACAGGCGATGAGCGGCAGCGGTGGCTGGCCGATGACCGTCTTCCTGTCGCCTGACGGGCGCCCGTTCTTCGCCGGTACCTACTTCCCGCCGCACGACGCCTATGGAAGGCAGGGTTTCCCGACGCTGCTACGGCGCATCGCCACGGCGTGGGAGGGCGACCGCGAGCAGCTGCTACAGCGCGCCAAATCGCTGACCGCGGCGTTGCAGCGCGGGCAGGCCGTCGAGGGTGGAAAAGCGGACGCGCCCGCCGACGCGGTCGCGTCCGCCGTAGCACACTGGCGCGCCAGTTTCGATGCTGCCTGGGGCGGTTTCGGTGGCGCGCCCAAGTTCCCCAGCCCCGGGACGCTTCGCACGCTGCTGCGCCACCATCACGACAGCGGCGATGCCTGGGCTCTGGAAATGGGGCAGGCGACATTGCGCGGGATGGCGCAGGGAGGCATTCGCGACCACTTGGCGGGCGGCTTCGCGCGTTACTCGGTCGACACGCAGTGGCTGGTGCCGCACTTCGAGAAGATGCTCTACGACAACGCGCAGCTGGCGCGTTGCTACATCGAGGCGTTCCAGGTTACCGGCGATTCCGTCTTCGGCGACGTGGCGCGCGAAACGCTCGACTGGCTACTGGCGCGGATGGCGCTCCCGCAGGGCGGTTTTGCGTCGGCACTGGACGCTGATTCCGAGGGCGTGGAGGGCAAGTATTATGTCTGGCGCGACGCCGAAATCCGGGCACTGCTCACTCCCGATGAGGCGCGGGCGTTCTGTGCATTTTACGGTGTGAGCCCGCAAGGTAACTGGGAGGGGCAGAGCGTGCTGCACACGCCGCTGCCGCTGCCGGAAGTGGCGCAGACGCTGGGGCAGACAAGGGTGAAAATCGAGGCGCTGCTCGCGGCGGCGCGCAACAAACTGCTCGCCGCCCGCCGGGAGCGCGAACCGCCGGGACGCGACGATAAAGTGCTAACTGCGTGGAACGGCCTGGCCATATCTGCGCTGGCCGAAGCCTGCCATATTTTTCAGGATGATAGATATTTAAAAGCTGCCAGCAAGACCGCGACCTTTCTGCAGAACAACCTGGTCGACTCCGCGGGGCGGCTGTTACGGTCGTGGCGTGATGGCCGTGCGGGGCCGACTGCGTTCCTTGACGACTACGCCTGTCTGGCAGAGGGAATGCTGGCGCTCTATGAGGCGAGCGGCACGCCGTGGCACCTGGAATGGGCGCTCGCGCTCGGCGAGGAAATGCTCGCGCTTTTCGGCGCCGATGATGGCAGTTTGTGGGCCGCCGGTAGCGACCAGGAATCGCTTTACTTTCGCCACCGCGAACCTCTTGACGGGGCAACACCGTCGCCCACCGGGGTGGCGGCGCAAGTGCTGGTGCGCTTGGGATGGCACTTCGCGCGCGACGACCTGCGGCAGGCGGCGGAGGCGATTATGGCAGCCGAGGCGAGCCACCTGCGGGTGCATCCGTGGGGTTGCACCAGCCTGCTCGAGGCGGTGCAGATGCTGCGGCAGCCCCCGGTCGAGCTGGTGCTGGTCGGTGCTGGCCCGACGCCCGAGTTCGACGCGGCGCTGGCCGCGCACTTCCTGCCGCGTCGCATGCTGGCGCGCCACGATTTCGCCGTCGGCGACCAGCCCCCTTTCCCGGCGCTGGTCGGCAAGCCATTGGTCGATGGCCGGCCGGCGCTCTACATCTGCCGCGACTTCGCCTGCCGGGAGCCCGTAATGGACCTAGAGCAGGTTAGCGCTGCGCTACCGCAGCATCCTTAAGTCCCGCCCGAGTGCAGGGGCGGTATGCGTATCTTGCTTGTGGCAGCACTGCTGTTGCTCTCCAGCGTCGGGCCGTTCGGTCTTCCCGAGGAAGTGGCGCCCGTCGCGGCGGCCGAGGCATTGCCCGGCTCACTCGAGACGCGCTGGTGGGAGTGGACTGCGATGGATCGTGACCGCAACCGCATGCACGACGCGCTTGACTTGGCGCTGCTCGAGGAGCAGTTTGTCATCAACGGCCGTATTGAGGTACTGGTTGATTTTGACCATATGCCGACCGCCGCCGATGAAGAGCTGCTTGCGCAGGGTGCCGGTTTTGAAGCCACCTGGCGTTTCCACCTCATACCGATTATTGCTGGCTCTGTCATGGTTGACCGATTGCCGGAGTTGCTGGCGTTGCCGGGCATCGTCTTCCTGACGCACAACAGTCCCGTCGAACTGCTGCTCGACGGCGCGATTCCGGAGCACAATGTAGATACGGTTTGGGATTTAGGATTCGACGGCACTGGCATCACCGTCGCGATTATCGATACCGGCATTGACCCCGACCATTTGAGCATCAACGATATGGACGACGACGCGGAGTGCACCGCCGCCACTATCCAGGGTGTGCCGAATCCGCCCTGCCAGAAGAAAATCATTGCCTTTTATGATGCATTGGATGAACCCCGCGACGGAAATGATACTTCTGGCAATGCGACACCCTATGATGACCATGGCCACGGTTCACATTGCGCTGGAATCTCGACCGGCACAGGTGAAGGCTCGCAGGAAGCCTACGGAGCACTCTATCGCGGCGCTGCCCCGGGAGCGCAGCTGGTAGGGGTCAAGGTGCTGAGTGGCAGTGGCAGTGGCTCTTTCGTAGAGGTGATGCGCGGGATGCAGTGGACCATTGACAACCAGGAGAAGTACAATATCCGTGCCGCTTCAATGTCGCTTGGCGGGGTGTGGGTCGTTGAGCTTACTCAGGAGCAGGAAGAGAGAGTTACATATCTTGCCAACATGATGGTGGCGGCGGGCATCGCGTTAACTATTGCCGCTGGCAATTCCGCTGCTTATGGCACTATTGGCACTCCGGGCGCAGCGCGCGACGTCATCACGGTCGGCGCGACCGAGCACGACCGCGAGTTGGCAATCTACTCCAGCAAGGGACCGACGCACGAAGGCTACATCAAGCCCAACATTGCCGCTATCGGCTCCTCGGTCTGGTCAGTGCAGAATGACGATGCCGTATCTGGCGAGGCGACCTATGTCGCCTACTCCGGCACCAGCATGGCGACGCCGCTGGTGGCAGGCATGGTCGCGCTGCTGAACGAGGCCAACCCCGACCTGAGCCCGCTGATGGTGCGCTCAATCCTGGAATCCACTTCCGAATACCGCTGGCTCTCGCATCCCGTAAGACCGAACAACGACTATGGCTGGGGCTTCCCTGAGGTCGACGCGGCTCTGGTTGAGGCACAACTGGTTGACCCAACCATCAATCTCTCGCTCGACCCGCAGACCCCGCAGGTGACGCACCGCGAGACCTACGACGACGGCAACTCCAGCAGCGAGGTCAACATCACGCGCTGGTTCGTGCGGCAGGATGGCGAACTCCACTTCCTGAAAGGCGGTCCCGGCAACGCCACCGTCATCGAGTGGCGCAACGTGCTGCTCTACGATAGCTGGCACACACTGCTCGCCCGCGACGGCCATTTCTACGTCCCGCTCGATAACAGCGGGCTCGAGCCGGGCAACCACACGCTCTGGGTGCGACTGGCCGGCCCTGAAGGCGTCAGCGCCCCGGTCGGCATTACCATCCACCTTGCCGAGCCGCTGCCGAATGCCGGCGCGGAAGCGGAGCTGCCGCTGCTGTTGCTGGCGGCGGGCCTGCTGGTACTGCTCGGTGCAGCGAGCGTTTTCTTCTGGCGCAGGAGCGCAAGCTCTTAACCGCGGGCAGCTTCGCACACCGTGGACCCGCTGAAGCTGCGGCAGGATTTCCCCGTGCTGGCGGGCGACGACCCTCCAGTCTATCTCGACAACGCTTGCATGCCGATGAAGCCCGAGCCCGTTCTTAGGGCGATGGACAACTACTACCGCAACTTCCCGACTTGCGGCGGCCGCTCGCTCCACAAGCTGGCTTTCGACGTCACCGAGCACTACGAGACCGCGCGCGGGCAGCTGCAGCGGTTCGTCGGTGCCGCTGACGCGAGCGAAATAGTATTCACCCGCAACACGACCGAAGCGATTAACATCGTCGCCTGGGGCCTGAACCTGAAGCGCGGCGACACCGTGCTGACGAGCGACCGCGAACACAACTCCAACGTCATTCCGTGGCACGTGCTCCGCGAGCGGACCGGCGTGCGCTACGCAGTCGTCCCGTCGCGCGATGACGTCTATTTCGACTTGGAAGCGCTAAAGGAGGCGCTGACGCCCGACGTCAAACTGGCGAGCTTCGTCCACACTTCCAACCTTGACGGTTACACGCTCCCGGCGCGCGAAATCGCCGAAATCTGCCACGACGCCGGTGCGCAGGTGCTGCTCGACGCGGCGCAGTCAGCGCCGCACGCCGAGGTTGACGTGCAAAAGCTCGACGTCGATTTCCTGGCCGCCAGCGCGCACAAGTTTTGTGGCCCCAGCGGTACCGGCCTGCTCTATGGTAAGGCTGACGCGCTGGTGGCGCTGAAGCCGACTTTCGCCGGCGGCTCGACCGTCCGTAACTCCACCTACGATGGCTGCGAATTCCTGCCGCCGCCATCCTGCTTCGAAGCGGGTTTGCAGAACTACGGCGGGATGATTGGCGCTGGCGCTGCGGCCGACTACGTCGCCGGAGTCGGCCGCGACGAAATCCACGCACACGAGGTCGCGCTGAACAGGCGGCTGACGAAGCAGTTGGCGGGGATGGAGGGGCTTTCGTTGCTTGGCCCGCCCGAAGCCGAGGGGCGCGGCGGCATCTTCTCGTTCAACTTGGCGGGACTCGACGGCCACGAAATCGCGATGGACCTTGACGAGAACGCCAATATCGCCATCCGCAGCGGGATGCACTGCGTCCATTCCTGGTTCAACTCGCGCGGAATCAAGGGTTCGGCGCGCGCCAGCTTCTACATGTATAACACCACGGCGGAAGCCGACCTTTTCGTCGACGCGCTCGAGGAGACGCAGCGCACGCTGGGCGGCTCTGCCGGAGCTTCGCGTCGCGGCGAGCAGAGCTTTGCTTAAGCTAGATATAGCTCGTGCAGGAATCGCCCGCAATGGAGACGCTGCTCTCGGTGAAGGACCTGCACCACGGCTTCGGCGCGGGCGGGACGCGGCTCGAGGTGCTGACCGGTGTCGATTTCGAGGTTGCACCGGGCGAACTGGTCGCACTGATGGGACCTTCCGGGTGTGGGAAGTCGACGCTGCTCAACATCATCGGCGGGCTGCTCGCGGCCGATTCCGGCACCATCGACGCTAATGGCTGCGCCTATGGCCAGCCGCCGCCGCATGCGCTGGTCGAGCTGCGCCGAGCGACCATCGGCTGGATTTTCCAGGATTTCCACCTGCTACCGCACCTGTCGGCGCTCGACAACGTCACGCTGGCACTTGAGCTGGCGGGCGCTGCTCCGCCCGATGCGGAGCAGCATGCGGCGGCAGCGCTAGAGCGCGTTGGCCTTGCCGACCGGGCGCAACATCGTCCCGACGAGCTTTCGGGGGGGCAGGCGCAGCGCGTCGCGATTGCGCGCGCAATTGCCGGCGACCGCAAGCTGCTGCTCGCCGACGAGCCGACCGGCAACCTAGACGTCGCGACGTCGCGCGAAATATTGGAGCTGTTCCACGAATTATGCGCAGGCGACAGCGAACTCTCAATCCTGATGGTAACGCACGATGCTGCGCTGGCGGCGCGCGCCGATCGCATGCTGCTGCTGCGCGACGGCCGCGTCGCAGCGTCGGACGTCGAGAGCGCGTGGGGGGAAGCAGTGTGAAGCTGCGCGAGAAGCTGGCGCGAGCACCATCGCGGATGCAGGCTGCCGCGCAAGAGTTCCCGGACCGCACGCGACTGGCGCTGCTCTCGGCATGGCGCGGCCGCTCGCGCGGGCTGGCGGTCTTTGCGGGAGTATTCCTTGCGAGCCTGGTGATTACGACCGTGCTGGTCTACGGCTCGGGGTTGATGCAGATTTTCTTCCTGAATTATCTCGACGACGAATACTACGATTTCCGGATGGATTTCCACACCGATATCGGCGGGAAAGGGCGCACTGTTGACGTTGCGCTCTTGGAGTCTTATTGCGCAGAATATGAGGCGTTGCCGGAAATCACTGACTGTGCAGTGGCGGCAGGCAGGCAGGGAGGCCACGGTGCAGGCTGGTTCACCGAAGCATACCTGAAGCCGCAGCCTCTGGAGTTGCAGGCTTGGGAGGGCCGTGATTCAGACTGGTCCAACGTCTCAGTTTTTTTGTTTGAGGGAAACGAAGAGGGCCCACCAACCAGGGGGTATCGACCGCTGCGGTTGCTCGGGCCCAGTGCCTACGATGGCGAGCTGGCAGAGCGGCATGCATCGCGGTTGCTGCGTGGTGAGTGGCCAGACGGGGGAGCAGCCGCTGTCGAACAGCGCAGTGTCTCGCTTCCCTCACAAGTGGCCTCGATGGCTGATGCAACCGTCGGAGACCAGTTGGCGTCGCTAACCTTTACCTACGACACCGACGCCAGCAAGGGGTGCCAGGGTGAGGAAGTATTCTGGCAACAGTTCAGCTACTGCCGCGTCAGCGTCACTCTCGAGAACCTTACCATCAGCTCCATCTTCGATGATACCATCGTGACCTCGCCCATTACCTCGCAGCAGCCGGTCTTTATCCCCTGGGAGTTGGTGCCAGTCGAGAACCGCTCGGCAATCATTGCAGGTGACCACGCCTACCTAGCGCTGACGATTGACCGCACTGCGCTGCCGACTGAGTCGACTGACAGTGCCGAGAAGGAACTGGACCGCATCCAGCGCAGCCTTGATTCAGTCGCGCTGGAGGGCGAGACTAATCTGGACGGCACGCATGTCATTAAGGACCTGCTCAGCTGGCTCAGGATTCAGAATTATTTCATCCAGATTTTCAACTATATCGTTATGATTCCGATTATCGTGCTCTCGGTTTCAGTGCTGCTCTACGGTTTGCTGCTATCGCTCGAGCAGCGCCGACGCGAAATCGCGATTCACCGCGTCATCGGCGGCGGTCCCGACGCGCTGCTGCGGATGGTGCTGGGCGAGCTGGGTATTGTGGCATTCTGCGCCTGGCTGGCGGGCTACCTGCTGGCACTGCTGGCGGTGCCGTTAATCCTGAATGCTGTCGGCTTCATGCAGTTCCGCCCCGGCGAATACAATGTTTCGCCGTCGCTTGGATTGCTCGCGACGCTGGCGACGCTAGTTGTGACCGTAGGTCTGGCGCTGCTCTTCGGACGCAGCCGCACGCGCGACTTTCTGGAGCAGGAGATTTCCGAAGGCGTCCAGCGCGTCGTCGTCAAGCCGCAGCCGCGCTACTGGCTCCACTGGCTGCTGTTCGGGGTTGGACTCATCGCGCTGTCTGATTCATACATCGAGAGCCTAGTCAATGACGGCCGGCTCGCAGATGACTGGGAAAAAGGCATCATCAGCAACCCGGTGCTGAACGGTATTTTCGCGGTGCTGGGGCCCTTCCTGCTCTGGATTGGCGGCGCGCTGGTACTGGCGCGGCTCGGTGCAATGGCACCGGGGATGATGCAGCGGCTGCTCGGAAGGACGGCCGCGCTGCGCGACATTGGCCGCGGGCTGCGCGGTTCCGGCTCGGCCGAGGGCGTCGGGAAGCTGGCGCTGATTATGTTGCTAACGCTCTCCATCGTCACGATGGCTGCCGTGCAAGGCTATACGGGAATGGCGGTCGACGAACGCACCGCGTCGCTCGCGGCTGGTGGTGACCTGAAAGTGGAGTTCCAGCAACCGCTTGACCACGCCACGGTGCTGGCGACAGTCAGCGTCGCACTGGAGGGGACCGATATCGCAGCGGATGATATCCAACTGGTTTCGGTCCCGCTCATTGCCATGCATCCGGCCGGCGATGAATATTCGGTTTACCAGACGTGGGTGCTGCTGGATGGAAGCCGGGAGGTCGTGCGGTGGGACCGGCAGGCTTTCGGGGGCGACCCTGGGAAAACGCTTGACCGGCTCGCCGTCGGAGGCTTCAGCTACGGCGAGCAGCTGGAATTCTCGCTCGGCAAACAGCCGCAACTGATGCTGAACCTGACCGGCGGCACTCCCGGCCAGGTGACGCTCAGCAACGTCGGTGAGCACACCTGGCATCCCGGACTTGACGCTGACATTACCACAGGCGGCATCTTCATCGGCGAGACGAGCTTCCGCACGCTGGTTGGCGACGGGGCGGTTGACGCGTGGCGCGAAACGACATGGTTCGTCGAGCTCGGCCCGCAAGGCGATGCAGAAGCGCAGAGCGCGGTGGCCCGCGCGCTGGCTTTTGACTCGTCGGTCTCGAAGGTCACCAGTTGGCATGAGGAGCATCGCGAAGTCGAGCGCAACGGCGGGCTGGTCTTCGGGACGCTGGGATTACTAACGCTCCAGTTCGCGGTCGCGACGATTGCTGCGGTCGCTTCCAGCTTCGTCTTCCTGTCGCTGGTGCTGACGCAGCGCAAGCGAGAGCTTGCCATCCTGCAGGCTATCGGCGCCAGCGAGTGGCAGGTGGGGCGGTTGGTGCTGTTCGAAATCATGTCGATAACGGTAGTGAGCATGCTTCTCGGCACGCTGCTGGGGGTCGGTATCTCGTATGCGTTTAATGGCATGTTCAGTCTGTTCGGGCTGATTTTCCAGTCATTCGGCGGCGCTTCAACCACGGTTGACCGCACGCTGATCTGGCCTTGGGGCGAGCTGCTCGTAATCGGCCTGGCGGTGCTCGCGGTCGTAATGCTGGCGCTGGTCTGGACCACAGCCCGTGCGACTCGCTCCGACCTGGCGCGCATACTGAAGGGGGAATAGATGGCAGAAGAATTACTCAAGGCAACCGGACTTTACCACGTCTTTGAATCGCAGGCGGAGGAAGGCAACGTTGTCGCGCTGCGCGGGCTGAGCGTTGCCTTGCGGGATGGCGAAGCGGTCGCCGTCGTCGGCCCTTCGGGCGCCGGCAAGTCTACGCTCCTGAAAGCGCTGGGCGGGCTGTTGAAGCCCAGCGCCGGCGTGGTGCAGCTGGCGGGCGAGGACATTACCCGCATGGCGCCCGAGCAGCTGGTGCAGCACCGGCGGGCGACGGTCTCGTTCATCTTCCAGGAGGGCAACCTGCTGCCGCACCTGTCGGCACGCGACAACGTGCTACAGCCGCTGCGCCACGCCGGGATTCCGCATCGCGAGGCGGCTGCTCGTGTCGCCGAGATGATGGACTACCTTGGCATCTCCGAGCGGGCGCACGCGCTCCCCGAGCAGCTCTCAGGTGGTGAGGCGCAGCGCACTGCGATTGCGCGCGCGCTCATCACCCGCCCGCGGCTCATCCTGGCCGACGAACCCACCGGCTCAGTGGACCCGGTCACCGCGCGCAGCATCATGGAGCTTTTCACGCGTTTGCACAAGGAGCAGGAAGTGGCGTTTCTGGTCGTGACGCACAGCGAGATGGTCGCCGACTTTGCCGACCGTTCGCTCGAGCTGCAGGATGGCCGCTTCATCGCGCAGCACGGCGAAGATGTTGAGCTCGAGGATCTGGCGCTGACGCGCGAACTCCTGCTCGATGCGGGTGGCAACTTGGCGCTGACGCCTGACCTGCTGGAGGAACTGGGCGGCCCGGGCCGCTACGAAGTGCGCGACTTGCGCCGCCATCGGTTGACGCTGTCGCGCGTCGCGGATGAGCGCAGTAACGTGTGCGAGGCGTGCAATACCCCGTTCGAGGGCGACGAAACGCAGTGCGGCAATTGCGGAGCGCTGCGCGGCTAGCCGCGCAGCGCTTCATCCAGCGTCAGTTCGGCTAGCAGCACCCGTCGAGCCTGCTGCCGTGAGATGGTGCGGCGGCTACCCGACGCAATCCGCGACTCCGCCTGCAGCCGCGCCACTTCACCGGTGGTGGGGCGGTAGTCCAGCTCGCGCACTCGTTCACCGCGCTTGAGTGCGATAGCCCGCGCCGCAACGGTGTGCGAGCCGCTGCCGCTGCGCGTTTCGTCGACCAGCTCGACCCGCAGGTGCTGCAGCGCAGCAGCGATACGCGCGCCTGCCTCGGGGGCGCCGCTGCCGATGCGCACTGTGCAGTCGAGCGAGCAGCGTGCCACCCGGCGCACTAGCTCCGCCGCTTCGTCGGGCGTAGCGCATTCGGCACAGTGGAGCAGGCGTCGCTGCGCCAGCACCGCGACGCCGGTGGTGCCGCCCGGGTCAATGCCGATGACCAGCGGCGGCCGTCCGGCGCGGACGTGCCGCAGCTGCAACGGCAACAGCGCGACGTCGCCGAGCGCGATGATCGGCAAGCGGGTTGCCGGTAGTTGTGCGGCGTCGCTGACGACAACTTCGACTTCGGTCGATGTGGCGGGAACTGCGTCTAGCGGCAGCAGCCTGAATTCGTCGCTTTCCAGTGCCGCGACCACGCGATGCAATAACCCGAAGTTGTGCAGGTCTAGGCCGACTTTCAGGGTTTCACCCATTCCAGCGCCAGACACCGTTCGCCGTCACTGGCGACCAGTTGCTTGCGGACGCCGTGTGCTACCCGCACCGCACGCACGATGTCGAGCCAACTGTCGTCGTTGCGCAGCAGGTGCAGCAGCCAAGCTGCGTGGGATTCGCCGTCGCGGTAGACTCGGTAGCGGGTGCCGAACTTCATTCCTGAAGCGACCTGCAACCCTGCCGCCGCCAGCACTTCCGGCAGCGAACCCGCCGGAAGCGCGCCCCAGCCGGGAGCCGTGGCTGCGTAGTAGATTATTTCTAGCGCGTCATCGACCAGCGCCAGCCAGTCGCCCTGCGCCAGCAACGCCAGACTGGCTGACGCGTCGCTGCTGGCGACATGCAGCCGCACGTCCGCGCCGCCGTCGCGCGCCTGAAAGCACAGCGCAGCGCCTTTGACGGTCGGCACGATACCGCGCTGCCGCAAGTCGGTGTAGGCAACCGGCAGCAGTTCGCCCGCTAGCGCAGCCAGCTGTACCTGTAGTTTCGCGTCGAGCTCGAGCGCCCCGCTGGCGTGGCACCAGAGCGCTTCGACCGGATGCAGCGCAATGCCGTCGGTGGCAGTGCGGCCAACGCGCTGCCGCCCCCGTAGCGCCGTCGCGAGTTTGCCGGCCGGCAGCAGCACCTCGCCCTCCCGCAGTTTCAGGCTTCTTCCTCCAGCCGTTCCACCTTGCCCGCTTCGAGCAGCATGCGCGCGTTGTAGAGCGGAATGTGCGCCACGTCGTTGGCCTTGAGCGAGTAGTTGCGCGCGTCAAGTCCTGTAAATGTCGGTAAATCCTCGAGGACGCGCACCAGCAGCGATTCAGAGTCGTCGATATCGGCAGGAGCAGTGGCGTCTGGTTCCGGCCCTGGCACAGCGGATTTCGGTCCCGGCTTCGCCTTCGGCTCGGGTTTCGCGACGGGCGCCGCCCGTCGCACCAGTAATTTCTGCCGGTGCTGCCCAATGACGCTAGCGACGCTCTCAAGGAACTCTCGTTCCTGCTCGGTGACCGCTTCCAGCGACGGCTGCTGGCCGTTGACCTTCTCGCGCGCCAGCAGTGTCAGTTTGCGCTCGCGGTGCTTGTGCAGTTCCAGCTTTAGGTCGGAAAGTTTGCTGATATCGCTATTGGCGCGCTGGAACCGCTGCTCGTCCTCGCGTGCCGCATCGCGCGCCTGCTCCAGTCCCTGCTCGAGCCGCGCCAGCCGCTCGTGAAAATGGGCTGGCAACTTCACCAGCCGCCCGTCGCGGCGTTCCGCCAGCACCTGTACTCGGAGGTCCCGCAGGGTGAGTTCATCTGGATCCATGGGAGGCGTAACTGCTGGGGCTAAAGAAAAACTCCCCTGCAATATTGTTTAACCTGCCCTATAATGGAGTACCATGCTCAAGTGCCCGGTCTGTTCTTCGCCCGCCGACGAGACTGAGGACTACTGTAAAATTTGCGGGACAAATTTCGAGTCCCGGTCACAAGAGGAACCGCCACCGGCGACGAAAACAACTCGGGAGGCGGCCGAGGCAACTGATATCCCACCCGCGACATCGTCCAGAGGGCGGCAGCCAAGTTTCTACCTGCCGGCGTTCCAGTTCCTGCTAGCGGTGGCGCTGCTGGGCTACATCCTGTTCGTGACCACCGGCAATATCCCTACGCCAGATACGCCCGACCTCGAAGGTTACACCGGTATCAGTGAGCCACTCGAATGCCCGCCCGGTTGGTCAGACCCCGGCAACCTGGATGGCTGCCCGGTCCGGTTAAGCTCGGGTGGCGACGCATCGATTTATGGGAGCCAGTACCAGATTGTCCTCGGGCTCACGCTCCTGCTGGCGCTGATGACGCTGGTGCATTCGTGGCGCAGTGCTTCACCCTCGGCGATGGCTCCATTCTATTTCTGCCTGGTACTAATTATCGCAATCTACCTCATCCAGGGCCGCAACGAGATGCATCTCTCGCCAGTCTCTTCGACCGCCGGCTTTGTTGCGGTGCTGGCGATGGTGGTGCTCACCTATTCCTTCTTCCTGTTTGCTGTGACTGGCCATGATGTTGGCGAACGGCTCGCGACCAGCACCTACATGTTCCTCATCGCCGGCACCGCCGTCCTCGGTGCAGTCCATTACAACTACGTGCGGGGGCCATGGGCTGCAGTGGCCTCTGACGGTTCGGTCCGGATGTACCTGATCGACCTGCAGCCGCCCGAAATGGTGCTAATACTGCTTGGTCTGGCGACGCTACTCATCGGCATTGGTTCGTTCATTGTCACCAGCGTGAGGCTGAAGGACCTTGAAGAGGCCAAGTATTTTGCAATGATTATGGCGGGGCTGCTGCTGCAATACCTGGTCCTGCTCTTCAACGCGCTCCGCAACCAGTCCAATATCAAGATGGAGCAGGTCGACATAGTCCTGACCGCGATGGCGGGCTTCATCACCTTCCTCGGCGTCTGGCTCTTCTATCGCAAGCGCAAGCTGGAGGAGTCAATGGAGGAGCTCGCCTACTTCGGTATTTTCGTGGCCGGGGTCGGAACCCTCTTCGGCTTCAGCGTCATCCCGGTCCTGCTCTCGGAGAAGGACTTTGCAGCTCCCACCACGACTTCGGAATGGGTGCTGCTGGTGGTTCCGCTGCTACTGGCCGTGACCGGCCTCTGGTATGGCATCCGCTTTGGTGCACACAAACTGCGTGACAGAATGGCTGAGTTGGCTCCACTCGAGGCCCCCCGGCAGGATCCATTCGACTCTACCTACGTGCCGCCGGAGGACCCGACACAGACTGAGATATCGCTCGACGCCGCGATGGACCGGCTGCTGCAGGAGTTCCCCGACGCGACGATTGACATCAAGCCGACGGCTGAAGACTCGGGCGGATTCATTATGGACTGGGACGAAGTCGAAGAAATGCTTGACGACGTCGACCTCAAGGCGGAAGTGCGCAAGGCCCGCAGGGTTCCCTACGACGTTGATTTTGAGGAACTTTCACGCTTTTACTCGACGACGCCCGAGACGGTCAACCAAGTCATCACCCATCTGAAATCAGGTCGCAACATCATGCTTTACGGTGAACCCGGGACCGGCAAGACCGCGCTGGCTAACCTCCTGCTGATGCAGCTCTGCGGGGTGGATGGTGACGACCCCAACTACACCATCGTCACCGCCAACGCCGAGTGGTCCAACTTCGAGGTTATCGGCGGCATCTCGCCCGACGATAAGGGTGGTTACTATTTCAAGGACGGCTACATCTCCGAAGCGGCACGCGCCTGTGAGAAGTCGATACAGGATACTGGCAAGCCACACTACCTCGTGATTGACGAGTTCAACCGCGCCAATATCGATGAAGCGTTCGGCAAACTCTTTACCGTCTTCGAGTACCGCGATAAGCAACCGCTGTTGACTGCCAAGGAGACTGGTGGAGCGCCGTTCATGATGCCGCCCGAATTCCGCATCATTGGCACCATGAACACGCAGGACAAGAATACGCTCTTCAATGTCGGTCACGCGCTGATGCGCCGTTTCGCGTTCGTCGAAATCGGGCTGCCGGTGAAGGAAGACGAATTCCGGCGCATGCCGGAATTCGTCTTCAACAAGTTGGAGAAGCTTGGCATTGCCCCCGACCGACCGGATGAGGAAGAGGACTGGTTCGCGGCGGAGAAATTCGATTTCTACGACAAGGATGGTTCGATGTTCGGCGCCTATAACCTGCTCATGGATTTCCTCGAGGAAGAGGAGCCTCCGCAACAGCGCGACGAGGAGGTGCCGCGCGGCGTACGCACTTTCCGTCGCATCGGGCCGGCGATGGTGATTGACTCGATGCTGACGCTCTTCAACTCACGCGGACAGTACGACCTCGAAAAGGCGCTGCAGGACGTGATTCGCGCCAACATCATGCCGTCGCTCGAAGGACTTGAGCGCAACGAACTGCGCTGCCTACTGCTGAAGTCAGAGCAGGTGCTGGGCGCCGAAGCTGAAATCACTCGTACGCTCGAGAAGATGGTCGATTCACCGGGCATGAGTATCTTCGGCTAATGGCGATGCCGCGCGCGACCCTCGAACTGCAGCTGCCCAAAGGGCGCGAGCACCTGCTCGAGGGCGAGACGCTGACGCTGCTGGTGCATGCGCTGAAGCCGCTCGAGGCGCCCAGCCTCCGGATGGGGAATATCACGCTCGAGAAATTGCCGGTGCTGGCGAGCAACCAGACCCATTCGTTGCGGTTCCGGGTGCCTGACTACATTGGCGCCAATCGGCTTGAGTTGCACGAGTCCGACGGCTGCGTCTCGAATCGGCTCGAAGTAGTGATTGCCCCTGAAATGCTCGACTATGAGCATTTCCAGGCGTTGCGCGAGCAGCACATTCCGGCTCTGGTGCAGGCAGCGGGAGCCGATGACCAGAGCGGTGCCGCCTACCCTGGCGCGACCGCTTCTATCGCGGAGGAGAAAATCCTGCTCAATATCTCCCAGCTCCTCAATTTCTCGGAGCGGCTGCTGAAGCTGACGAGACGCGTCCAGAAGGGCGCCTTCTCTTATCTTATCGAGAAGCAGCGCAAGTACATGAAATCGACGATTCGTGGCGCGGTGCGCTGGGAGAAGACCGCGCTGGTGCGTGCGCAGAAAGGGGTCGAATACGCCACCGTCCACGTCACTGACATCCGCAAGCGGAAATGGCACACGCCGTCGAACTTGCTGCTCGCAAAATTTCACATCGAGCTCTTCACTGAGGCAGTCTTTTTCCGCGATGAGATGGACCGGCGTGAGCGCGAGCGTAGGGCGTGGGCTGCCATCTACGGTCAGGAAGCCGGTGCGGCGTCGGACGAAGTCCGGGAACAGCTAGAGAAGCTGGATGCGGTCTGCCTGCTCCACAAGCAGATACTGCTGGGCGGTAAGCTCAAGGAATTGCTTGGCGTGGCGCGGCACATCCGCAAGGAGGCGCGCGAAATCAATCGTGAAGCGGAGCAGGAAATCCGGCGCCTCAAGAACCGCGCCTACCGTGACTTGCCTCCGCTCTGGCAGGAATTCCTGCGCGACTACCGCTCCTACTACGAAGAGACAGTGCTAGTAGAGACGCAGCGTATGGCCGACGTATATGCGCTCTGGATTGTGTGCGAGATGGCCAGCGGCCTTAGCCTGCGCGCCCACTCTAAGAGCTTGCGCGAGTTCCGCTCGCCCCGCAAGGAGAGTATCCTGCGCTACGACGCCCCCGGCGCGGTGCGCGAGGGGTGGGGCGATTCCATTATGGGTATGCTCTTCCCGGGCGACGAACCAGCAGCGCCCGCGGTCGGCTCCGGGCAGCCGGAGATTTTCCTGAACTACCGTGGCGTCAACATATATTTCGAGTGCCAGTATGGCCTGCACCAGCAGCCGCGCCAGCAGGATATCTACAAGGTACTGGCGTTCATGAACAACTACCGTATCCCGTGCGGCGGCATCATCTATCCCGGATCACAACTACGCTTCAGTTGCGACCCCCGCAATCGGCAGGTGCTGGCGTGGATTCCATTCACCTGGACCGAGCAGGCGTATGACGCGGCGCCTCGCTATTTCGCTTTCATTGTCGACCGGCTCGCCGCCATCTGGCAGGCGCTTGACGACGGCGATGCCACCGCGGTCGCGCTGGGCGCTGAGAAGCAGGCGTGGGAATATTACGAGGCGATTGCGATGCCAGGTGCTGTTCCGCCCGAGCCGGCCGAACCACTGGTGCCACTGCCGGACGAGCCCGTTGAGCCGCCCGCTATTCCGTCGGAGATGGTTGCTGAAAAGCAGGATGCTGAAGCGGAGGATCTGTCGCCCGAGGAAGAGATCGAGGAGTCTGCCGGAGAGGAGGCGGAGGAACGCCATGCGGAACTCGAAGGCGTGCTGGCTGGGGATGCGAGCGTGGCTTCCGGCACGGCAGGCGAGGGCGATTACGCGGTCGGCTCGCGCGGAGATGGCGACTTGGAGGTCGACGCGAAAGCCGGAGAGGCGGAGCCCGAGCCGGAAGCGGAGTCAGAATCCGCTGCTCCCGATGACGAGGACTCTTCCCCAAAACCGAAATCACGCACGATTTCTATACAGGACCTGAAGAAAATTGTCGAGCAGAAAGAAACCGACGACTGACTTTAAAAACCGGCCGAATGGGCGCGCATGGCCACACGGGTCGCCATCAACGGTTTCGGTACCATCGGCAAGCGCGTCGCCGACGCGGTTGCAGCGCAAGTTGACATGGAAATTGTGGGAGTCACCAAGACCGGCCCCAGCTTTGGCTGCGAGTTGGCGGTGCGCCGCGGCTTCCCACTTTACTGCACTTCGGACGACGCCGACCGCGTAGCCGCCTTCAGCGAAGGCGGCTACGAATGCGCTGGTGGCCTGTCGGAGCTGCTCGCGACGGTGGATGTCGTCGTCGACTGCTCGCCCGGCAAGATGGCTGCGGAGAACCTCGCGAAATACCGTAAGGCGGGCGTGAAGGCTGTTTTACAGGGTGGCGAGCCGCACGCGCTTACCGGCCTTTCCTACAGTTCGAGTGCCAATCACGACGCCAATCTGGGCGCCGACGCGACGCGCGTGGTCTCGTGCAATACCACCGGGCTTTCGCGGACGTTGGTGCCGCTCTGGGAAGCGTGCGGCTCGCTCGCGGTCGAGTGCACTATGATTCGCCGCGCGGCTGACCCCGGCGATTCAGGTAAAGGCCCAATAAACGCTATCAAACCCGTCCTGAAAGTGCCGAGCCATCACGGCCCCGACCTGATGACTGTCTGCCCTGAAATCAGCATTAACTCTCTGGCTGTCGCCGTACCCACCACCATAATGCACGTTCATGCCATCGTTGCCACGCTCCCGTCAGGCCATGGGCTGACGACCGACGCGGTCGTCGAGCTATTCCGCGCGCAGCCGCGCGTCATAGTGATGCACGGCGGCGACAGCCGGATTACGACGACGGCCGAAGTGATGGAGATGGCGCGCGATATCGGTCGGCACTGGGGTGATTTGCACGAAATCTTCGTCTGGGAAGACGGAATTAAGCTGGTCGGCGACACACTCTACTACTTCCAGGCCATCCATCAGGAGAGTGATGTCGTCCCGGAGAACGTCGACGCCATCCGCGCGCTAACCGGCAGTGAAGCGGACTGGCGTGCGAGCGTCGCGCAGACCGACGCCGCCATCGCCGTGGCGCACGGCAGTGCATAGTATGGCAGACGCAACGGGCCTGCCAATCCTGCGCATGTATACCGGCCCCGGCGGGAAGACCCGCTTTGCGTGGACCGTGCTGCCGCTGGTGCGCAAGACTGGCCTCGGGTCGCTCGGCCTTTTTTCGGAGCTGTTCGTCAACGAGAATATCCTTGACAACGCCGGCGACTTGCGGCTGCAATTCGCCGTCACACCGCTGCCAAAGGGCGGCGCGGGTGAAGGGCCGCAGCTGGCGCACACTGCGCCGCGCAAGCAGCTGGTGCTAACGTTGGGCGGCCGCCTCGAGTTCCGCAGCTGCGACGTCGAAACTTTTGACGAGACGACCAGCGCCACCATTGGCGCCGGAGACATCCTGCTGGCCGAAGACCTTGTCGGTGCCGGCCATGCTTGGCGCTTCGTCCCGGCACGCGACGGGCAGCTGAAGCCGTGGCGCCGCTGCTATGTCCATCTCGGCGACGAATACGATCATTTCGTCGAGCTGCTGCGGCCCAGCTAGCGGAGCGCCCTCAACCGCCGCCGACGCGGATGGAGTGGGTGTCGCCAACCACGTCGCGGGTGCGGGGCGACATCAGTTCGATGATCGCCTGCTCGCGGAACTCCGCCAGCGTACGGCAGCCGGTATTAGCGAGCGCAGCCTTGACCTTGCGCATATCTTCCTTTAGCCGCGGCTTGAGCCGGCCGTGGAATTCGACCGTGCCCTCCTCGCCTTCGGTGAAGAAACTCTTCGCCGTGGCGTGGCCGTAGCGGTCCAGATTGCGCGCGCGGGCTGACCCCTCGCCCCAGGTGGCGACCCAGCGCATCTCAGACTCATGGATGGTGAGTCGCAGGTTTTCATCGAACTTCTCCCCAGCAGCCTCCAGAAAGTGGTTGAAGTAGCCTCCCATCATCACCGCGTCCGCCAGCGTCAGTGCGATAATCATGTCGCCTGCCGACCCGACGCCGCCGTCGACAACGAGCGGCACGTAACGACCGCCCTCCTCGCGGAACTCCTGTCGGGCGCAGTCAGCCGCGATGAGCGCCGTCAGCGGTGCGCGGCCAGTTGCCTTCTGCCGCTGGGTGGTGCAGATTGAGCCGGATGACATTCCGATTTTGACGATGTCGGCGCCCTGCTCCATTAGGTATCGTGCTCCGTCGGCGGTGATGATGTTGCCGGCGCAAATCGGGACGCCGGTCTTCATCGCACGATATGCAGCTAGCACTTCGCCGACGAACTCGCTATGGGCGTCCGATGTATCGATGACAATCATGTCGACGCCGGCTGCCAGGTTGGCCTCGACCCGCTCCTGCCATCCCTTATGGGTCGAAATGGCGGCGGCGACCGGGATTTTCTCGACGTCCTTGCGGAACGCCAGCTTCACCAGTCGGTCTAGCTCGTCGAGCACGACCAGGTAGCGTCCTTCGCCCAGCAGCTGTTTCGCCTGCTCGACGCTCAATGCGGGGTTTCGGCAGCATTCCATTTCCTTGGGTGTGAGCATGACGCTCCCGACTAGGTCGCCCGGCGGAGCGTCCAGCTCTAGGTAGCGGTCGAAGCTGAAGAGTCCGAGAAAGACGTTGTTGCGGTCGGTGACCGGCAGCTTGGAGTGGCCGTGCCGCTCAACCAGCCGCACCGCCTCGTCAATCGTAGTTTCGCGCTCGATACAGACCGAATCCTCGACGAACCCCATCTCGTAGCCCTTGATGCGTTCGACGATGGCCGCTTGCTCGGCGACGGGCAGTCGCACTGGCAGGACCCCCAGCCCCCCCTCCTTGCCGAGCGCGAGCGCCATTTCGTAGCTCGTGACGGAAGTCATCGCCGCGCTGAGCAGCGGCAGCCGCAGCCTGAGCCCGGCCAGTTCGGTCGCCAGCGAGATATTGGGCAGCGTGCAGTCAGCCGGCGTCAGCCTGGTCAGTAGTGAAAATTCGCTGAAGGTGCGCCCTGGCTCGCGCACTATCTGCTTGACCATGCCCCCGCTCGGGTGAGTCATAAAAGTAGTTTTCGGTCGCCCGTTTCAGAAGTGCACTTCGCGCTCGCGGACGGCGTGCAGCAACGCTTCGCTGACGGGCGTCGCGACACCCGTCCGGCGGCCGCGCCGCACAATGGCACCGGTTATTGAGTCGATTTCGGTCGGTCGTCGCGCTTCCAGGTCTTGCAGCATGCTACAGCGGTTTTCGGCGGTGCGCTCCATGATTTCCAGTGCGCGTGCCCATGCGTCGCCCGGCAACGTGATTTCGAGTGTTGCGGCGACAGCTGCCCCTTCGCGGCAGGCCGCCCGTGCCCGTTCGCGGAGCGCGCCTTCGCGGAGCGCGCCGTTCGGGACGCCCGCCAGCGCGGCGACCGGGTTGATTGCGTTATTCGCGATAGCCTTGAGCCACAGCTCTCCTGGTAAATCGCTCGTCAGGGTCGCCTCGATTCCGCCCGCGCTGAACGCGTCGCGCAGCAGTTGCAACGCGGCGGTCGGCGCGCCGACCGCTGCACCCAGCACCGCGTAACCGTCGCCGGCGTGCAATACGCTGCCGTCGGGCCGCCGCGCAGCGCCGAGCCCGGTCACGAACCCTGCTACGTTTCCGGCGTCTAGAGTATCGGTCAGCGCATCGATGGCAAGCAGCCCGTTCTGGCACGCGACCACCGGCACGCACCACGCCTCGAGCCGGGGCAGCAGCGGCTCCAGCTGCCACGACTTGGTGCAGAGCAGCAGCCAGTCGCAGCCTTCGGGTGTTGACTGTACCGCCAGCGCCTCGCGGAATTGTGTCAGCCCCACCACCTGCAAGCCGCGGTGCAGCCGTTCGGCGCGCACACCATCAGCGATGAGCACGACCTCGGCACCGCCCTGCACCAGCCGTGCCGTGAGCACCGAACCGAGCGCGCCGGCGCCCAGCAATCCAATGGTCATGCTGGCGCCTTGCCTGATGGGCCTTCCGGGTCGCGCTTCTCAAGGAGTATTTCGCGCAGCACCGCCACGCGTTCCGGCGGCAGCGCCAGTAGCGGCGCGTGCCAGGTCATCCCGGCCGGTGGCGTGACCATACGCTGCGCGTCCCACCCGACTACCACTCCGAGCGCCTTGCGACGAAGCGCCAGCTGCGGCAGCTCCTCCAGCGGCGTGGCGGGATGGCTGCGCAGTCGCGGATGCCAGCGCTCAAGCGCCGTTCGTTCGGCAGCGGGGAGTAGCCCCTGTTCGACCAGCTCGAGCGTACAGCCGCGTTTGGCGAGCAGCCAGCCCGCGACCAGATCGCGCCAGTTTTCTGCGTGGACCAGTACCTTGCCCTGCGTGTGCAGCGGCAGCCCTCCGACCGCCGGCAGCACCTCGCGAAACAGGAACGCGCGTTTGTCGCGCACCTCGGCATACAGCGCGTGATCGGGTGCGGAAAGATTGACTTTCAGGTCGGGCCGCACTGCCAGCACCGCCGCGCCAAGGTCGGCGCCCAACTGCTGCGACGTGAACGAGTGTGAGCCGGTGCGGCGCGGGCGAATCGCGAAGCTAGCGCCCTGCGGTATCACGGCGCCCCATTTGGCCGCCGCCTCCCCGAGCAGCTCCAGCTCGGCCGGTAGCTCTTCCACCGGTGAGAGCGAGACAATCCCGAAGGTGCGTGCCAGCACGCCGGCTACAGAATCCCCGTCAGGCGATGCCGCAGTCGCGGCCCCAACAGGCGCTGCGCCGCCCTCGGCGATGTGCGCGAAAAAGCGTCCGCGCATACGCTCGATGCGCGCCTCGATGCCGGCCAGCGCCAGCCGCTGGAGTAGGTTGTCAGCCAGCTTCTGCTCATAGCGTCGCCGCGTCCCGGGTGCCTTGAGCCCCAGCTCGCCGTAGCGCAGCAGGAACAGGCTCACGCCAGTGAAGCGAGCACGCGGTCAACAATCTCGCCAGCGTGGCCCACGTAGTTGGCGGGGTCGAGCGCCTCGTCGATTTCAGCAGCAGTCATGAGCTTCGCGATTTTGCCTTCGGCCAGCAGCAGGTCGCGGAAGCTGGCCTTGCCAGTCGCGGCCTGCATGGAAACTTGCCGCACCAGTTCGTGCGCTGCCTGCCGGTCCATGCCGGCGCGGGTCAGTGCCAGAAGCACTGCCTCGGCCATAGGTAGCCCGCCAGCCGTGCCAAGGTTGGCGGCGATGCGCTCCTGATTTGGCTGGACATTGTGGAAGATCTCCACAGCCTTGCAGAGCATCTCGTCGATAAGTATATAAAAATGGGGCAGCAGCATTCGTTCGCTGCTCGAGTTGGCCAGATCGCGCTCGTGCCACTGCAAGTTGTTCTCCAGTGCTGGCGCCGTAAATGAACGCACCATCCGCGCTAGGCCGCCCAGATTCTCGCACGCAATCGGGTTCTGCTTCTGCGCCATGGTTGACGAGCCAACCTGCTTCGCCGCGTCGAACGCCTCGGCTGCTTCGCCAATGTCGCTGCGCTGAAGGTTCCGGATTTCAAGCGTGAATTTCTCGATACTGGTCGCTAGGTTACCGCCCCACTGCACCAGCTCCGCCAGCCGGTCGCGCCCCAGGATTTGCGTTGTCGCCAGCGGCGCGTTGAGCGAGAGCCGCGCCATAACTCGGTCCTGCAACTCGAGTGTGTGTGGGTGCAGTGCGGCGCCGCTGCCGGTCGCGCCGAGCAGCTTTCCGGTCTCGAGTCGCGGTCGCAGTTCGGTCAGTCGCTCGCGCTGCCGGGCCGCCTCGGCGGCGAAGACCGCCATCTTCAGCCCGAAGGTGACTGGCGTCGCCCACTGGCCGTGGGTGCGCCCCAGCATCACCAGATCACGGTGCTCGCGTGCCTGTCCCGCCAGCGCGGCGATGAGCGCGTCAACTCCGTCAGCGACCAGTGCCAGTGCGTCGCGATGCTGCAACGCGCGGGCTGTATCGACGATGTCGTAGCTGGTCGCGCCGAAGTGCACCGACCTGCCTGCGTCGCCCGCTTGCTCCGCGAGGGCTTTCGCGACCGCCATGATGTCGTGCCTGATTTCCGCCTCAATAGCTTCGACACGGTCGCGACTGACTTTGGGAATCGCCTTGCAGATTGCTGTACCGTGTCCTTTCGGAATCAGTCCCAGCGCTTCCTGCTCCTTGGCGAGGGTCGCCTCGACCTCGAGCAACGCTCGCAGGTAGGCCTCGGCGCCGAAGATAGCGCGCATCTCGTCGCGGCCGTAGCGGTAGTCGAGCACGCAGGTGGGGTCCACGCGGGCGCACCGCTCGCTTCCTTTAAGCCCTCCTCCATCAGAAACCTTTATTTCCCCGGCATAAAGAGTGCGGGTGTGCGGCTGAACCTGCTCCCGGTCTTGACCGGATTGCTATTCTCGGCGCTGGCGCTGCTCCTGCTGGCGTCGCCGGTGACGGCGCTCGACGTTGATGTCGAGCCCCTCAACATGAACATCGACCCCGAGGACCCGGTAGCGCATGAGGGCTTCCAGGGTTCATTCGAGGTGCGCAATAATGGCCTTGAAGCTGCTGTCGATGTCACAGTCCTAGTAATGAATCATACAGACGAGTGTGCGCCGGGTGACATGCAGTGTGATGTAGTCCACGATGTGACGATAGGTGCAATTGGTGCAGACAAGGCCGTGTTGATTGAATTTGATTGGACAGACCACGCTGAGGGGGACCGGATTTTCTCTGTGCTTATTGACTACATGGATGATATTGATGAGACTGACGAGAATAACAACGTGCTTTACTACGAGTTCCATGTATTTGGTGAGCCTACAGCGGATTTGGAATTTATTGAGGGTACAACCGTAATTCTTTCACCTCCGGATCCTGCCGTTGGAGACATTGCCGATGTGGTCGTCCTGTTCCAGAATTCAGGGCGTGCTTCAGCACCTTTGTTCTATGTCCTCTTCCAAGATATTCTTGATGGTAATATAACCGAAATCGAAACACTGGAAGTACGCAATGTTCGGGATGGTAGTGCGGCGCAGGTCAATATTACTTGGCAACCCGGTGTAGAGGGCGATCACACACTTCGCATTACTCTGGATTCAGATGATGATATTGAGGAGACCAACGAGGATAACAACGTCTTTGACGAATTTATTTTTGTTCATCCCCATACACCCGAGCTTACGGTCAGCGTCAACCGGGGACTGGTAGCCGACCCACTGGATGAATGGCTGGAGCTGCCGTTCCAGAACCACGCGATTAATCTCTCGGTTCTGGTCTACAACAATGACAATGTCGAGCCCGCCTCGGACGTAAGGGTCCGTTTCTGGGATCAACCCGAGGGCGGCAGTGCCAGCGAAATTGCTGATTTCATAATCGGGGATCTCGAGAATGGCTCTAGGCACGGTGTCGTCTACATCCCTGGTGAGGCACTGGCGTGGATTACCTGGGACCTTGACAGCGGCACTTCAATCTTGGGCAACCACACCATTATCGTTGAGGTTGACCCGCTGAACGCCATCGGGGAATGGAATGAGGATGACAATCGCCGCTTCTTCAACGTGAGTGTTCATGAGTCACAGCCCGACCTAGAGGTCACGGCGGTCGCGGTCGCCGGTGAGCCTGTGCGCGGGATTCCCTCAATAATCACTGTTTCTGTTATCAACTTAGGGGCGGAGACAGTCTCCGGTGCCTATGTGGAATTGCGCGTTGACGGGGAGCGGGTCAACGGCTGGAACATTACTTTGACGGAGGGGGAATTGCGAGATTTGGAGTACGATTACATATGGTCCGAACACAACCCAACCGTGATGGGCTACGCCGACCCAGAGAAAGTCGTTGAGGAACTTGATGAGTCGAACAACTTCCACTCCATCTGGGTCGAGATTGCCGCCCCGCAGCATGACGTGCAAGTGGGTGCAATCAGCCACTCTGGCGAAGCTTTCGAAGGACAGTGGGTCGAGCTGACGGTTGAGCTACAGAATCTGCTGGGGGAAGTGCCGCACTATCGCCTTTCGCTCTTTGTCGACAATGCCACCGCACCCGAATACCAGGACCCGAATCAGGTGCAGAAACTCTATTACGTCGAAGGATTTAATCTGGCCTACAATGAATCGCGTGTCGTCTCAATTTGGTGGTACAGTACCGTCGGTTTCGGCTGGCACAACCTGTCCGTCGAGGTCGAGGTTGTGGACCACACCTACCCCGATCTGAACCTGAGTGACAACCGCAACTCGACCAGTTTCTACCTCAAGCAGATCTTCTACCAGCTTTCGCTCGAGATAGAGCCGCTACCCGAAAAAATCAAGCTGAACGAGACCGTCCGCGTCATCGTCAACGCCTTCAATTTCGGCCCTGAAATCCTCTCCGAGGGGGCTGAAGTGGTGGTAACCGGCAGCGGCACGCAGTGCGAGCCGGGCCTCCAGCGCACGCGCGAACTGGAACGCGCCACTGGTGAGGATACCCTCGAGTTCTTCTGCACTCCTAACGGCACCGGCCCCTACGTTATCGAGGCGCGGATTGACCCTGATAACATCCATGATGAACCTAACGAGGACGACAATTTCGCGACAGGTGTCGTGAATGTCACCAACGAGGAATTCACGCCAGTCACCCCGCCTGTGGTAAGTGACGATTCATTCATCACGCAGCCCATCGTCTGGGTGCCGCTGGCGACGCTGGCGATTATCGGTGCCGGCATGTTCGCATACTACCGCTTGCGCGGTGATGATGACTTCCTCCCCGGCACCCGCGGGCGCCAGTCCGGGGGCAGCGCGCCGGGACAGGCGTCTGGTTCGGCCACCTTCCGCTATGACGCTGAGTCGGGCATAACCTACGACGCCGATACTGGCGAAGTTATTGGCGAGAAAAAGAAGGATTAGTAAACGTCGCGCAGATAGCGCTTCTCTTCCTTCATCAGCGTGCGGTTGACGTAGTGCTCCGCCTCTTCTTCGGAGAGGTCACCATGTTCCTGTGCGATATCGATGAGCGTCTGATGAACGTCCTTAGCCATGTAATCCTTGTCGCCGCAGACGTAGAAGTACGCTCCGCCCTCGAGCCATTCCCAGATTTCAGCGCTTGCCTGCTGGAGGCGGTGCTGGACATAGATCTTCTCGGACTGGTCGCGTGAGAATGCGGTGTCAAGTCGCGCCAACAGGCCCGATTCCTGCCAAGCAGCGAATTCCTCTTCGTAGAAAAAGGTCGTCTTCTCGAACCATTCGCCGAATATGAGCCAGTTGCGGCCGGTCGCGCCGTCGAGTTCGCGCTGCTCCAGAAAGGCGCGGAAGGGCGCGATGCCGGTGCCGGGGCCGACCATGATGACATCGCGGCTGCCGTCCTCGGGGATGACAAACTCGCGCGTCGGCTGGATGAAGACCGGCACTTCGGTTTCGCCTACGCTGACACGGTCGGCGATGAAGCCGGTCGCAAGCCCGGCACGGTCGCGCTCGAAGTTGTGGTAGCGCACGACTGCGATGGTCAGGTGCACCTCGCCCGGGTGAGCGCCGGGAGCGGAAGCGATGGAGTAGAGTCGGGGCGTAATGCCACCCACAGATTGGGCGAATTCCTGCGCGCTGAAGCTTACATCAGGATATTCGTTCAGGATATCGATGTAGTCTCGGACGTTCAGGTACTGGTCCAGCGCCGTACGGTCCGCCAGCAGCTGTTCGAGCCCCTGCTGGTCGTCTGATGGGAGTTTCGCCATCAGCGGCTTCAGGAACTTGCGGTTGGCGCGGTGGATGGTCAGGTGGCTTTCCAGGGCTTCGTGGAAGCTCATTTCGCCCTTGCGCTTCAGCTCGACCACTTCGTCGCCGCTGGCGCCCAGCTTTACGAGCAGCGCGTCGACAAGTGCGGGGTCGTTGCGCGGGAAGAGTCCGAGCGAGTCGCCCGCCTTGTATTCGAGCCCGCTCCCCGTAATATCGACGACGTAGTGGATGGTTTCTTTGATGTTGTCGCGGGCCAGACTGTAAGCTTCCTTGATGCTCGCGGGGAACGGATTCTTGCGGCCGTATTCCATCTTCAGCTCTTGCGTGGCGGGTGCGGCGTGCTGCTCGCCTTGCGGCGGGCGTGTGCCTTCTTGCGACTGGGGCGCACCTTCTCGGCGCCCTTGCCCTTGCGACGCAGCCCGCGGCTCTTCTTGCCAGCGGATGTCAGGCTGCGGTGGACGCGGCCCTTGTGCGCGCGGCCGCAAATCCAGTTAATCTTGGGGTCGGCCATGATAACCGGATGGTGTGGGTCGACCATAATAATCTCGAACCACTTGTAGCGTCCGTCCTCGACCACCCAGTAGGAATTGAGCACTTCGAGATTGGGGAACTTGCGCGCAGTCCGCTCCTCGGCAATCGACTGCAGTGACTTGGAAACGGTAATCTTGGCGATACCGGTGCGCTTGGCACGGCGCCCGCCCTTGATGGCGTGCTTGCGCATGCTCCCGCGGCGGATGCGCGTACGCGCCATCACGAAGCCCTGTTTGGCGCGGAAGCCCAACTTGCGTGCCCGGTCGAGCCGCGTCGGTCGCTCGATACGTTCGACAGCTCGCTCGCGGCGGAACGTGAGCAGCCGCTCGCGCTGCATGGCCTTGATGGAATCCCCCGGGCGGTTCCACGCGTCCCCAATGTAGGAGTATACTGATTTCGACATCGCGATATCCTCGCTTCACGGGTTCAGCCGGAGCCACATTCCCGTGTCGCGCCGACCGCCCCCTGATTATAAAGCTTCAGGCTGGTGCCCGTTCGATGGCTGCGATTTGCTTCATAGTTAATCCCGCTTCCGGCATGGGACGCACCGGCCACTATCTGGAAGAACTGCGGCGGCAGGCGGCCGGCCTCGATGGCGAATGGCTCATTACCGAACGTCCCGGCCATGCGACTGAACTGGCGGCCGCCGCCACCGGCTGCGAAATCGTGGTGGCGGTCGGCGGCGACGGCACGGTGCACGAAATCGTCAATGGCTTGATGCAGCATTCCGCTGCCGAGCGGCCGGCGCTGGCGGTCATCCCGAGCGGCACCGGCAACGATTTTGTTTTCGGCTCGCGCGCCCCCCCGAGCGCCGAACGCGCGCTGGCGGCGCTGCTGCGCAATGGTGCTCGCAAGCGGTTCGACTTGGCGCACCTGCGCGGGGCGGGACTCGACGAGTATATCTGCAATACGGCCGGAATCGGCTTCGACGCGACCGTCAATATGCAGAGCCGCTACGTGATGCTGCGCGACTTCCCGAAATACCTCATCGCGACGTTGTGGACGATTATCTACTACTTCGCGGCACCCCGCATGGTGCTGCGCTGGAAAGGTGGCCGTGCGGTTTACCGCGTGATGATGCTGGTAGTCGGCAACGGCCCGCGCGAGGGGGGCGGCTTCCTGACGACGCCCGACTCGCAGATGGATGATGGTATCCTCGATTTCCTGATTGCTGGTCAGGTCGACCGGTTGCAGATGCTGGGGCTGCTACCGCAGGTGCTCACCGGCACCCATCTCGGCAACCCGGCGGTGCGGCTCGTCTCGACCACAAGGCTAGCGCTGGCGTCCGAGAGCGACCTCTGCGTCCAGGCTGATGGCGAGTTCTATTGTCTCCCCGGCGACGGGGTGCGGCGGCTCGACGTGCAGGTGGTACCGGGAGCGCTAGAATTAGTCGTCGAGCAGGATTAACGGGCTGGCGCAGATGTCGGGCAGTTGGTCACGCTCGAGCGGTGCGAAGTATGCGTGCAGCGCCGCGATGTGCTCGCTGAGCGCGAGCCCCATGTAGCGCTCGCGGTCGATTGACGCGAGCAGCTCCAGCCCGGCCGGCGCGAGCAACTGCGCGCCGGCGATGTCCTTCCCGGTAAGCATCGCCAGCCGCACCTTCAGCAGCGCTGCCGAGACTTTGATGAGTCCTTGCAGGAAGCGGTGCGGCGCGCTGCGGCGCGGCACCGCGTGCCAGAGTGCTTCCCACGCTTTGTGCGATTCCCAGTAAAAGTGGGCGTTGCACAAGTCAACGCCGTGGCACCAACCGTCAAGCGTGCGCCACTTCTCCGGCAGCCACGGCGGGTGTGGCTCGTCTTCGGCGCCGTAGCTGTGGCCGTGCGGGTTTGCTTGGGGGTGCGGGTGAAGCCCCGGCAAGTAGCGGTAGGGCGGCAGCGTCTGCGTCGAGTAGCGCTGTGCGTCCCGCTCCAGCTCCGGCTCGTCCCGCGCCATACGCATGCGGGGGCAGGGGTAGGCATATTTGTCTGCTTCTGTAGTGGCCGCGGATGGACCTAGCAGAGTTGCTGCAGGAGTGCGGCGCGGTGCAGTTTGGCGACTTTCGGCTCACATCGGGCCGTCGCTCGAAATTCTATGTCAACTTGAAGCTGGCTGCAACCCGGCCGCAGATACTCGAGCGCATCGCGAGCGAGATGGCGCAGCTGCTCCCCGACAAGGCGGAAGTCATCGCCGGGATGGAGCTGGGTGCTGTGCCGCTGGCGGTCGCGCTTTCGCTGAAGACGGGGCTGCCCTACGTTATGATTCGTAAAGGCGAGCGAGTCCACGGCACCGGTAGCCGCATCGAGGGCGAATTGCTCGGGAATGTCATCGTGGTCGAGGACGTTGCCACCAGCGGCGGTTCGTTGGTTGACGCGGCCGAGGTGATTCGCCGCGCAGGCGGCACCGTCGAGCGCGCTATCGTTGTGGTCGACCGCGAGGAAGGTGCCGACGAGGCGCTGCGCGCGGTCGATATCGAGCTGCTGCCGCTGGTCCGCATCGGAAGCCTGCTACAGGACGACTGATGACTCGCGTTATCCTGGTAGGCTCCGGCGCGCGCGAGCACGCGATTGCCCGCGCACTTTGCCACTCCGGGGCAAGCGTCAGCTGCTTTGCATCGAACCTGAACCCCGGCATCATGGCGCTCGCCGCGGGATTCAAACTGGGCGAGTTGGATGCACCGCAGGCGGTAGTCGATTTCGCTACCCGACACCGGGCGGAGCTGGCAGTCATTGGCCCCGAAGCGCCGCTCGCCGCGGGAGTCGCCGATGCGCTACGAGCCGCCGACATCGCGACCGTCGGCCCCAGCCGTGAACTGGCGCGAATCGAGACATCCAAGGCATTCGCGCGTGACTTGCTGGTGCGGCACGGGATTCCCGGCTGTCCGCGCTACCGCACCTTTGATACGCTGGAGGAAGTAGCCGACTGGCTGGCGGAGCTGGGCGATGGTTACGTCGTCAAGTATGACGGCCTTGCCGGCGGCAAGGGCGTAAAGGTAGCTGGCGACCATCTCCACTCGCACGCCGAAGCTCTGGATTATTGCCGCGAACTGGCTGCTAGCGGCGGTCGTTTCGTGGTTGAGGAAAAACTCATCGGCGAAGAATTTTCGCTGATGAGCTTCTGCGACGGTGAGACGCTGCACCACATGCCGGCGGTGCAGGACCACAAGCGCGCCTTGGAAGGAGACCGCGGCCCCAATACTGGAGGGATGGGCTCCTACAGCGACACTTCGCATAGCCTGATGTTTCTTGACGACGAGGATATAAGCGCTGCACACGCCATCAACGAGGCCACCGCCGCCGCGCTGCACGCGGAATGTGGAGCGCCTTATCGCGGTTTCCTGTATGGCGGATTCATCGCCACCTCTGACGGTCCCAAGCTTATCGAATACAACGCCCGGCTGGGCGACCCCGAGGCGCTCAACGTGCTGGAAATCCTGCAAAGCGATTTCCTGCCAATCTGCGAAGGTATGGCGACCGGCACGCTTGGCGATTACGAAGTCGCTTTCCGCCCCGAGGCGACGGTCTGCAAGTATGTAGTCCCCGAAGGTTACGGCGTGCAGCCGCGGCGTGACTGCACGCTCGTCATCGACGAGGAGCGGCTCGCCGCCAGCGGGGCTTCGCTATTCTATGCGGCTGTTAACCAGCTGCCCGGCGGCGCGCTCGAGACGACGAGCTCGCGCGCAGTCGCGGTCGTCGGTAGCGGCGCGACGCTCGCCGCCGCGGAAGCGCAGTGCGAGGCTGGCCTTACGGGGGTGAGCGGCCGCGGGCTGCACGTGCGGCACGACATCGCTACGCCGCCGCTGCTTGCGCAGAGGGTTGTGCACATGCGCCAGTTGCGCGGTAGCCATGTGGCGCCCACGGTAGGGGCTTGATGCTCGAAGCGCTGGCGTTCCTGGCGGTGGGGCTGTTGCTGCTGATACGTGGTGCTGACGTATTCATCGACAACGCGATCGGGCTGGCGCGCGAGCGGGGAGTCTCGACGCATGTCATCGGCGTGTCGCTGGTCGCCTTCGCCACCAGCCTGCCGGAAGTGCTGGTTTCGCTGCTGGCCGGGACGCGCGGGCACGATGCGCTGGCGCTTGGCAACATCATCGGCTCGAATATGTCCAACTTGGGGCTGGTGCTCGCCTGTGCCTGCCTGCTCTGTTGGTATCGTTACGGCCAGCGCATCCTACCGGCAGCCGGTGTGGTCACCGATGGGCAGGTGATGCTGGCGTTCGCATTCCTGCTCTACGGCGTTGCGCTTGACGGCAGCGTCTCACGCATCGAGGGCGCGTTCCTGCTGCTGCTCTACCTAACCTACGTGGGCTGGCTGCTCCGCCGCCCCGCACCCGGCGATGCCGGCCCGAAGGACGACGGGAGCCTGCCGAAGCTGGCGTTCAGCGTTGCGGGATTGCTGCTCGGGGCGCACCTGACCATCGAAGGCGCGGTCGCGATTGCCGAGTGGATTGGCATTTCCGAACTTGTAATTGGTCTGACGGTGGTCGCGATTGGAACTTCGCTGCCGGAGCTGGCCGGCTCGCTGACCGCGGCGCGCAAGGGATTTCACGATATCGCTGTCGCCAACGTGATTGGCTCCAATATCGCCAATATCGGGCTGGTGCTGGGGCTGCTGGCGCTAGTGGCGCCGGTCCCGGTCGGCAGTTTTGTCATCTCGCTCACGCTGCCGTTGCTGCTGCTCGCGACGCTCGCCGCGATGGGGCTGGCGCGGCTGCCGATGGGGCGCGGCGCCGGATTAATCCTGGCTGGATTCTTCCTGCTGTTCCTGTTCGAGCTGCTGGCGACGCTGTAGACAGAGGCTCTTTAGCCGGGCGAGCCTGCCGAGCCATGCTCCCGCTGACCGAGTTTCGCGTGCTGGACCATAACGCCGTTGCGCTCGGCATCGACCTGGGTGAGCTGATGGAAACTGCCGGAAAGGCAGTCGCCGATGCACTGCACGAGCGGTTCCCGCACGCGCAACGCATTATCGTGGCGTGCGGCAGCGGTAACAACGGCGGCGACGGCTTCGTCGTGGCGCGGCTGCTGGCGGAAGTGGGGCTCGACGTCGCGGTGGTGCTGGCGGGCGAGCCGCGCTCCGCTATTTCGCAGCGGGCACGCGACCGCTGGGAAGGTGAAGTGCATCCGCCGTCGGCGCTCATAGAACTGCTCGCCGACGCGGACGTGGCGGTCGACGCGCTGCTCGGGTCGGGGCTGCACGGCGAACTGCGCAAGCCGTATGGCGACATGGTCGCTGCGCTCAACAACGGCCCGCCAGTGGTGGCAACGGATGTACCCTCAGGGCTCGGGCTGCCGGGCGCGGTGCAACCACAGCTGACCGTGACTTTTCACGCACTGAAGGAGGGCATGACTGAGGCCAGCTGCGGCGAAATAATCGTCACCGATATTGGAATTCCCCCAGAGGTGGAGCGCTACACGGGGCTGGGTGAGCTACAGCTGCTACCGCCCGCTGATGCCAGCGCGCGCAAGGGGCAGAACGGCGTCGTTGCCTTTGTCGGTGGCGGCCCCTACACCGGCGCGCCGTCGCTGGCAGCCATCGGGGCCTACCGCATGGGCGCCGACCTAGTGCCGATGTTCGTTCCGGAGAGCGCTGCGAGTATCGTCGCGAAGCACGCCCCCGAACTGATAGTCCATCCTCTCCCGGGCGCCCACTTCGCGCCGGAGCATATCGCAACTGTGCTTGACGTGGAGGCGAAAGCCGACGTGCTGCTAGTCGGCCCCGGACTGGGCCGCGACTCTGAAACGGTCGCGGCAGTCAATGCGCTGCTTCGCGAGTGGTGCAAACCACGTGTGATTGACGCTGATGCGCTCTTCGGCCTACAGCCGGCAGCAGCGCAGGATGCAGATGCACTGCTGACGCCGCATGCGGGAGAACTGGCTCGACTCGCGAAGGCAGCTGGCATCGACGCTGGCGGGCGCGAAGCTACGGTCACGGCCGTCGCGCGCGCTTACGGTGCTACCGTGCTCGCGAAAGGGCCGGAAGACATAATCTCTGACGGCTCTTGCACTCGACGCAACCGTACCGGCCATCCGCGTCTGGCGGTCGGCGGCACCGGTGACGTACTGGCGGGGATGTGCGCCGCGGCACTGGCGCGTGGCCTTACGGGGTTTCAGGCTGCACGCGTCGCGGCGTGGCTGCTTGGCACCGCTGGCGAACGTGCCGCCGAATTGCACGGCGCGGGATTCCTAGCGACTGAAGTGGCGGCGCAAGTGCCGCTGGTGATGCGCGACGGCTAACGGCGCCGGCGCAGCGCGATGCTGCTAAGTAAGCCTGCAGCAACCAGCAGCGAGGGCGCCGGCAACGCGTCCTCTTCGTCGGGGAGCGCCGCTGCTTCGCCGATGTTGAGCATCTGCTCGTTGCCTTGGAAGCTGCCGTGGCCGGTATCGACTTCGACGCGGTAGCCATAGCTCCCAGCTTCAGCCAGCGTCACTTCGGCGCTCCAGCCGGCAGGGCCTGCCTGCATCGGGAGCTGCTGGCCAGCGACCAGCAGGTAGACCGCGAGCGGGTCGGGGTAATCGATGAAGGCGCGAATCTCGAGCGGGCTGCCCGCCTGCGCGTCCGCCACCGGCAGGAGCGCGATGCGTCCGGCGTTCTCGACGTTCAGGGTGCGGTAAGTAGTATCACGGTTGCCGAGCATGTCGCTAGCTTCGATTTCAAGCAGCCAGCCCCCGTCGCTGGCGAGGGTCGAATCCCAAGTGAATTCGGTCGTGCCGGCCGGCAGGCTGGTCCAGTCGCTGCCGCCAACCCGGTATTGCAACGATTCAATCCCGGCGTAATCACTGGTCGCGAAGGTGAGAGTTACTTCCGCCGTGACGGGGTCGGGGAACGTATCAAGCAGGATGACGGGAGCGTTGTTGTCGCACTCGAACTGCGTGAAAACTTCGGTAGCATAGTCCAGCCCGTCAACAGCACGCACCAGCAGGCTGTGCACCCCGTCGGGCAGGGCTGCGGTTATGATCCGGAAACTGTTTTCGTCCACGCTGTGCCACGCGCCGGCATCAATCTGGTATTCAACACTGGCAATCCCGTCCGGGTCGGAGGCAGTTATCGTAACGTCGAGCAGCCCCGCGAAGAGCGCCCCGGACACGCCGTTAACTTCCAGCGCCGGGTAGGTGATGTCGCCCTCGTTCTGGACGTCCAGCTCAAGGCTGTCCGTAGCTTCATTGCCGTAGTCGTCAAGGGCCCGTACCTCCAGTGTTTGGAGGCCATTGCTGCCCCCAGTCTCCTCGGTGTTCCACTCCACTTCCCAGCGGTCCTCTCCAGCATAAGTCATCTGGCGCCAGGTGCCTTCTCCAACGCGGTACTCGACTTTTGCGATCGCACTATTGTCCGATGCGCTGGCGGCAAGGGCCACAAGTCCCATGACCTCGCTGTCCGCAGCTGGTTCCAGCCACGTCACGATCGGGGGCTCGCTGTCGTTCAGGATTTCAAGATTTCCCGCCAGCTCGAGCGTGGTACCGGCTGTGTCTGTGATGCGCAGCATCAGCTCGTGCTGTCCGTTACCGTAAGCGGTCGTATCAAGTATCAGGTTGAATTCGTCCGTGCCGTCGGCGAGCTGCCACTCGCCGTCATCGACACTGTACTCTACCGCGGCAATTGCGCTTCGGAGCTGGCTGGCGCTGCCTGGCAGACTGACGGTGTCGCTCAGGTTTCCTGTCGGGAACTCGAAGCTGGTTTGTGGCGGGATGGCGAAAGCGCTCTGCAACGCATAGTCATCAGCAGAGGCTGCCTCATCATTGAAGAAGGAAACAAAGATGTTCAGGTTATCGTAACTGATATCAGAGAAATTCTCACAATTAGTTTCATCTCCACAATCACCATCATCATCTGCATCTCCACTATGCTCACCTCCAATCCAGACAGTCTCGAGTACAACTTCCTCGTGAGGGTCCAGCACCACCTGCTGGTCGAAGGCGTAGTCGAGGAAGCCGAAGTGGTACGGGTTGCCGTCGTTGTTGTCGTAGCGCGAGACTGGCTCGACAATGTACGCCCTGATGTAGCCGCTGAAGTCAGGATTACCGAACCCTCCATCCTCGTTCCAGGTAATGTATACCTGGACAGCTATCCGGTCATCACCAAGGTGCTGCATTGCGATGCGCAGCGAGATGTCGGTGTCACTGCGGCCACCACTGCTGTCGATGGCCTGTTCGTAATTGGAAGTATCAGACTGGCCGCCTTCGACCTTCTCGTCTCCGCCGTCAAAGTAGACTGTGGGGTAGCCGACGAAGTCAGGGTAGTCACCAGCGCGGTCGCCAGCCTTGTCGTTCACATCTGTGATCAATGCTACGAAAAAGAACTGGTCATGGTAGTAAGGGTCGTCCGGGTATTCTGACTTGGGTTGCCAGACCTTGTTCAGGTTCTCTGCCGCGCTTGGGCAATAGCCGCACCAGGTGGTGGTGAACTCCTCGCCGATGACGGCGTGGGTAAAGTCTTCCACCGGCCGTTCCGCCGCGCTTCCCGGCAGCAGCAGTATCGTCAAACAGGCGAGCAGGCAGGCGAGGAAGGCAGCGCGCATGCTGACTCTGGTACCGTGAACCATATAAAAGTATACTTGAACTTACCGTTCTCAGGGTCTTATTCTTATATATATAGGTGAGAGCAACTACCTGGTATATGACCGATGAGCCTTCCGATAAGCCTACCCCAACCGAAGCCGTGTTCGGCAACCCAGAGTTGGGACTAGCAAATCCATTCAGCGCCAACGAATTTGGGTTCCTACTGGCAATCGCTGGGTTGGTGTGGACTTTCGCTGTGACTAGGAACTGGTTCGGAGAATTGAATCCCAATCTGTTTGAAGGTAATGCTCTAATGTTAATGGGTCTGGTGTTTGTGCTGTATGGAATAGGAGCGAAGCGGTAACTCTGAAAAGTTATTCGAGACCCGCAATCATGCGTGCGGAGGCGACTGGGTCTTCGGTCCCGAAGATGGCGCTGCCCGAAACTAGAATATCCGCACCCGCCTCGCGCAGTGCTGCGGCATTCTCACAGGTGACACCGCCGTCAACCTCGATGAGCGTGTCCGGCCGTGCCTCTCGCAGGGAACGGATGCGGTCGTAAGTTCCTTCGTCGAATTCCTGCCCGCAGAAGCCGGGCTCAACAGACATTGGCAGCAGCAGCTCTGCCGCGTCGAGCCATGGGTCGAGCGCGCTGAGTGGGGTTGAGGGGCGGATTGCGACTCCCGCCTTCAGCCCTCGCGCATGGATGGCGTCGATTGACGCCGCTGTATCATTCGCCTCGGCGTGGACAGTGATGATATCAGCTCCCGCGTCAGCAAACGACTCGATGAAGTTGAGTGGGTCAGTGACCATCAGGTGTACGTCCAGAGGAGCGATGCCTCGTAGCGCGGCGATGGTGTCGGGGCCCATAGTCAGGTTCGGGACGAAATGGCCGTCCATGACGTCCATGTGCAGGTAGCCACTGTGCGGCGCGACCAGCTCTGCCAGCTCGCGCAGACGGCCGAAGTCCGCGCCCAGCATCGAGGGGGCGACAACCGCCACGCTACCACATCCGGGTTATGGTATCAACGATGACGCGCTCCGAAACGTCAGGCCGCCACTTCTTGACCACCTGCACAAACTTGTGGACCTGCGACGACTCGGTGCGCCACCAGCGGTCGTAGAATCCCTCGAGCGCGTCGAGTTCGTGGAGGATGATGCGCTTCTGCGCATCGGTCAGCTGCCCCGTCATGCGCGTCTTGTCGGATTCCTTCGCCAGCCTCCGCTGGAGCTTGTGCAGCACCGCCACCCAGAACCCGCGTGGCCTCGCCTCCTCGCCACTTTGGTTGCGGATGATGCCGGTTTTCAGGCACCAGTCGTGCTTCGCGTCCTGCGTGTTCTCGTCAGTGTAGGTCGGCAGCCAGATCTTGTCGAGCGGATGGCACGGCTCGTGTTCCGGCCGCTCCTCTTCCTCGCCCTCCACCGCCTCGGCCGCCCCCTCTGCGTCGTCGTCGGCCGGTGCATCGGGCACCGCTTCGGGCACGGCGGGAACCTGCTCCCGCTCATCGGGGTTGGCAGCAGGCTTCGGTTTAGCGCTCGCCACGCGGCCCGCGACGGCTGCCCGTAAATAAACGCTCCGTGGCCGTGAACTTTAAGAGCGGTGCACAATGCGCCCTCGCCTGCGCGTAACGGGAGTGTGGTGTAACTCGGCAGCATTGCGGGCTCCAGTTATGCAGGAATGATGGCAATAGGTCTGCTGAACAGTGATGAATGACTGGAGCGCTGACCTGCACGCCACCATAGGTGAGACCCGCCGATCTGGGTTCAAATCCCAGCGCTCCCACCAGCGCGCAGGCTTTATCCTGAGAAGAGGCCT
>PCCI01000043.1 GCA_002731655.1 Methanobacteriota archaeon | reverse complement strand
TCGCGTCGTGCGCCTTGCCATCTCTTCCGTCCCTTCCGACCTGTCGGCCTGGTAGCCACTTGCTCGCCACTCGGCCCTCCGAAGCGCAACCGGCTCAAAAGCCGCTTGACGCTTCGACTGGTCGAAAAGAACCTCTGAGCAGGGGAAACGCGGAAGGAACTGGGGCGCCGATGTGGCGCAGTCAGGCAGCGCACCTGCTTTGGGAGCAGGGGGTCGGCGGTTCAAATCCGCCCATCCCGACGTAGGTCCACCGAAGGTGGAAACTGCCATGAGCGACTTCAGGGAGAACATCGACAATCTCAATGTCCGGAGGATCATCATCTCCTCGGTGGTGGCCGCCTTCGGGCTGGTGGTGGCTCTGAACTGGAAGGACGCCGTCAACGCCCTGGTGGGCCGGATCATTCCGAGTGGTTCGGCGAGTTCGCTGCTGGGCCAGTTCATCGCTGCGACAGCGGTGACCCTGCTGGTCGTGGCCCTGGCGACGACGGTCCTGCGGATCAACCATCGCCTCGAGAAGCAGTGGGAGAGGATGAGCGACCAGGTGGGCGGCCAGATCGAGCGGGTCACCGACCTGTTCGACCGCGACTGACCCGCTCTCCCCCTCGGACGGCGCGCGATCGGCCCCCGGTGGCGGTACCGGGGGCCGATCTGGGGTCGACACCGGGCGTAGCCGCTTCGGCGGGAATGCGGCAAAGGCCCGTTGATGCGCCGGCCCGTTCTGAGGGGCCCTACCGCCGGGAGTCGCCGTGACGGGATCCGACGGACCGGACCCGCTATCTGGCGCGAAACCTACTCCCCCGAATGCGGTTTGTCTCGTGGGTAGCCCTCCCCGATCCGGGCGCCGTCCTGCAACGGCCCGTAGGCTCCGGCGCCGTGGAGCTGCTGATCGTCCGACATGCACGTCCGGAAGCGGAAACCCGCCCGGAAGGCGAGGTCGCCGACCCTCCCCTCTCCGACATCGGACTACTCCAGGCGCAGGTGACTGCCGACCTGCTCGCAGGAGAGGGCATCGACCACGTTGTCACATCCACGATGCGTCGGGCCGTCGAGACGGCCGCCCCCCTGGCCCGGATCCTCGGCCTCGACCCCGAACCCCTGAGCGGCCTGGAGGAGTCCGATCGGCACCGCTCCCAGTACGTCCCCGCCGAGGAGATGGACAACGACCACGTGATTGTGCGCGAGTTCCTCGAGGACCGGGAGTCGGTGTTCGGCGGTGACTACCCGGCCTTCCGACGACGGATCACCGACGCCTTCGACGGGATCGTGGAACGCAACCGGGGCCGCACCGTCGCCGTCTTCTGCCACGGCATGGTGATGGGCGTCTTCCTCCAGACGATCCTCGGTCACGACGATCCGTTCCGGATCTACCACGACTACTGCGGAATCCTCCGGGTGACCGCCTCGTCGACCGGCGTCCGCACGGTGCGCGGCGTCAACGAGACGACACACGTCCGCCACCTACTGGACTGATCACAGGCCCGCCGACCGGAAAGGCGGCAGGGCCGGCCCCGGAGAACCGACCCTGGAAACTTGTACCCCGTACGGGATTCGAACCCGTGTTACCAGGTTGAGAACCTGGCGTCCTGGGCCTCTAGACGAACGGGGCCGGTGACAGTGCCCACGGCCGATGTGACCATCGGGTCCGTGGGCGGCGCTCAGTGTAGCGATAGCCGTTCAGGGCGCGTCTCGCTCGGAAAATTGCTCGGGGGGAAGGACTTGAACCCTCAACGACTGGACCAGAACCAGCTGTGTTGCCAATTACACCACCCCCGAAGGTGGGCCCCGCAGGGCGGCATCAGCGTAACGGCACATGCCATTTGAGCGACCAGCGATTCGAACGGCCTGTGCCTGAACATCAGGTGCCGACCTCCGCCGTCCCGCCTCAGAGCCTCGCCCGGGCCACATCGATGCGTCGCAGGACCTCGGAGCGTTCCATGCACTCTGCCATGGTCTCGAACAGCGGTGGCCCGACCGTGCGTCCGGTCACGGCCACCCGGACCGGCGCCTGCGCCTTGCCCAACTTGAGGCCCAGCCCCTCGCCCACGGTGAACACGGCCTCCTTGACCGCCTCGACCTCCCAGGGGCAGTCGGCCAGGGCCCCCGCGGCGCCGTCGAGCATCTCTGCGGCCACGGGCCCGTCCACCATCACCTTCTGCCAGGATTCGGGGTCGTCGACGGGGTCGTCGAGGAACAGGAAGTCGACGAACCGGACCACGTCGCCGAGGGTGCGTAGCTTCTCCTGGACCAGGTCGACCATGCGGTCGAACACGTCGGCGTCGAAGCGCTCGGGTGCCCAGGGTGCCTCGGCCAGCCATGGTCCCGCCCGTTCGATGAAGTCGGGCCTGGCAAGCCCTCGGAGGTGGGTGGCGTTGACGTGTTCGAGCTTCCGCAGGTCGAAGAAGGCGGCCGCCTTGTTGACGTCCTCGATCCGGAAGAGGTCGACGATCTCACTGACCGGCCGGACCTCAACGTCGTCGGGCGGTCCCCAGCCCAGCAGGGCGAGGTAGTTGAGCATCGCCTCCGGCAGGTAGCCCCGTTCGCGGAAGTCACCCATCGCCACGTCGTCGCGCCGCTTGGACAACTTCTGGCGGGACTCGTTGACCAGCAGCGGCAGGTGGGCGTAGGTCGGGTGTGGTGCGCCCATGGCGTCGAGCAGCAGGAGCACCTTGGGCACGCCCGAGAGCAGGTCCTCGCCGCGGATGGCATGGGTGATGCCCATGTCGGCGTCGTCGACGGCGTTGGCCAGGAGAAACATCGGTGAACCGTTCGAGCGCCAGATGACGAAGTCCTCGAGGTCGGAGGTGTCGAACGAGACCTCGCCACGGACGACGTCGTCGAAGACCACCGTGCGGCCTTCGGGCATCCGGAACCGGGCGGCCAACCCGTCGGACAGCGTCGTGCCGTCGACCTCCTCGTCGTCGGCGTCGCAGAGGTAGGCGAGGCCCCGGGCCAGCAGGTCCTCGACGACCTCACGGTGGCGGTCCCGGTGCTCCGACTGGTAGTAGGGGCCCTCGTCCCAGTCCAGGCCCAGCCACTCGAGTTCGGCGAGGAGCGCCTCGGTCAGTTCGGGGCGGTTGCGCTCAGCGTCGGTGTCCTCGATCCGCAGCACGAAGGTGCCGCCGGTCGAACGGGCGTGCAGCCAGTTGAACAGTGCCGTGCGGGCACTGCCGACGTGGAGGTAGCCGGTGGGAGACGGGGCGAACCGGACTCGGTGCGTCACCGGGCGCAGGGTAGCGGCGAGGGCCCGTAGGTGGGTCAGCCGACGACGGCGTGGCGCAATATGCCCGCCACCGTGGTGACGAGGGCTTCGCGGTCGACACCCCACCGCTCGAGGCCGGGCCGATGGTTGGCCACGTGGGCCAGCATGGCGATGATCACCCCGGCCGCCGCCTTCGGGTCCATGTCGCTGTCGTGCGACGCGACCAGGTCCATGAGGGCGTTGGTGGCCCCGTTCAGGAGCCACGTGCGCAGGTCGCGGAAGCGGAAGTCGCCCTCCATCGAGGCCAGGTCGAGAACCTTGAGGATCGCCCTGTGGTCGGTCCAGAAGGTCAGGAACCCGTCGACCACCTCGAGGGAGGCACCGTCGGGGTCGCCGGACCAGTCGCATCCCGAGATGAGGAACTGCAGTTCCTCGTGCCATGCCTCGGTAAGGACTGCCGCCTGGACCAGCACAGCCGCCTCGGCGTCCGGGAAGTACTGGTAGAAGGTGGCCGGCGAGGTACCGGCGGAGCGGGCGATGTCGATGACCTTGAGGTCCCGGTAGCCGCACGACTCGAGCTGCTCTGCGGTGGCGTCGAGGAGCCGTTGCCGGGTGGCGAGCCCCCGGCGGCCCGGCATGCGCCCGTCTGCGGCCCGTTCGTCGAGTTCAGCGGCGAGTTCATCGCTGGGGCCGGATTCCTGCTCGTTCGTCGGGTCCTTGCTCACTTTGCCACTCTAGACCTGACGGTCCGTCAGAGCAGGATGCGGGCGGTGTCGGCCCCGAGGTCCGCCGCCCGTCGACCGGACGGCCTGGCCCTGGGTGGTTCCGAGTGTTGCTGCCCGGAGGGCACGGGAGCGCCTCGTGCCAACCACCGGGCCACGCCGGCCAACGGCACGTCGAGCAGCACGCCAGATCCGCTGTCGAGTGCAGCGAGCACGGCGACCGCCGCCACCAGTCCGGCCGCCGGATCAGCGACAGCGTCGGCCACGAAGGCGAGCGGGTCCTCGAGGAACAGGCCCCCCGAGACGGCGGCGTCGTCGCCGAACGCCACGCCACCGGCCCGCTGTCCGATCCGGCCGTAGCCCGTGATCGACACCCAGACGGTGCCACGGTCGACCTCCCGGTGGGCGTCGAGGCCGAGTTGGGCAAGTGCCCGGGGCCGACTGCCCTCGATGACGACGTCGGCGGCGGCGACCAGGCGTTCGAGCGATTCACGCCCAGGCCGGCTCCGCAGGTCGAGCGCCACCGAGGCCTTGCCGCCGTTGAGCAGGTCGAAGAACTCCCCCGGTCCCCGCCGGGCGGCATCGGGGCGGTCGACGGACTCGACCTTGACCACCCGACATCCCGAGCGACGGAGGAGGTCGCCGCACAGGGGAGCCGCCCACAACGAGCCCAGTTCCACGACGAGAGGGACATCCGGACGCTCGAAGCCGGCGCCTTCGTCGAGGACGGTGAACGGTCCCTCGGGTGCCGTCCCGGGTACTCCGAGCGGCACGCCCAACAGGTCGGCCCTCTCGGCCAGCCAGGCACCGGTGCACCCGGCGACGGCACGGCGGACCGCGCGGCGGTCGTCCCCGTCGATCACCCGCTCCAGCAGCGCCGGCAGTGCAGCCACATCGTCGGGTCTGGCCAGGTTCAGACATACCGGGCCATCAGCAGACTCGAGCAGGTGGGCAGCACCTCCGACCGAGGTTGGACCCGCACGACCCAGCCCGGCTATGGCTGCGCGTTCGCCCAGCAGCGCCGGCCCGTCCACCTCGATCCCACCGAAGCGGTGCAACGCCTCCGCTGCCGCCACGAGGCCGTTGGCGACCGACACCGGCACCTGTCGGGGTGGTCCGTCGACTGCCCCGGTCAGCGACATCGCCCCCGAGGCGGCCCAGGCGGCTGCAGCACCACCTACCTGTCCGACCGCCTCGACCAGCGCTCTGTGGACTACCGGAAGGGCCCGGGTGCCTTGCATCGACATGGTGGACGGATCGTACGGCAGCGGCGATTCCGGGGCAGGAGTGGCGCGTACGGTGTCCGGTGACCGATCATCGGACCCCCACCACCGTCCACGAGGAGCCGTAATGCCCGAACTCACGCCCGGAAGCCGATGGGCCAGCCAGGTGTGCACTACCGAGGTCATCATCGTCCGGGCCCCCGATGGCGACGTAGACCTGGAGTGCGGTGGAAGCCCGGTGGTCGCCGTCGGCGAGGGCGGACCGAACGGCCCTCCCGATGCCGAAGCCGCCGGTGGCTCGCTGCTCGGCAAGCGCTACATCGACGGCGACGACACCCTCGAGCTCCTGTGCACGAAGCCCGGCGACGGTTCCCTGGGGGCCGGCGGCACCCTGCTCGACCTCAAGGATGCCAAGCCCCTCCCCGCCTCCGACTGAGGGGTTGGCCGCCGGAAAGCCAGACTGCCGTGAACCTCATGATGCTGCTCGAGATGGCGACCGGCGGCTTTGCCGACCGGGTGGCGGTCGGCTCCCGCGACGACGGCCTGACCTTCGCTGACCTGTTCGGGCGGGCGGCCGCCACCGCCGAGCGGCTCCGGTCCGTCGACGCCGGACACCTGGTGCTCGCCGACGTCTCGTCCGAGGCGCTTCCTGCGCTGCTCTTCGGGGCCTCCTGGGCGGGGATCCCCTTCGTCCCCCTCAACTACCGGTTGCCCGACGGGGAGCTGCGCACGCTCGCCGGCCGGGTCTCGCCCGCCCTGGCCGTCGCCCAACCCGGCACGACGGAACGGCTCGACGGACTCGACGGGATCGGGGTCGTCGACCGCGGCGACCTGTGGCAGGACCTGTCGGCGACCCGCACGACCGAGAACGACTGGGGGTTCGAGGGCGAGGACGTGGCCGTGCTGCTGTTCACCAGCGGCACGACAGGGGACCCCAAGGCGGCTGTCCTGCGCCAACGCCACCTGGTCTCCTACATCCTCGGATCCGTCGACTTCGGCTCGGCCGGCGAGGAGGAAGCGGCCCTGGTGAGCGTCCCGCCGTACCACGTGGCCGGAATCGCAGCGATCCTCTCGAACGTCTTCGCCGGACGCCGCCTGCTCCAACTCCCGACCTTCGAGCCCGGCGCATGGGTCGATCTGGTCCGTGCCGAGGGGGTGACCAGCGCCATGGTCGTGCCGACGATGCTGGCCCGGATCGTCGAACACCTCGATGCCGAGGGCCCGAGCTCCCCCGGGCTCCCCACCCTCCGTGCGCTCTCGTACGGGGGCGGTCGCATGCCCCAGCCGGTGATCGAAAGGGCGCTCGACCTGCTTCCCGACACGAGGTTCGTCAACGCCTACGGGCTGACCGAGACCAGCTCGACGGTCACCCTGCTCGGACCCGACGAGCACCGGGCAGCGGTCGCCAGCGACGACCCGAAAGTGCGGCGGCGCATCGCGTCCGTGGGCCGGCCGCTCCCGGGCATCGAGGTGTCGATCCGCGACGAGGCCGGCGCAGAGACGCCGGACGGCGAGCCGGGAGACATCTGGCTCCGGGGCGAACAGGTCTCCGGCGAGTACCGGGAGCAGGGCTCGAGGCTCACCGACGAAGGCTGGTTCCCCACCAACGACGGCGGATGGCTGGACGACGAGGGCTTCCTGTTCGTCACCGGCCGCATCGACGATGTCATCGTCAAGGGCGGCCAGAACATCTCACCGGGCGAGATAGAGGAGGTGCTGTTGCGGCATCCGGCGGTCGCCGACACCGCCGCCATCGGCCTTCCTGACCGTGAATGGGGCGAGCGCATCGTCGTGGCAGTCGTCGTCCGCGGAGATGTCGACATTTCGCCCGACGACCTCCAGGACCTCGTGCGCCATGAACTGCGTTCGAACCGCACACCCGACCTCGTCGAGTTCGTCGACGAGTTGCCCTACAACGACACCGGCAAGCTCCTGAGGCGCGTTCTGCGCGAACGGCTGGCGCACCTCGGCGACGCCTGACGGGGCTGCTCGCACCGGCCACACTATTGCCATGACACCCGTCGTGTGGTCGGCTGAGGAGGCCTCCGAACGGCTTTCGAGGCCGACCGCAGACCTCGACGCCGGTGCCCTCCGGGACGTGCCGGCGATCGTGGTGGACGATGCCCACCTGCTGCCGACCGATGCCCTCGACCCGCTCGGGCTGCTCCCGGTGGTGTGCATCGGCGTAGCAACGATGGGAACCGCACCCGGGTTCGACGCCGTGGCCGGGGACCTCGCTTCAGCCCTCCTGCTGGCCTCTGCCGCCCACGAGCGGCCGAACGCTGCGACCGCCCTCGCCCAGGTGCTGCGGGCATCCGAGGGGCAGCCGATCGAGGCAGCGCTCCTCCTCGAATCGGCCGTCTACGCCACGCTCCAGGCGGGGCCCGAATTCGCCGCCTGGCTGTCCGGCCGGGGCCGCCGTGTCCGACCCGACGAACCGGAACCACCGGTACTCGTCGACGACGGCGCCCGGGTGCGCCTCACGCTCAACCGCCCCCGCCTGCACAACCTGTTCTCGGCCGCCATGCGCGACGCCCTCGTCGAGGCCCTGCGGGGACTCGCCGCCGGTGACGACCGGCCCATCGTCCTCGACGGGGCCGGCCCGTCGTTCTGCGCCGGGGGTGACCTGGCCGAGTTCGGCAGCGTCGACGACCCTGCCACCGCCCATCTCATCCGCACGACGGCAAATGCTGCGCCCTGGATGGACCGGCTGGCCGACCGCCTCACGGTTCGGATGCACGGGGCCTCAGTCGGCGCCGGCGTGGAACTGGCCGCCTTCGCCCACAGCGTGGAGGCCACCTCCGATGCCACGTTCTGCCTGCCTGAGGTTTCGATGGGCCTCATCCCCGGGGCCGGTGGCACGATCAGCGTGCCCCGCAGGATCGGCCGTCAACGCACGCTGGCCTGGTGCCTCGGGGGATCGACGATCGGTGCGGAGACGGCGCTCGACTGGGGCCTGGTCGACGAGGTGCTCTGAGGCCCCGGTCGGCCCCCTAGAGCCGTTCCAGGATCGTGACGTTGGCCTGGCCGCCACCCTCACACATGGTCTGGAGGCCGAAGCGACCGCCGGTGCGCTCGAGTTCGTGGAGCAGCGTCGTCATCAACTTGGCTCCCGTGCAGCCCAGCGGATGTCCCAGGGCGATCGCTCCGCCGTTTACGTTGACCTTCTCGTGTGGCACGTCGTGTTCACGCATCCAGGCCAGCGGGACACAGGCGAAGGCCTCATTGCACTCGAAGAGGTCGAAGTCGTCGATCGACATGCCGGTACGTTCCAGCGCATGGGCGGTAGCGGCGATGGGGCCGGTCAGCATGTAGATCGGGTCGTCGCCGCGCACGCTGACGTGGTGGACGCGTGCCCTCGGCGTGAGGCCGTGCTCGTCCACCGCCCGCTCCGATGCGATCAACAGCGCCGCAGCACCATCGCTGATCTGGCTGGCGACCGCAGCGGTGAGCCGCCCTCCTTCGACCAGCGGAGCCAGCGACGCCATCTTCTCGAGCGAGGTCCCATGTCGCGGCCCCTCGTCGTGTTCGACGCCGGCGAGGGGTGCGACCTCGGCGTCGAAGCGGCCCTCTTCGATGGCTGTGACCGCCCGCTGGTGGCTGGCCTGGGCGAACACCTCCATCTCCTCGCGGCTTATGTCCCACTTCTCCGCTATCAACTCCGCACCACGGAACTGTGACACCTCCTGGGTGCCGTAGCGGTCGACCCAGCCGGTGGAGCCCGAGAAGGGGTCCTCGTGGCCGTACGGTGCGGCCACCTCCATGGCGGCTCCGATCGGGATCATGCTCATGTTCTGGACGCCGCCGGCGACGACGAGGTCCTGCACGCCGGCCCAGACGCCCATTGCGGCGAAGCTGACGGCCTGCTGGCCGGACCCGCACTGGCGATCGACGGTGGTGCCGGGGACGGCCTCCGGGAGGCCGGCTGCCAGCCAGGCGGTGCGGGCGATGTCGCCGGCCTGCGGGCCGAGGGTGTCGAGGCACCCGAACACCACGTCCTCGACGGCGATCGGGTCGACGCCGGTGCGCTCGAGCAGGGCGGAGATCGCATGTGCGCCCAGATCGGCCGGGTGGACCTGGGACAGGCCGCCACCCCGCTTCCCGGTCGGGGTTCGGACGGCATCGACGATGTAGGCCTCGGCCACGGGTGCTCCTCGGTTCGCTCAACCGCAACGATACGCGATCCGGGCGGAACGGGCCTAGCGCTGCTCGCGGGGAAGGTCCAGCACCCGCTCCCCGATCACGTTGCGCTGTACCTGGTTGGTGCCGGCATAGATGGTGTGGGCCCTGCTGTAGAGGAAGGTGCGCTGGAGGCCGTCCAGTTCGTAGCCGAGGCCGAGCGGATCGTCCGGAGACACCGTGGCCGCATCTCCGGCGGCGCCGCCGACCATGCCGCCGGCGCCCCGGATCCTCATGCCGATCTCGCCGAGACGCCGGTGCCAGGTGGCCCAGAAGAGCTTGCCGATGGACATCTCCGGGCCGGGAGCCCCACCGGCCCCGAGGACGCTGAGCATCCTCAGGTTGTTCCACCGCATGATCTCGAGTTCGCTGCGGGCACGCATCAGGTCCTGGCGCAACACCGGGTCGTCGATGACACCCGTCTCGGTGGCCAGGGCGACCAGTGCCTCGAGCTCCTGGCGGAAGCCGGCCTGCTGGCCGAGCGTGGATGCGCCACGCTCGAAGCCGAGCGTGGCCATGGCGACCTGCCACCCTCTGCCCTCGCCACCGACGACGAGGTCGGCGTCGGTCTCGGCCTCGTCGAAGAACACCTCGTTGAATTCCGAACCTCCGGTGATCTGGACGATGGGCCGGATCTCGATCCCCGGCTGGTCCATCGGCACCAACAGGTAGGAGAGTCCCCGGTGGCGCTCGCTGTCCGGGTCGGTGCGGACGACAACGAACGCCCACTGGGCGAACTGGGCGAGGGACGTCCAGACCTTCTGGCCGGAGACCAGCCAACGTTCGCCATCGAGGCGGGCATTCGTGGACACGTTCGCCAGGTCGGAACCGGCATCGGGCTCGGAGTAGCCCTGACACCAGAACTCCTCCCCTGCGATGATTCCCGGCACGAACCGGTGCTGTTGTTCGATGCTGCCGAACGCCAGGAGGGTCGGGCCCAGCAGCGTCAGCCCGATGTTGGGGAGCCGTCCCGGGGCGCGGGCCTCGGCATAGGCCTGGTGGAACACGACCTGCTCGAACAGCGAGGCCCCCCGGCCCCCCATCTCCCTCGGGTAGTCGAGCCCCAGCCAGCCGCCTGAGGCCAGTTCCCGCTCCCATGCGATGAGGACCTCGGGTGCAATGTCGTCACGGCCCATGCCACCGCGCCCCCGCAGGTCCGCGAAGTCGCCGACGAGGTGCTCCTCGAGCCAGGTCCGGGCCTCGTCGGCGAAGGCGATCTCCGTCGCGCTGAACGAGAGGTCCATGCCGCCGACCGTATCGCTCAGGGTGAGTCGGAGAGCAGGCGGGAAAGGGCCGTGCAGAGGCCGTCGAGTCGGTTCGCCGTCTGCTCGTAGGCGTCCCGGTTCTCGCCGTACGGATCGGCTACCTCGTCGGCCACCCGGCCGGTGGTCATGTGGCCGCCGCGGGCGCCGTCGAGGCGCGTCACCCAGGCCCTGAGACCCTCGTCGGCTGCGGGTGGGTCGACCTGTCCACCCAGGCGGGCCACCTCGCCGGCGAGGAACGTCCGCCCACGGGCCGTCGGGTCGAGCCGGCCCACGACGGCTTGGTGCTGTCGGGTCATGGCCACGATCAGGTCGGCACCTTCCACGATGCCGGTGTCGAGGTGGCGGCTCCGATGCCCGGTCATGTCGATGCCCCGGTCGGCAAGCACCTCGATTCCGTGTCCGGTCGCCAGCCCGCCGTCCATGGCATGTGTCCCTGCCGACGCGACCGGCTGGTAGGCCCCGTTGCCGGCCAGGTGGTGGCGCAGCAGCGCCTCGCCCATGGGCGAACGGCAGATGTTCCCCGTGCAGACGAAGAGGATCATGGGTCGGGACGCTAACCGTCCTATCTGTGGCCCGACAGGATCGACGGGGGCGCCGGGACGTAGCGTCGCCTCCAGTGGACGACCAGAGGGGGCGAGCAACGATGTCCGGACCGATGGCCGGCGTGAAGGTGGTCGAGTTGGGGATCTGGGTGGCGGGCCCGGCGACCGGCGGGATCCTCGCCGACTGGGGTGCCGACGTCGTCAAGATCGAGCCCCCGTCCGGGGACCCGGCCCGCCTTTTCCAGAAGATCCTCGGTGGCGACCTGCCGACCAACCCGCCGTTCGAGTTGGACAACCGTTCGAAGCGCAGCATCGCCCTCGACCTGGCCAGCGTCGAGGGGCTCGGCGTGGCCCTCGAGCTCATCTCCGAGGCTGACGTCTTCGTGACCAACCTGCGTATCGGTGCCCTCGACCGGCTCGGCCTCGATGCCGATTCGATCTGCGAGCGGTTCCCCCGCCTCGTCTACTGCCACATCACCGGCTACGGCCGCGAGGGCGATGACGCCGACCGGGCCGCCTACGACGTAGGCGCGTTCTGGTCCCGTTCCGGTATCGCCCACCTGCTGACCGAACCCGGCGGCGACCCGCCGT
>PCCI01000031.1 GCA_002731655.1 Methanobacteriota archaeon | reverse complement strand
TTATACTCTTGAAATCAATCATACACAACCGAACAACGCCCCTGAAATTTTCATCTATTCACCAGCCCCCTTCGGCCTTATTGACGATGGCGTGGATGTGCAATGGTCTGTGGCGGATGCGGACGGGGATCTCCTCGAAATAGACATTTTTTTCAGTCATTCCTCGAATACGGAACTTGCCACGATATCTTCAGGTTTGTCCCCATCCGGTAGCTTGTTCTGGGACACCAGTGCATTGGATGAAGGTGATTACTACCTCGCCATAAGCGCTAGTGATGGGCGGGCCACTACATGGAGAAATGTAAGCGTGTCTATTGTGCATCCAGAATTCTTGGTGATACTGGCCTCGATTCAAGTTATTCCCCCAGACCCGAGTGAGGGTGACAACGTGGCTTTCTTCGTGATAGTAAGTAGTGCAGGGGGCCTTGACGGAATTGCAGAACTGACATGGGGTGTGGATGGCGAGGCAGCCTCAACGACCTTGGTTGATTTGGTTGCGGGCACTGACGGCTTCTCGCAATTCGACTGGATAGCGACAAGCGGCGACCATACCATCACCGTCTCTGCTGGTGAAGCGTCACAAGGCGTTATGGTTTCTGTATCCTCAGCTCCTGAAGTAAAAGTGGAGGAGGGCTTGAATCCATGGATCTATTCAATACCTGTAATAGCTGCGGTTGGAGGAATCGCTGTCTTGCTCAGGAGAATGCGAGGAAGTGGCGNCGACGACGAGGATGAGTTTGAGTGGGACTAGTCACGTGACCCTGCCCCCGGAAGACCACCCGAGATACAAATCCCTCATGGCCCGTGAGAAGTTGGTAGAAGCTGCTGATGCCGTCGCCAGGCAGGGNTTGATTGCCCATGGGAGAGGCGAGGCGTTCGATTACCTGTTAGGTGAACAAACCTGTCCGCCCGCGATGGATGCAATCAGGGCCGCCGCATCCATGATGCTTGGTGCCACCAACCCAGTTATTTCGGTCAACGGGAATGTTGTCGCGCTGGCAGCCAGAGAAGTTGCACATCTTTCCGAGGTAAGTGGCGCCAAAGTCGAAATAAACCTGTTCCACCGAACTCCGGAACGGGTTGCAGCCTTGACCAGGATGATGGGTGATGCCGGGGTAAAGGCACTTGGGGAGAATGATGATGCTAATATCCCTGGATTAACNTCTGAAAGGGCAAAATGCTGNTCAGATGGAATAGGTTCNGCTGATGTCATTCTTGTTCCACTTGAGGATGGGGACCGTTGTCGAGCTCTGGTGGATATGGGAAAGCAGGTGATTACTATNGATCTAAACCCCCTTTCAAGAACGGCNCAAACTGCCCATGTNACAATAGTTGACGAACTGACGCGGTGTCTGCCACTATTGACTGAGTCNGTCCGTGACGGGGNCGAGGNCGAGGATTTTGATAACAAAAAAAATCTNCAAAAGGTAATTGGCTTTATTTCTGATAGNCTTTCAAGAANNGAATAGCNNGNGNAAAATGGTGCTCCCGCCGGGATTCGAACCCGGGTGTTCGGCTCGAGAGGCCGAGATGATGGGCCGGACTACACCACGGGAGCGCCGGCCCGGCTGCGGGCTTTCACCTTAATAGCTTTCGTCAGAGCGTGCGCCGGCGTGCACGCCGGCACGCGCTCACTCGGCGATGAGCACCGCGCGCACCGGCGAGGCGTCGGCGCCCTCCAGCCGCAGCGGGAAGGCGGCCAGTGTGTAGCGGCCGGGGGCGACGTGCTCCAGCACCAGCCCTTCGAGGATGGCNATGTCGTGGTCNGCGGCCGNGCGGTGCGCCGGGAGGTCCTCCGACTCCTGCGGGTCAATCGAGGGCGTGTCGATGCCGACCAGCCGCACCCCCTGCGCGTGGAGCGACTCGATGAGTTCGGNGGAGAGGCTGGCNAAGTCCGGGGTCCACCGCTCNGGNTCGGGGAACGACCCGGTGCGGAAGAGCACGCGCGGCGNNTCCACCNGCACNTCGAGGTCNNCGGGGCGGATGCGGCCGCTGNGCTTCGCGAGCGCGATGACTTGGCAGGCNCCATAGCAGGTTTCCAGTTCCATCGCGTCNATTCCCGGNGCGTCGGCGGCGCAATGGCNNGGCGCGTCAANGTGTGCGCCGAGGTGNAGGGTGGTGCGCAGCGCGCTCAGGCTGACGCTGTCGCCCGCCTCGCGGCTGGTACTGTCGGTNCGGGAGTAGGGNATGTCGCCGGGCCAGACGCGGATGCGCTCGGAGANCAGCGGCGAGATGTCGATGAGGCGAACCATGCCGCCCGCCCGGCGTTTGCGGTCGTTAATAGTTTTCGTCGAGCCAGCGCGCCGTGTCAACGATGGCGGCGCGGCTGCCGAACTGNGGNNTCCAGCCGAATTCACGCAGCCGCTCGACCGCCAGCAGCATCCGCTTCACGTCGCCCTCCCAGCCGCGTCCGCCGTCGACGCCGCCGGTGAAGTGGTATNGNACGTCGGGGAGGCCGAGCGCNTCGCAGACCGCGTCCGCCACCGTCACGACGTCGATGCCGTCCAGCGAGCCGACGTTNAGCGCGGNGAAGCCGCCGTCGGGNCACGCTTCGGCGGGCGCGACCGCGAGCATCCCGGCGATGCAGTCGGCGACGTGGAAGTAGGANTTGAACTGCTTGCCGTCGCCGAGGATTTCCAATGCAGTCGGGTCGGCCTGCAGTTTGTGGANGAAGTCGAAGGTGACGCCGTGGTTGCTGCGCGGGCCGACGCAGTTGGCGAAGCGGAACGAGATGGCGNGCCNGCCCNCCTCCTCGCAGAAGCGCTCGATGAGNTGCTCCGCCTCGAGCTTGCTCTGGCCGTAGGCCGAGATNGGCGCCAGTGGNTCGTATTCCTCAGGAGTCGGCACGACGCTCGCCTCGCCNTAGACGGTCGAAGTCGAGGTGAAGACGATGTCGCGCACNTTACAGCGNGCCATCGCCGCCAGCACGCAGCGNGTCGCGTCGACGTTCTGCCGGAACATGACTTCCGGCGCGTCGATNCCGGNGCGCACCTCGGGGTTGGCCGAGAGGTGCCAGACTATATCGACCNCCGCCAGCAGCGCGTCGAAATTCTCGTCGAGCAGGTCCAGCTCGTGGAACTCGATGGAGTCGCGCACGCCCGCGAGGAAGTCGAGGCTTCCCGACGAGAGGTTGTCGAGCACGCTGATGCGGTCGCCCCGCGCGACCAGCGCGTCGACCAAGTGCGAGCCGATGAAGCCGGCACCGCCGGTGACCAGTGAATGCGTCATTCCTCGTCCTCTGTATCGCCTTCGGGTTTGTTGGCGGGCGGTTGATCCTGCGCGCCTTCGGGCATGAATGCATCGAGTACGGTCGCGGTGGTCTTCGAAATCACCTGCCCTGTTCCCTCAACGGCGCGGAAAACGCCGAGGGTCGCCGCGCCTGCCAGGTCGGCTGCGGCGCCGACCGGAGCGCCGATGATACCCTCACGGTGGAGCCCCAGCACCTCCTGGAATTCGTCCAGGCTCAGCTCGTCCCAGTGGCGGAAGGTGTACCAGAGGGTGACGATAATCAGCGCCACCACCAGCGCAATCAACAGTCCGTAGGTCCCCATCTGCCCGGCGAGGCCGAGGCCGAATACAATTGAGGCGGAGATGATGAATGACCCGAGGACGCCACCAATCGCCACGGCCGAGAGGATGCGGTNGGGGGACATCGACATCGAGCGGCCGAGCAGCGTGCCGCCGACCGAGCCGGAGCCCTGAAACGGAAACATCACGAAGAGCATGATGCCGGCGAACGCCAGCCGCTCAATCCACGGCTGCACGGTCATGATTTCGTGGCCCTTGGCCTGCACTCGTCGGATGGCGCCACCGACGAACGGAATTTTGCGCGCAAGGTCGAAGTTCCACGCCAGAAAGACGCCGACCATGATGTCGACGAAGGCGGTTGCCAGCGCTAGCACCCAGGGGTTGATTCCGGCCGCAATCCCGAGCGGGATGACGGTCCCCTTGCCGAGTGGTGGGACGAAATAGAGCAGCATCAGCTGCGAAACCAGCAGGAAGTCGCGTGTGGGGATGGCGAGGAACAGCAGCAGGAATCCACCCNCGGTGGCGAGTATTGGCATGCTGAAGCGCGTCACCGTCAGGATTACCGCGGGGCCNCCGACAGCGTAAACCAGCAGCATCGCGCCCGCCAGCACGAAAGTGTTGAAGCCGACCGACCACCAGAAAGTGGGCTGCACCACCTTGGGCTCGACCACTAACAGCTCGCGGCTAAGGTTGACCGGCTGCTCGCCGAAGGGAGTCGTGAAGCCAGCCCCCGTTACATTGCCGGCAATCCAGGTCGAGTTGGCGACCGACCCGGCACCGCCACCTTCAGCGATGACCGTGACGTCCATGTAGATTGAGGCGCCGACCGGCAGCCGCTGCTCCAGGTTTCCCGCCGCGCGAACCGTGGCGCCGCGGAGGACCATGTAGGTGTAGCCGAGGTCTTCCCCGTCGGCGACGTTGGTAACCGGGGTGTTGTGCAGCGTAAAGTTGATGACGCGCGTCTGCTGGAACAGCACCACATCCAGCTGCGACCGCTGGAAGCTGCCGTTGGTCAGCTGCGCGTGGTCGAACTTGATTCCGCGCAGGTTGCTCTGTAGCGCGCTGGTGCCTTCCCAGACCGTGCTGCGCACCACCATCCGGTCGACGGTGGCGTGTTCCAGCCGCGTCTCCTCGAGGACCGAGTTCTGCAACAGGACCTCGGAGAGCATGACGTGCGTGAGCACCGAGCCGCGAATCGTAACATTGTGGAAGGCAACACGCTCGAAGTCGCAGTTGATGAAGAAGCCATATTCGAAGACGACGTTCTCGAAGACGACATCCTCGAAGCCCACCTCGTTGAACAGGAAACCGTTGATGGAGAGGTTGCTGAAGTATTGCTGCCGCACCAGTCGCGCACTCGAGTAATTAGCCGCCGCATTCGACGACTGCCCGAAGAGCGACTCTAGCGACCCGTTCGCCAGCAACGTGCCGTCGGCCGCTTGCGGCGCCGGGACCAGCTGTGGCCAGCCCGATTCCTCGAGCGGGGCGTAATATTCGATAGACTCGATGTTGCCCTGCAGCAGGAAAGTGTCGCCGGGTGCGAAGTCGGGATAGTCGCCGTCGGTGGTGTAGCGCGCCAGATTGCCATGGTCGACCGCAGCCACATACCAGTAGCCGCTGCGATCCTGCCCGAGCGCCGCCTGTGGCCAGCCTGCGAGGCTGACGCCGAGCAGGATTAGCAGCACCCCCAGCGCCAGCAGCNGCCGCGAGGCGGCGCGGACGCGCGTGACGAAGATTCGCATGGCGTCGATGACGAAGTCGATTTCGTCCTTCTCGCGCCGGCTGACTTTGACCAGCACCTCTTCCTGCCGGGCGCGCCACGCAATCGGCCTCTCGCCCAGCTCGTGACCCGGCAGCGGCGCCTGCGCCTCGGGGTCGACCGGGGCGGGCGATTCGGTTTCCGGCGGCTGCTCCTCGCTGGACATCCGCCCCCGCACCCCTTCNGAGCGTTTAATCCTTGCCTTCAGCCACCCGACGCCACCAGCACCACGCGTACGCCCCCTTTCGGGAGCGGTGAATTGAGCGCGACCGGCCGCAGCGGCTCCCCCTCGGCGAGCACCAGCACGCCGTCCGGGTGCAGCTCCAGCGCCGCGACCAGCTCGCCCGCGGTCGCCCCCTCCGGGAGCTCGACCTTGCGCTCTTCGCCGCCGACGGTCACGCGCCGCTTCATGCGCAGCCAGCGGTGGACGGGATTAACGGTTGGCGGCGGCAGCCAATTGCTGCCGCCGCCCCGACTTAATGCTTATCATCCCGCCACAATGGCGCCTGCGCGCCAGGATCGCCTAGTCCGGTAGGGCGGTGGTCTCGAAAACCACTGGGGTCTCCCCACGGGGGTTCGAATCCCTCTCCTGGCGCCATTTCTCTCTCTGACGAGAGCGCTGCGGAGAAACGTTGCGATTTCGAGACATAATACCCCAAAGACCGGGGTGTCATAAGGTGGTAGTCGGGCCTGCCGGCGTTCATTCAATCCTATTCTGATGGCTTATATCCGCCTATTTCCCCAGAATCTCCTTCTTCATCTGCCTGAACTCGGCGTCGTCAATGATTCCATCATCAAGAAGGGCCTTTACATCACGCAATTCTTCAGATTTGGACTTGCCGCCTGAGCCGATGCTGGATTTGCTCACTACGCTGTCCTTGATTTCGGTCTTGGTAACTTCGTCGCCGTGTACTACCTTCTGGGAGACCTTGATAGTGCCCATCTCGGCCTTCTTGCGCCGAGCAGCGGCAGCCTCTTCCAGCATACTGTGGGACGTGTACCACTCATTTGCGTCGTCGTACAGCTCCAGCCGCTCGTACTCTGCACCAACTGCTGCAGGTGGCACTTTCTCGAGGAGAGGAGCTATGTAACTTCTACCTCTCTTGAGTTCCTTGATTAGCAAGGAAATTGCGGGTTCGCCAATCTCCGCCAGCGCCTCCGCGGCGTAGTAGCCAGTATCATCGTGACTAAGCACCTTACCGAGCGGTTCCACAGCCCGTACATCGCCAATCATTCCCAGCACCTTCGCAGCACCTTGGCGGGCCGCTCGGTTTTTATCCTCGAGTAATTTAATGTGTGGTTGGACCACCCGCGCGTCACCTGTATTACTCAGGGTGTTCATAGCTTTGAGCGCTTCCACGGCTGCCTCGCGGTCAAGGCCATTACCGTCCTCGAGCGCTTCGATAAGTGACTCTATCGCCGGTTCACCAATTCTTCCCAGTGCAAACGCAGCATTCAAACGAACATCGAAAGCAACATCCCTAAGCGCCTTAATGAGCGGTTTCACAGCTCGCGCGTCGCCAATCTTCCCCAGCGCCTCCGCAGCGGCTTCCCGGACGCGCAAGTTGCCGTCCTCGAAGACACTATTCCTTTTCCCGCCTGAATTTTCTCTCCCAGAAACTAACATTGCAAGTGAGGCTACTGCACGCACGTCGCCTAGCATAGCAAGTGCTCTCGCTGCATCAATGCGGATGTAGGCTTGCTCACTTTCAAGAGCATCAAATCAAATTCCTCTGCCATCTCGAACTGGGAATCCAAATCCACAGACCAAGTGTCATTATTCGGATTATACGTTTTATCTCCGGCATGCTCATAATATGAGAAAAGGTCCCGGAAATGACTGTTACTGTAAACGGTCATTGAAAGAACAAGAACTACAGTGAATACAACGAATATCCGGTGCTTGTCAATCTCCTGCATGCCAGCTCTTGATTTGACGACCAATATTTAAACTGCTTCGCGCACCTTGACCGCCAGTCCCTGCTGGCCCAGGGCAATCTCGACAGGCGCCACTTTCAGTTTACCCACCGCGACCAGCTCATCGCTTTCAGTAACGATCAGGCACTCATCCTGGCAGCGCAGGTCCGGGTCGCATTCCAGCACGAACTTGCAGAAGGTATTACGTCCCTGCCGGTTGAACTCGGCCGAGTCCGCGTGGACCACTACGCGTTGTTGCGGTGCTGCACAGGCAGCGTGGATTACGCATGCACCAGCCGTCCGGAGCGTGAAAAGCCCGTATCGTGCACTAAGCGACAGGCGATGTTCACCATCAACCAGTACATTGCGCAAGCGTCCGGTATTGCGACTGGTAACCAGCTCAACCTCGCCTCCCAGTAGTGCGTCAGCCGCGGAGCCGCCGAACTGAAAGGTGGCGATGGCGTGCACCCGCTCGGGGGTCCAGCTGCGCTGCCGCACGTTGCCGGGCGGCCGTAGTGGCGCGGTATCCGCCAGTGGTTCGGGGACGGTGCCGAAGAGCGGATGCTCGAAGCTCGCACCGCCGGTCGCCGTGCGGGTTAGCCTGCCGCGCGCAAATCGCAGGAGCGGCTCGCGATTCGCGATCGGCTGCCGCGGCCGGAAGGCGGGCTCCCACTGCTCGAGCCAGTCTCCGTGCGACTCCAGCGCCGCGAGTGCGTCGCCCACCTCAGGCCGCCCGGCGGCGCGTGCGACGACCAGCTCCCACAGCAGTCCGTCGCGAATCGCCTCGCGCACGCGTCGCAGCTCGGCGAAGCTCACGAGCAGGTTGTGGCGCGCGAGCTGGCGCTCCCGTTCTTCCGCCGGGAGCGCCTTGAGCTCGTCAGCGCTCGTCGTGGAGCAGGTTGCGCAGCCGCACGGCAGCTCCTCCATCTCCGCCAGCCGCCGCGTGCCCCAGCTGAACATCATGCGGCCGTCGACGGCGAACTTGGCGTAGCTGGCGCTGTCGAACAGGTCGCAGCCGAGCAGCGCCGCGAGCGCGAAGAGCGACGGATGGCCGCAGCCGAACAGGTGCACCGGCCGCGCCGTCACCAGCGCGCGCTTCGCGGCGAGCACCAGCGTCGCCAGCTCGGCGTAGCGGTATTGCTCCATCAGCGGCACGACGCCGCCGATGGGGTGCATGTCGGCGTCGACGGTGGAAACCTGCGCCGCCGCGCGCTCGCGGAGCGCCGGATGGCTGCCGCCCTGCACCGTCGCGGCGAGCAGCATCTCACCCTTGAGTGGGACGGCCGCCGTGATGCGTGCTTGCGTTTCCGCCAGCTCCGCCTCGGCGCGGTCAGCGTCAAACTCCGGTTCGGTGAAGACGTCGAGCACGGTGCCGATGTCGCTGCCGATGTCGCGCTGGAACTCGACGATGGCCTGCGGCTCGACCTCGATGTCGCCGTAGACGTGCGACTGGAAGGTGCCGCTGTCGGTCATCAGCGGGCCGTCCCACCCGACCAGCGCGTGGACGCCGTCCGCCAGCGCGCGTTCGCGCAGCTCGTCGTGGCGCGAAATAATGTAGGAGTTGGTAATCAACCCGGTCGCTCCGCAGTCGCGGATTTCGGCCGGCGCCAGCGTCAGCTTGCGCGGATTGACCACCGGCAGCAGCGTCGGCGTTTCGAGCGCGCCGTGGGGGGTCGTAAGGCGGCCGATGCGCGCCAGCCCGTCGCGTTGCCGGATTTCGAACACGGCGCGGCAGCGCTGCCGGGGGATTATACCTTGCTTATTCTTCGCCCGGCGTGAGGACGTCGGCGGCGGCGCCGAGGATTGAGGCGACGATACGGGAGGTTTGCTGGGGCTGGAATTGCGGGTGGTCATGCTGGCGGGCGTGGCACTGGTGGGCTGGACCATCCGGCCGCTCTCCCTCGAAAAGTGAGGCCCGCGAGCGGCAATCCTTAAAGCGCTCCCTTCGTGGACCGCCCGCGTGGGCCGGTAGATCAGTCTGGAAGATCGCCTCCTTGGCATGGAGGAGGGCGCGAGTTCAAATCTCGCCCGGTCCACCATGCGCGGTATCGCATGGAATTCTCGTCATCCCAGGTTGAATCGACGCTGCTGAAGGCGGGTGCGTTGCTCGCCATAATGCTCACCACGGGCTGGATGGCGCGCCGCGGCGTGCGGGTCAACTACACGCGCAAGCTGAACCACGTCGCGATTTTCTTCCTGCCGGTGGCGATTGACCGGCAGCTGAACGTCGCGACCTTCGCCGACATAGAATACCTGCTAACCAGCTCCGCCATCGTGACGCTCTCGCTGCTGTTTTTCTGGGAGCCGATCCGCAGCCGCTTCCCGCCTTACCAGCTGATGTTCGAAGCCTTCGACCGGCCCGAGGACCGGCCATACACGCTGGTCTGGATTTTCAGCCAGTTCGTCGCCGGCTTCATGGTCATGCTGCCTGCCATCTGGTATTTCGGCGAAATTGGCCTCGCGGGGCTGATCCTCATCCCGCTGCTCATTAACGCCGTCGGCGACGGCCTCGCGGAGCCGATTGGCGTGCGCTGGGGTCGGCACGAATACCGCACGCGTGCGCTCGGCACCGACCGCACCTACGTGCGGACGCTCGAAGGCAGCGGCTTCATCCTGCTGACGGGGCTCGTGATTATCGCGCTGCACGCGTCGCAATTCAGCGGGCTACAGCTCGCGCTCGCGCTCGCCATCGTCCCGCTGGCGATGACCCTCGCCGAGGCGTTCTCACCGCACACCTGGGACACGCCGTTCCTGATGGCAGCTGGGTATGGCGGGTTGCTGCTGGTGATGCAGTTCTAGCAGGATTCAGATGTATCTAAAACTAGAGACGAGATTTTTTGTGAACAGTATTTCTCGAGGATGACCCCCTCCGAGGACTTGTCTTATTCTTCTGTTTCTTCGTCGGAGTCTTCTCGCTCCTCATTATCTTCTTCGTCACGGTCTTTATCGTCCCTGTCGTCTCTTTCGCGGTCGCATCCCTGAATCAACGCTTCTAATTCTTCACAGGCTACTTCGTCACCTTCTTCACAGGCTTCTCCGAGTTCAGCCATCCTGGCTCTGATCTCTTCCCATACCTCATTGTCATGAGCCTTTCCGTTTTCTTTGTCACGACCTTCTTTATCTCTTCCAAATCTTTCTTTCCACTCTTCCATGGTCAGACAGGCTTCATCATCACCGCGTTCTTCACGCTCTTCGTCAGACCAGTTTTCTCGGTCCCAGTGTTTATCATCCCTTGACCAGTTCTTTTTATCTTCGTCAGACCAGTTTTCTCGGTTCCAGTCCGCATCATCTCTTCCCCAGTCTTTTCTATCATCGAATAACTTTCTTTCGAACTCTCTAAGTGTGAAACATGGTTCTTCTCTATCTTCATCATAACTGTATCTTGCTTTCCACTGTTCTGCAGTCAAACAATCTTCATCTTCTTGTGAAACATCTCTGTCGGGCGTCTCACCCTCGACTCTTTTTTCATTTCCTTCACGATCTTCACTCGATTCTTTTCGGTCGACGTCTTCCCTATCCCAGTCTTTCTCGGACTTTTCTCTCCATTCCTCAATAGTCAGACAATCCTCATCAGACAACCCGTCACGTTCTTTTTTGTCAACTGAAGTGGAGGCCTCCTTGTTCAAGGCATCGTCGCTTCTATCGAAATTTGTCACTAAACCTTCTCTCAAATCACCAATGGTCGTACCGTCACCAAGAATCTGTGTGTCCTCGTTAGCTATAACCAGTGGCGATGCCGTGAGCAGCATGATGGCCATTACGAGAGCCTTACCTTCTAACACGGGCTTCGAGTTGTTATAGAGATATATAAAACGTCGCCAAAAAATTTTTTTGTTTTGTGCTTGGCGCGAGGAGGGGGATTTGAACCCCCGTGGTCGCCTTAAGAACCCACGTCTAAGCCAGCACCTATCCCCTGATGACACCCCGGTGGTGTTACTTTGAGGGTAGCAAAGTACGTCAGAGTCTCGACTAGTCTCCAGGATTTCAGGAGACAGGAAGACGGACTCAACGAATACGTCAGCAGGAATGCAGCCTGGTCATTGTACGCAAGCTTCGATGATATGATGACCGGGAAGCACGACCAGAGAGACGGTTTCCAGCGAATGATGACCGCAGCCCGTTCTAACTGCTTCCAGGTTCTGGTTGTCTGGGACCTGGACCGGCTAGGCCGTTCCCTGGTTGACCTGATCCATAATTGCAATGAGCTGATGAAGTTGAATATCCAGATACACTTCGTTAACGCCAATATGATTCTGAATGACAACCCCGAAACCCAGTTCACCTTCCATATCCTGGGCGCCGCAGCTCAGTTTGAAAGGAATATCATATCCAGGAGAGTGAAAGAAGGGATGGATGCTG
>PCCI01000030.1 GCA_002731655.1 Methanobacteriota archaeon | reverse complement strand
CCGCGATGCTGGACCGCGATCGCATTGAGGATTTGGGTCCAGGTATCGAGACTACCGTGACGTTTCAGGTTAACGAGCCGCAGGATGCTACCGCCGAAGATTGGTGTGTGGCCGGAGTGGAGGCACGCTCTGAGAACCGCGAGCAGCACCGTATTCAGGCGAATGTGAACACTACTATTCGTATTCCGGTGCGCGGCGTTGACTTGACCATTGACAGCGAAACCAAGGCCGGCGAGCCGAGCGAGCAGTTAACCTACACATTAACACTCACCAACAGCGGCAGCGACCCGGACAGCTACGACCTGACGGTCCAGAAGCCGCCTACTTGGCAGATACAGCTCAGCGTCTCAAAGGTGGACGACCTGTCCGAAGGCGACAGCGCCACGTTGGAGCTACAGGTCACCATTCCGTACAACAGCCCCGATACCGACACAGCGTTATCCATAGTCACCGCCATATCTCGCGGTAACAACTCGGTCTCGAACACGACGGAGGCGCTAACGGCGGTTGTAACTGTCTATGGGCTCACAATGATTGTCGATCGCAGCGCACAGGCGCTTAACCCGGGCAACAGCACCAGTTTCACCTATACGCTCTACAACTACGGCAACGGCCATGAGAACCTAACTTTCGCCGCCAGCTGGTTGCCTGCCGTCGACTGGACTGTTACGGGGCTACCGGACCGCGTCGAGCTTACCCCCTTCAATGGAATCGCTGAGGTGACTGTGACTATCGCGGTGCCCTCCAGCCAGTCCCCCTATACCGCTGACCTCAAGCTGGTCGCCTCAGTCGAGGACAACCCGGCTGAACAGGTGGAACGCTCAGTGACGCTCACTGTTGAGTACTACGCCGCGCTACAACTGCAGCTGGAACAGACGACCGCTACTGGCCCCCCTGGCTCGAGCCACACTTTCAGCTTTACGCTGACTAACCAGGGCAATCTGCAGGACATGATCTCCCTCTCGACTGCTGGCCTGCCGAACAGCTGGCAGGTGCAGTTCGCAGATTCCAACCACCCACAGGTGGGGTTAGTGCTAGTGACACTTGCCCCTGGTGCCCCAATGGAACTACAGCTGACTACTACCAGCAGCTCGCAGGAAATCGCGTCCACGTTCCAATTCCTTCTGGTTGCGACCTCCGGCAACAACCCGCAGATCTCAGTTGACGAGCTGATGGCGGTAATGGTGGACTCGTCGCATGGGCTCGAGCTGGAGGCATCCGAGACAACCAAACAGAGCCTCCCCGGCCAGCCAGTCACCTTCAGTTTCATCGTGAGAAATAGTGGCAACGCCCAGGCGGGAGTGCAGCTGACGGCATCAGGAGTGCCAGCTGACTGGAATGGCAGTTTCTCCGTCCAAAGCCCTTTCTCGCTCACCGCATCGGAAGCAATGCCAATCTACCTCAATCTGCAGCTGCCGGACAATACCTGGGGCGGTACGCACCTGATTCCGATCACGGCCACTTCTACCACGACCGGCGAGCAGCATACGCTCAACTTCACGCTCGAGATTCCACTGTATGGTGAGCTCTCGCTACAGATGCTTGAGAAGAACGCCAACCTGTTCGCTGGAGAGCAAGGTAGTTATCAGGTCAAGATTACCAACGACCGCAACACGCTCGAGGAGCTAACTCTGAGTATCGAGGGCAAATACGCCTACTGGTACCAGCTGCCGTCCAGTAGCGTGATACTGGGACCGGGCGAAGTACGGGAACTGACTATTACCGTCAGTCCGCCGGCTAATTCACCTTCGCTCAATCTCAAGGACAGCAGACTCAACGTGACACTGAGTAGCGACCCGTTCAGCTCGTTCAAGCTGAACTTGCCTCTTTCGGTAACCGAAGTGCAACAGGGGACAGGCACGGATAGCGGTGGCGACGGTGACTCGATTCCCGCCCCATCCGTGCTGGCGGTATTTGCCACGCTGGGCGTGGGGCTGCGACTGCGCCGCCGTCGTTGATGCCTCCTAAAGCAGAGACCGAAGTGCTAGTACAGCTGCTGGCGCAAATCCAGGCGGGAGAGGCAGTTGCCCTCCCCGCAGCTGACAATGCGACGCTCCGTGACGCGACCATCCAACAGGCGCGCTGTGCGTTGGTGAAGGCGGCAACGCCCGACCGCAGTCTCGTACAAGGAGTCGCTGCACTGGTGGAATGCCAGACGCAGACGAACCAGCTGGCTGAACGGCTGTCGCGCTGGGCGGCGGAAGCGGCTAGCGCGGCGCGACAGTCGCCCGCGACAGAGCTGCCATCCAACACGCCAAAACCATTGCGCGAGTTACAGATTGCTTGGCGGGAATCTACGGTACGTGGGGAGCAGTTGCGTGACTGGCTGGAAAAAAAGATTGTGACTTTCGCACCGTCCCTGGGCGCTCTGTTGGGGCCGCTCCTGGCGGCGCGCCTGATTGGTGCAGCAGGGTCACTAGCACGGTTGGCGCGTATGCCTGGCTCGACCATCCAGACGCTTGGCGCTGAGAAGGCGTTCTTTGCGCATCGCGGCGGCGGCGCACCACCACCCAAGCATGGGTTGCTGCTGGCGCACTCACTGGTCCGCGATGCACCTCGCCAGCAGCGCGGAAAATTTGCGCGGCAGCTGGCGGCCAAGGTGGCGATTGCAGCGCGTCTAGACTGCTACGGCGGCGAACCGCAGGGCGCGGAGCTGCTGTCCGCGCTACAGAATGCCGACTGCCAGCGCGTCAGCGGCCAATCCTTGTCCCGATGAGTTGGTTAAATAGCAGAACTGTTCAGCGCACGTGCGAATTCTACATCTTGGCGCCGGGCTGCTGATGGGATCGGCCGACGCGGTGCCAGGAATCAGCGGTGGCACGGTTGCGCTGGTGATTGGCATCTATCAGCGATTGATTGGGTCGATAGCCATTGTGCTGAACTATCCGCGTGAGCGTGACTTCGAAAAGTTGCGCGAGCCGCTGACTTTCCTGCTGCCGCTAGGTTTTGGAATGGTAGCAGCCTACTGGCTGGTATCGCGGCTGCTAGTCGGCCCCGCTGAAGCGCCGGGCCTGTTACTGCAGCCCGAGAGCGCCGTCCTGTGCTATGGATTTTTCAGCGGTCTTGTTGTCGCCTCATTACGTGAGCCGTGGCACTGTATATCCGCACCAAATCGTGAACACTCTGTGCTCGCTATGACTGGGGCGGCCGTGACATTAATCTTGCTGGATTTGCCTTTCATGAAGAGTGTGCCGGCTGATTGGATGCTGCTCGTCGGCGGCGCACTAGCACTGACGGCGATGCTACTGCCTGGCATTAGCGGTGCGCTAGTGTTGATGATGCTGGGACAATATGCTGTTGTAGCGGGCGCAGTGCACGACTTGCGGTTGGTGCCACTACTGTGGTTCTGTAGCGGCGGACTTGTCGCGGCATTAACGGTGGTGCCTGTGCTGCGGCGGTTGCTAACAGAGCAGCTCGATCGCACACTTGCCGTGCTGACTGGCGTTATGGCTGGGTCACTGCGCGCATTGTGGCCTTGGAAGGAGAATTACGACATGCGCACCGGTGACCTTTCTCCACTGGGGGCCGGTACAAATTGGCCTGAAGTACTGCTAGCAGCGTTGCTGGGCGCACTCGTTATAGTTGTGCTGGAGCGATTTACTCGTCGAGAAACGAACCGCAGCACTTAAATCGCCCCTTCCGTGAAGGCGCAAAATGCGTGTGGTCATAGCGGGCGCAGGCGACGTAGGTTACCGAGTAGCCCGAGACTTGGTCACTCGCGGCCACGGCGTTAGCCTCATCGATTGCGACCCGATAGCAGTTAAGCGGGCACAGGCGCTCGACGCTCAGGTTATCCAAGGTCACGCTGCGTCACCGAAGCTGCTTGTTGAGCAGTCCGGTCTGGTCGAGGCCGATCTGTTCATTGCAGTTACCGGTGATGATGCGGTCAACCTGCTCGGGTGTCGACTCGCTGCGGTGATGGGGTGCCGTACGATTGCACGGCTCAACACCCCTGCACTGATGGAATGGCCCGCAGATTCCGACCCACAGAAAGTTTACGGAGTTGACGCCTACATTAGCCCCGACGAGCTGGCGATGCACCGCATCTGGCAGATTCTTTCGCGACCAGCACTGACGCGACTAGAGCATTTTTCGGTNGGNCGACTGCGCATTCTAGAAGTAAGACTTGACGACAGCTCGCCTGCTGTCGGTCGCACTTTGGACAGCATCGAGTTGCCGCCGCACTGTCGTATCGTTCTCATCTCACGTGACGAAGGGGTACTCATACCGCAAAGTGAAGAGGTGTTACTGCCGCGCGACCGGCTGCTAGTGCTGTTAAGTGATGTTCACGAGCTGGAGGAGCTATCGGAGTCGCTAGGCGCGCCGAAAGAAGTTACGGGAGAGGGAAACGTTAAGCGGTTAATGATTGCCGGTAGCACGCAGGTCGCACTGCGGCTGGCGGAGCAAGTGGCACAGCGTTACGACGCAGTGCAGATTTACCTCGCGGAACCAGACCGTGCGCGCGCCGAGCGTGCTAGCGAGCGACTGCCCGATGAGGTAACTGTGCTGGTCGGTTCGCCGACAGACCGTCACTTCCTACGCGAGGAGGGCATCCGCCATGAAGATTTGTTTGTCGCGGCGACCGAGCGGGAGGACCTGAACATGCTGAGCTGCCTGCTCGCCAAGCGCGAGGGGGCGCGCCGTACAGTTGCGCTGGTCTACCAGACCGAGCTGGAGCACGTGGTGCAGAACACCGGCGTCGATACGCTCATCAATCCCAAGCGAGTCGCCGTGAGCGCCATCCTGAACCGCGCTACAGCGACCGAGGAAATCGAGGCGCTGGAAGTGCTACAGGGCGGCGAGGCCGCCATCCGTGAGTTCCTGGTTAAGGACGGTAATGGCTTGGTGGGGAAGGCCATCTCCAGACTGGGGCTCCCCGAAGGGTGCCTGGCGGCGCTCATCAACCGCGACGGCGAGCCGCTGTTCCCCGACGAGGATGAAGTCCTCCAGAGGGGCGACCACCTGCTGGTCTTCACGCTCAAGGAGCGGCTGCCGGCGCTGGAGAAGCTCTTCCACTGACATGCGCGGACGCCTGCTGCTGAGCCTGCTGGGGGCGCTGCTGGCGCTCTTCGGCAGTACCTTCGTTATTCCCATGGCGGCAGGACTGCTATTGGACGAGCCGCGCGAGCAGGTGGCGTGGCTCTACGGGCTGCCGTTGCTGCTCTCGGTTGGCGGTGGGCTGCTACTCTACTATCACTTCCGCAGCAACGAGGAGCTGCGCGACCGCGAGGCGTTTGCATTGGTGAGCGTGGCATGGCTAGTATTTGCCGCGATTGGTGCGCTGCCCTACGCGATGGCAGGCGAGCTTTCCGGTCCAGACGGCGCGCCATTGTTGGTGTACGACCTCTCGCCGGTCGAAGCATACTTCGAGTCCATCTCGGGGCTGACGACCACCGGCGCTACCCTGTTCAACTCATCGGTCGCCAACGGCACCACCGCTGACGGCTATTTTGCAGCGCCCAAGTCGCTGCTACTGTGGCGNTCGCAGTCGCAGTGGNTGGGCGGCATGGGAATTATCGTGCTCGCGACGGTNGTGCTGTCGCGGCTGCTAGGTGGCGGGATCCAAGTGTTGCGCGCCGAGATGCCTGGCACTGGCATCACACGCGTCAAGCCGCAGATGGCGCAGACGGCGCAACTCCTGTGGGGGCTCTACGCTGGTCTCACCGCCGTCGAGGTGCTGCTGCTGCGCTTCGTCGGCGGACTGCCGCTCTACGACGCGGTCTGCACCGCCTTTTCCAATCTCTCGACCGGCGGCTTTTCGCCGCAGGCGGATTCCATCGGCGCCTACGACAGCGGCCTCGTCGAAGGCATAGTCATTGCCTTCATGTTGCTGGCGGGCATCAATTTCGTCCTGCTCTACGGCTTCTTCATCAGCTTGCGCCGTAACAACGAGCAACGGCTGTTGCGGGGCTGGCAGCACCTCTGGACTAGCGGCGAGTTCCGCTACTACCTCAGCTTTGTGACCATTGCCATCACNCTGGTAGTTATNGGCCTCTGGGCGCCGCTGCAGGGCAACGGCTGGGCGCCAGCGGAGGCGCTGCGGCCGGCCCTGTTCCAGGTGGTCTCTATCCTGACCGGCACTGGCTTCACCTCGCAGGATTTCGGGAGCTGGGCTGCAGGGGCGCAGTTCGTGCTGCTGCTGCTGATGTTCGTTGGCGGNTGTGCTGGTTCGACCACAGGTGGTCTTAAGGTCATCCGCATCGAAATCCTGCTCAAGGCACTCTGGCGCGAACTGTTTCTAGTAGTCCACCCGCGCGCGGTGCGCAAATTACGACTTGGCGCCAAAGTACTCGAGGAGGAACTCGTGCGCAATGTAGCTGTATTTTTCTTCATCTACATCATTCTGTTCCTGACTGGGGCGCTAGTACTACTCTATCTAGAGCCAGACTGGGGACTGGTTGATGCGATGGCAGCCTCAATCGCGTGCCTCAGCAATGTAGGCCCTGGCCTCGGAGCCGTNGGTCCCGGCGCCAGCTANGCCGGCCTCGCAAATCCCACACTCGGTGTGCTCTCNCTACTGATGTGGCTCGGCAGGTTAGAGATAATCACCGGCCTTCTGCTCTTCTTCCCCAAGACTTACCGCGACTGATTTAGCAGCCCTCTGCTGCACCATCATGAGCTCGGAAGCGTGGGCGCGCTACGGGATGAACAAGGCGCGTGGCATAGCGCAGAAGCAGGCGCGCTTCGATGCCGGTGAGGCGGAAGGCCANGAGGCTGCGCTTGCGGCGGAAACCGGGGCTGACCGTGAAGTACTGCGGCGGGCAGCAACCGGTGCAGCGTGGCGCGAGGCCGAGGTGGCGACCGACGCAGCGCGTGGAGAAGCGGAGCGGCTGGTCGGGCTGGTTGAGTCACAGATGCCGCGACGCACAATGCCGTGGTCGGCGTTCACTTGCGCGTTGCTCTTTGCTCTGCTAGCTTGGCTTTCTCCGTCATCAACAGTCACCCTACTGTCAACGCTAGGCGGCGTTGTGTTACTACTGGTCACGGTCTACAGCTTCCGGCAGCCGATGCGACTGCCGCCAATCTCTCGCGAGCAGCGTGACGCCATCCTTCAACAGGCACAGGCGGCTGCCCGCAACGCTGGTTTCAAGGCAGCGTGGGTCGCTGGCTGGGTGCAGGGCTGGGAAAAAGGCTGGAAAGAGCGCGACTGAAGCCTACATCAGACGCAGTTGTGTGCGCACCAGCCCGCCTTCGGTGGCGAGGTCGAGTGCTTCAGACATGAATGAGTCCTCGGTGATAATCGGTTGTAGCTCGCTGAAGGCGATGGCGGTTGATATGAGCCGCGTGCGTCCGTGTCGGCCGAGGCTGACAACGCGTGCCGAAATCAACCCCTGCATATCCAGTTCGGATATTATGTCGCCAATGCGGCGTTGTGTCAGCGCGTCCAGTTCGAAGCGCAGGCAGACACGGCCATAGGTATCGTAGACGTCACCAGTAGTCTGCCGGTCGAGCCGCGACTGCGATTCGTTGGCGAGGATGGCGGCCAGTACCGCTTTGTGTTGTAGTGGCAGCTGGAGAACCACTTTGCGCACCTGATCCTGTTCCATCATATTCTCGGCACGGCTGACGTAGTCAATAGTCACTCGTTGTGCGGAATCACGCTCAGCCATTTCAGTGGCGATACGCAGCAGGTCCAGCGCCTTGCGCGCGTCGCCATGCTCCTGTGCAGCGCGGCTGGCGCAGAGTGAGATAACTTGTGGGTCGAGCGCCCCTTCGTAGAATGCCTGTTCGGCGCGCTGGTGTAGTATATCACGCAACTGCACTGCATTGTAGGGTGGAAAGACCAGTGATTCCTCACCAAGGCGCGACTTGACCCGTGGGTCGAGGAAGGTGGTGAATTTTGTGTCGTTCGAGATGCCGATAAGCGACATCCGGGCGGCGCTCAAATCAGAATTGATGCCGGTGAGGTGGTAGAGTACCTCGTCACCTGATTTCTTAACCAGTGCATCCACCTCGTCCAGCACTACAATAGCGATGGCGCCTGACTCATCTGCCTTGCGGCAGAGCGCAGTATAGACCTGCTCCAGCCTCCAACCCGTGTGTGGGATTGAATCATCCCAGTCGGTGGTGTATGTTTGCCCGATGTTGGCTAAAATACCGTAGGGTGTGTTGACTTGTTTGCAGTTGATATAAGCAGTGTGGATGGCGCTGCCCTGCAAGGTGACCTTGGCCTCTAGCTGTCGCCTGATGTGTTGCGCCACGGCAGTTTTGCCGGTGCCCGTCTGTCCGTAAATCAAGATGTTACTCGGTCTTGAGCCTTCAAGAGCGGGACGTAGGATGTGCGCTACTTGGTCAATCTCGGTGTTGCGGTGCGGGAAGTCTTCAGGGATATAAGTTGAGGATAGCACCTCGCGGTTGCGGAAGGTGTGTCCCTCGTTTGGAAGGGTGTCAAAAACATTGCGGGAAGTTTGCTCTAGCTGCATTAGTGGAACCCCGAACAAGACGGGGCTGTGGTCATAGCCGTCCGCGTATAAACGCTACGGATTAGCGGCCGGGACACGGCACGGTTTTAACCCCCTTCCTCCGCGCACAGCGGCCGCGGGCAGCTCTAGTTTGGCGCGGCTAAATACCACCCGCCGCGCAGATTCAGTGACTTTGTGTAAGGGATATGACACGTAGCTATTTCGAGTGTACGCGCCCCCCTCGCGACCAGTTTTTCTAGCCACCGCTGGATCGTACTTGACAGTACGCTGCGGCCTTGAATTCCAAGAAGACGATTTTTCGTGCTTTGCCCGTAGCTAGCTCCGGAAAGACTGCCAGTTTTAGGGGGTTGCCGAGGAAGTTCATGGCGTACCAGCGTAGTGGGGAAAAAGGGACAAAGGTTTAGCCCACCGCGTGCTAGCTAAGCGCTTGGTGTTGGCGGAACGAGAAGTGGTGGAGTGGCTCTCGCAGCGTAACTTGCTGCCGTCACCCGATGTAGTGGCACGCGCCGCCGCACACCCTGACGGGCTGGGATGGCTCGAGCGCTCGCTTCAGGCGCTGGAAGGCGAGCGGCTCTTTCTAGGGCTGGGTGACCTAGTCCCAGAACCGATTGAACCACGGCCGGTTGTGCACGCAGCCACGGGTGAACTACCCCCAGTCATCATCCGGCGACAAATCGAACGCACCCGCGCTGACGGGAAGCTACAGAGTTATGTCGCGCTCTTCAACGACCGCTTTCGCACCCTTTCGCGACTGGTGCGGCGCGATTCCGCCATGCGTGATGCAACTGGACTGCGGCAGCTCGAGCAAGAGGGCGAGCACTCCGTAGTTGGGATGGTGGCGGAGGTGCGACCACTCCCTGGCGGGCGTGTACGTGTGGTGCTGGAGGACCCTGACAGTCGTTTGGCGGTAATGTTCAGCGAGCCAGAGGAGGGCTCGCTGGATATTTTTCCTGATGAGGTCATTGGGGTTTCAGGGCGTCTTAGCCGTCGTGGTGACTTGCTCTTTGTCAATGGCCCGGTCATTCGCCCCCACCAAGGGCGACTGCGTGAACCCGGTCGTGCGGAGGAGCCATGGACCGCGCTTTTCATCTCTGATCTTCATATCGGTAGTGGGACCTTTCAGCGGGCAGCGTGGGACCGTTTCGTGGCTTGGCTCAACGGCGATGTCGACTATAATCAGGAGTGGATTCCGCGGCCGGGCTATCTGGTGCTTGCAGGCGATGTAGTGGATGGCATAGATTCCTATCCCAATCAGGAAACTGACTTGGAAATTACCGACGTATGGGAACAGTATGCTGTGCTACAGCGCGAGTTGGAGAAACTGCCAACAGACATCCAGGTCATTGTGCTGCCCGGTAATCACGACGCCGTGCGATTGATGGAGCCGCAGTTGCCGTTGCCAGCACGGGTGCAGGAGCGCTTTCCACCCGGCGTGGTGTTCACTGCCAATCCCGCACTGCTAGACTTGGCAGGAGTCAGTGTCCTTTGTTACCACGGCAAGTCGTTCGACGATCTAGTGAGCCTGTGCGACCTGACCTACGACAAGCCGATTCTGATGATGAAGGAACTGTTGCTGCGGCGGCATCTGGCACCAGTCTACGGAGGTAAGACCTTGCTCGCACCGGAAGATCAGGACCATATGCTGATTCGCGAAATGCCTGATATCTTAGTCACCGGGCATGTGCACTCTTGCGGTGTCGAGCCCTACCACGCCACATTGCTGCTCAACCCTGGAACGTGGCAGTCGCAAACTGACTTCCAGCGCATGATGGGCTTCCAGCCCGACCCCAACCGTGCAATCGCTGTGAATCTGCAGAGTTTCGAGACGCAGGTTCTGGACTTCAATCGCTGAGGCGACCGTAGAGCTCCGCCAGCCGTGCTTCACATACTGTCCAGCCGAATCTCCTTTCGGCCAGCTCCCGCGCCCGTGCACCCATAGTTTTCCGCTCTTCGGGCGCGTCGCGCAACCCTGCGATGGCGCGTCGCAGTTCGTGCCAGTCNCCCCAGGCGAAAGCGACGCCGATACCTGCCTCGGCAACGAAATGCCCCAGCAGCAGCTCTCGGCAGGTGACCAGCGGGACGCCTGCCGCCATTGCCTCGTAGAACTTGTTTGGGGTCGCGAGGCGGTTGTTCAGGTTGGCTGGGTCAAGTGCTAGTAGAACTGCGTCCGCTTCCATGGTGTGTGTCGCCACCTCGCCCGGCGGGACCGGGCCGAGGTATTGCGTATTCTGTAGCCGGCTGCAGAGCCGCTCGAGTTGTGGCACCAGAGTCCCGAAGCCGCCGATCAGGAACTCGACACCCTCTAGCCCCTCGATTGCCAACGCGGTTTCGAGTACTCCACGCGATGGATGTTTCTCGAGCACGCCTATATAAAGCAACTGCAGCCGCTTTGCAGGTTGTCGCGCCGCGATCTGTTCGGCCGGGTATTCGGCGAGCCGTTTCAGGTTGCCGACTAGTGTTACACCCTCCCGCAGCCCCTCCATGGGCTCTGCGCGCAGCACATCCAGTGCTTCCTCCACGCTCGCGCTGAAGCTCGCTGCTCCGCCGCTTCGCCGCATCCCTGCCAGCCGTACTAGCCCCTGCGGGCCGGCGGCAAGTACCCCGTCGCAGCTACGTAGCAGTGTTGCCTCGAGCTGGTGCAGCCGAAGCGCTGCTCGGTGCGATACGGCACCATCGACCAGCGCCGGGTAGTTCTCGTGACAGTCGTAGATCAGCGGCGCGCGCAGCAGTTTCGCCACAAAGAGGGCGAGCGGCAGCGTGTCCAGGTCGTGCGCGTGAATCACTAGGTCGCGTCTCCGTAAGGCTAATATCTGTCGCAAACACCAGCACCAGAAGCGTGGCAACTCGCGCAAGAAGACGAGCGGTGCGTTGAGCGGGCAGGCACGCCGGTAGCGCACGAGGCGCCCCCACTCGGCCTGCGCTTCCGCCCCAGCGGTGCTATCGCGGTCCCACGCCAGCAGCGTTACTTCATGGCCCTGCGCAGCAAGCGAGAGGGCGGTATCGGCGACGACCGGCTCGGTCTGCGCGCCAGCGGTGAGCCGGGTGCGCAGCATCACGACGTGGGCCACGCCGCGGGAGCCTGCGCCGATTAAAGAACGCGTTGCTATGGGCGGGCGAGTTCGGCGGCGACAAACTGCTCGCGTGCATCGTCGTCAGTGGTGAGCACGACACGATGCAGCGCGGCCACCATCTGCGCGATTCCAGCGACACCGTCGCGGTAGTCCGGCACGGGCGACTGTGCACCCGCCTCGATAATCGATTCGGCCGCTAGCTGCCCGCTCTCTATGGCTAGCCGGATGCCTTCCCCCGAGAGCGGGTTGCAGAGTCCTGCTGCGTCGCCAACCAGCAGCGCACCCGCAGCATCGAGCTGCTGTTCCCCGAAGGGGATTGCCCAGCCCTCCTGCTGGACGACTTTGCCGAGGTCGGCTACGCCGTTCTGCTCGAGCCATTTACTGAAGCGGTCGAGCGATGGCATCAGGTCGGTCCGTTCCTCCTCGGTCATTCCACTTCCGATTTTGAGCAGTCCGCCTTTCGGCACGCTGTAGGCGTAGAACGGGCTGAGCATCCCGGCGAAAACGCAGTGAAAGTCGGCCGGCAATTCACCGGCAACCTGCACAAGTCGCTGACCGACGAGCATCTTCGGTGCGACCGCGTCGGGCGCGAGCCGCCGCCGAACCAGTGAATGGACCCCGTCGGCGCCCACCAGTCGCGCAGCCGTTGCCCGCCGCTCCTCGCCGCGCTGGCTATAGCTGACGCTGAACCCGCCGTCCGCATCTACGTCTGAAACCCGCGCGTTTTGTCGCACGGTCGCGCCCGCGAGCGCCGCACGGTCGCGCAGCCACTGGTCGAAATGGTCTCGCTTCACGTTGAGTAGGCGACTCTCCCGCACGCGTCCGCCGTTCGCCTCGCCGCTCGGGGGGGTGTAGCGCAGGCGAAGCTCCCATTGCTCTGCCAGCACTTCGGGTGGCAGCGTAGCGCCGAACACATCCTCGATGAGTTCCTCGGTAATTTCAGGCAGAATTCCGCCGCATGGCTTGTGCCGCAACGTCCCGCCTCGCTCGAGTAACAGCGTCTCTAGTCCCGCAACGGCCGCAACGGCGGCCGCGGCGGCGCCCCCGGGGCCGCCACCAACCACGATTAGGTCCCACTCCCTGGGCATCAGTGCCTCATACGCTGAAATTCCGCTCGGTGCTGGCGCGCTGGTCTGCGGTCGTAGTGGGCGTCGTGGGTGGAATGAACCTAGCGTTGAATTCCGGGTTGACGTTGTCCATCACCGCCTCCAGCAGCGGCAGCTTCAGGTCCGCCTGCGCCTCGAAGGTGCCAGCGTACGCCTCGTCTTCCTCGTCCAGCTGGTAGCAGGTCTTGCCAACGATATCCAGTACCACGCCGGGAATCCCGGCGTCACGGAACGCCTCGTTGCGCTTGATGAAGAACGCCTCGCAGGCGCAACCAATCCAGGACTTGACGCCTTGCGCCTTCATTTCAGCGAGTGTTGCCTTAAGATGCTTGAACTTGACGATGGTGACCGCTTCCAGCCCATTCTCCCGTGCCATGTGGTAGGCGTCACCCATACTACAGAGACCGCACTC
>PCCI01000029.1 GCA_002731655.1 Methanobacteriota archaeon | reverse complement strand
TGCTGACGTTCCTCTACCGCTACATGCAGCCGCTGATTCACGCCGGCTACGTCTACATCGCGCAGCCACCGCTCTACAAGATTTCCCGCGGCAAGAAGGTGGCGTACGCCTATGACGACCTGCAGCTGGAGCGGCTGCAGACGGAGTTCGGCGAGAACCACCACATCCAACGCTACAAGGGACTCGGCGAGATGAACGCCATCCAGCTGTGGGAAACGACGATGGACCCCGAGCGGCGCACGCTGCTGCAAGTCACTATTCAGGACGCCGAGGATGTAATATGGCCAATGGTTGGCGCCGACGAAATCTTCCGCACCCTCATGGGCGACGATGTCGCACCGCGCCGCGAGTTCATCGAGGCGCACGCGACCGAAGTCACTAATCTGGATATCTGAGGCTGCTCCGGCGCGATAATAGCCGCGGCCCAGTATTAATTATAATAGTCAAGTTCCAAGTTTAAACTCGGAAAGCAGCCCCCGCACGGTCGCGACTGCCGAGAGCGCCGCCAGGTGCGAAGTGCGCGGGTTGCGCAGGCTGGGCAGGTTTTCGACCTCGACGCGCATGCGGCCAAAGTCGCCCGCGACCGTGATTGTGTGGGTGTTGCGCTCCGCGTCCGGGTCGGCGACGATGCGTACGCGCGTGCCTTCAGCGCCGAGCCCCGCCAGCCCCAGCGTCGCGGCGACGTTAACGTTCTGCGGGAAGCGGCGGCATGCCTCGGCGGCGGTCCCGTCAAAGATGGTGCGCGGTTTGCGGATGCGCGCCAGCGCGCCACCTTCCCACGCCTCGGTGCCCTCGAACATGCGCGGCGGCTTGCGCGTCTCCAGTTCGACGCGGCGCAGGTTGCCGACCTGTGCCGACTTGAGCCCGTCGAGCCCGGCAATGGCGCCCGACGGGACGTGGAAGCGGCTGCCGCCCTTGCGCGCTGCGCGCTTGAGCGCGCGCAGCATTGCCGGTTCGGCGAGCGCGCCGACCGACATCACGACCAGCTCGCGCCCCGCCTCGAGCACGGCGGGGCCGCGCGACCGTAGCGCGCCCTGTGACGCCGCCTCGACGACGACCTCGACCTCGTCGAGCATTGCGCCGAAGCTGGGGGCATAAGTCACTTTATCCATCGTCCGCGCCAGTTCGCGAGCGCGAGTACGGGCGCGGTCCCAGATGATGATTTCCGCTACGCCCGGCTCCGCCTGCAGAAAGCGCGCCAGCGTCGAGCCGATTGAGCCACAGCCAATCAGCCCGAGTCGCACAGCAGCTCCATCACGCGCGGAAAATGCTCGGCGAACCGCTCGACCTCCGGCGTCGGCAGCGAGAAGGAGACGCGTACAAAGCGGTCACCGAAGCGTGCCGAAACATAATTGCCGGCCCTGATGAAAATCTGGTGGTCGTAGAGCAGCGCGTCCTGCACCGCCTGCGGCGAAACTCCGCAATCGGCGATGTCGATGACCATCATACTGGCTGCCGACGGGTAGACCGGTAGGTGCACGGCGTCGACGGCGTCGACAGCGCGCTTGATGATGGCCTGATTGCGGCTGCAGATTTCGATGTTGCGCGGCAGCCATTCCAGCTTGGTTTCGAGTGCGGCAATCGCGGCGCGCTGGCCGATGATGGATATGCCCAGGTCGGAGACCATGCTGCTGGTGATGTTGTCGATGAACTCCTGCGGCGCCACCAGCGCCCCCACGCGCAGCCCCGCCAGGCCGCAGTTCTTGCTCACCGAATAGGCGATGACAGTGCGCTCTGGCGCGAACTCGGTCGCGAGCGTATGCTCCGGCGCGAAGTCGCGGTAGGTGATGTCGTCGATAATCCACAGGTTGTGCTCGCGCGCGATTTCGCACAGCGCGCGCACCTCCTCACGCGGGTAGGTCGAGCCGAGCGGGTTGAGCGGGTCAATCAGCAGGATGCTCTTCGTCTCGGGTGTGATGGCGGCCCGGACCGCGTCCAGGTCGAAACGGCAAGTGCCACCGTAAATCGGCAGGTCGGTACACTCGGCACCGCCCATTTTCGCGAACTTGTGGATGATGAAGTAGGACGGGTCTGACGTAATCATGCGGCTCCCCGCCGGCTGCAGATAGCGCATCAGGCAGTAGAGCGCCTCGGTGCCACCGTTGGTGATGTGTATCCCGAAGTCGGGCAGGCCCAGATCCTCCAGGATGAGCTCGCGCAGCCGCGGCAGCCCCTTCGCGAGCGGATACTTGTTGAACTCGTGGCTGGCAGCCGAGTCACGGATTGCCTCTTCGATAGCGGGATGCGTCGGCAGATGGTTGGTGTTCTGCGACATCCAGACGATGTCGTCGCGACCGTGCGCATACGCAAAGTCATCGCTCATCTCGCTGCGATGCGTCGCCCCTGAATTAAGAGTGCGCCCGGAACGGCTGCCCCCGGCTTCATTAAGCGCCCGAGTGGTTCGCCGGCGTGCGCGAGCCCTTGCGACTCTGGCTGCGGTTCATCGGCGTCGAGTTCTGGTTGGTCGCGCTGGTGCCGTTCCAGATTGGTTTCATCGTCGGCGCGCAGGAGTGGGGCAGCCGCGCCGGCCTGCTCGGGTTAGCGACGGTCGCGCTCCTGACGGCGAGCAGTTTCGTCCTGAACCACCTCTGCGACCTCGATACCGACCGGCGGAATCCCCGCAAGGCGTTCAGCCTGCTCGTGCGGGGCGACCTCACCCCGGCATCCGGATGGGCGCTCTTTGGCGCGCTGCAGGTCGCGACGCTGGCGCTGGCGGCGCTCGCGAGACGCGATTTCCTGCTCTGCCTGCTCGGCCTCACGGCGATTTCGCTCGCTTACAACATCGCGCCACTGCGGCTCAAGGAACGGCCCGGCCTAGACATCGCCGCCAACGGCGCCAGCCTCGGCTTCCTGCTGCCTCTGGCGGGCTGGTCGCTCTCGCAGCCGCTGGGCGAATTCCCGCGACTCTACTTCGCCTCGGTCGTCTGCTACCTCGTCGCGTTCTACTGCCCCACAATGGCGGTCGACATCGTCGCCGACCGCGCGGTCGGCACTACCACCTTCGCGACGCGCTTCGGCGCGGTGGCGACGATGAGGCTCTCGTGGGCGGCGACGACCGCCGGCGCCGGCCTGCTGCTCTGGAGCGGAGCGACCGACGCGTTTCCGTGGGACCGCAACCTGCTCTGGTGGACCGGCTGGATTCTGCTGCTGCAGCCGCTGGCACACTGGCGCGAGCTGCCGCCCAACGCGGCGCCGGACTACGAAACGGTACGCCGCGGCTCGATTATTCTCGCGACGATTGCAGCAATCGCAACCGCGTCGTTCCTCTGGCTCTACCTGTCCGGCTCTCCGGTGCCGCCCTTCAGGCGTTGACGAAACCGAGAACCTTGCGGCAGTTCGCGCAGGAGATTGACATCACCTGTCCGCCGCCGGTATCCAGGTCGATGGTGCTGAAGCGATAGGTGTTATCGACCACGCCGATATCCTTCTTGCAGAAGGGGCATTTCTCGGGCGCGTCCGGGTCTGCCGAACTGCTGAACATGGGTGCAGCGCAGGCTGCCGCGTATTTATGCGCGCGGTCACTGCCCTTCGTGGCGGGACGGCTGCTGGTGGTGGGGACGGCGCACGTAATGGAGTTGGCACTGCCGCTCGAGCGGGTGCTGCGCACTTTCGACCCCGACGTTGTCGCGCTCGAGCTCGACCCGCAACGCTGGGCGGCCTTACGGGCGCCCGTCAGGCCACGCCGCGGGCCGTTGCTGCTACGGCTACTCGCGTCGTTACAGGAGCGGCTGGGTGAAATCCTGGGCGCGCCGCCCGGCAGTGACATGCTCGCCGCCGGCCGCACCGCGCAGCGGCTCGGCGCGCGGCTGGCGCTGGTCGACCTGCCGGTCATCCCGACGCTGCAGCGCGGTTGGCGGGCGCTCGGCTGGCGCGAGCGGCTGGCACTGGCGCGCGAGCTGCTGCCACCGCTGCTGGGCGCGAAAGCACTGGAGAGCGGTCCGGCGGCTGGCGGAAACCCGCTCGCGACCGGCGATTTCTCGCGCGAACTCGCCGAGTTCGCGCGCCGTTTCCCGTCACTCCAGCGCGAGTTGATTGACCGCCGCGACCACCACATGGCGCGGAGGCTGGTGGCGCTGCTGCGCGACGGCCAGCGCGTGGCAGCGGTCGTCGGCGAAGGGCACCTGCCGGGGCTGGAGCGGCGGCTCGCTCGTCTGTCTCCAGAGGTTGTGCCGCTCAGCCGGCTGCTCGCGCTGCGCGGAAACGGGTAACTTACTTGCTGGCATCAGCTATTTGCTGGCGCCGCAAGCGCTGCAGCCACCGCCGCCACCGCCGCCTGCCTTGCCGCCGCCGGCGCCCTTGCCGGGCTCGAAGTAGGGGTTCTCGCCTTGGACATGTTCGGTGACGTCGACAACCTCGCTGATTTCCGGGACTTTCTGCCGCAGGTAGGACTCGATACCGTGCTTGAGCGTCACGTCGGCCATGCCGCAGCCCTGACAACCGCCGCCCATCTGGACATACGCCTTGCCCTCCTCGATCCGCTGCAGCGTGACGACACCACCGTGGTTGGCGATACTGGGGTTAATCTCGTTGACAAGCACGGCCTGCACGCGCTCAAAGAGTTCCTCACCGCCCGCCGGGGTCATCTCACCCACGGCCGGCTCGCCGCTTGCAATCTGCGCGCGGATGGCGTCGCCGATTAGCTTGCCGATTTCGGGCCACGCTGCATCGCCCTGCTTGGTTACGCTGACCGTGTCACGCGCGATAGTGACCGCGCTGACGTCCGGCAGCGCGAACAGCACCTCGGCCAGCGGCGCCCCTTGGGCTGCCGTGGCGGAAGTGAAACTGGCGTTGCCACCATGCAGGCTGCGATCGACGACAAAACGGCACACCTGCTGGTCGGCGGTCGGCTCGCCCCGGATACGGATTTCGGCCATCGTGTGGGGTGTGCGCTATCACGCTATTAAGCGCTTGGTTCACCAAGTTTCAGCAGCCCCGGACTCGGCTCGGCACAGCAATACCAGCTCTCGGAGAGTCGCGGTCCCGGCGTTGCCACCACCATCGGCGGCGGCGGTTGCCCCGCCGCGAAGCGCGCCACGCTCCAGAGCGCGTGGAACAGCGTTGCATCGTCGCCCCCCTCTTCGGCGACCGCGACCGCCTCGCGGTGTAGCGCGTCCATGCGCGGGTCGGGGTGCTCCCAGCGGTGGCCGAAATCCTCCTCGCGAAGCCCGCGCAAGTGCGGTGTCATCTCGGGGTGGTCGAGCAGCGCCGACCCGGGCGGCAGCAGCAGCCGGATGGTGAACTGCACCGGCTCGATAACCCCCACCAGCGCGTTGGTGGCGGCGAACTCGAACAGCTCGAGATAGTCATCTAGCGTCGTCCACGGGGTGAAGGCGACCAGCGACGGCCGCATCGCAATCCCCGCCGCGCGCGTCGCCGCCAGCGCCCGCTCGACGTCGGAGCGCGTGTGCCCCTTGTCAAGGATTTCGAGCACACGATCGCTCAATGACTCAACCGCCGTGACGATGAACAGGCAGCCGCACTCCGCCAGTTGCGGGAGCAAGTCGCCGTGGTCCAGCAGGTGCTCGACCTTGGCGGTGACGTCGAATGTCAGCTGCGGGAACTCGGCGTGCAGCGCCTCAGCCACCCGCAAGGCGTGCCGCGGGCCATTCAGGAAATCTGGGTCACCGAAGGTGATGTGCTGCGCCCCGCCGGCCACCTGCTTGCGCACCTGCTGCAGCACGTTCTCAACGGGGACGACAAAGAAACGGCCGTTGTAGACCGGTGTGACCGGGCAGTGGCGGCAGGTGTACTTGCACCCCCGCGTCGCCTCGGCGAAGCCCGTCGGGGCGGAGTGACCGTTGTTCAGCAGCTCGGCGTAGCCGCCCGCAAGGCCACTCGCGTCGGGAATCGGGTAATCCGGCCGCACCAGCAGCGGCGCTGCTGGTATTGGCACGGATTCGCCCCGCGCCAGCGTCTCACAGAGCGCCACCAGCGCCTGTTCCGACTCCCCACCAAGGCAGCTGTCAGCAACGTTGGCGAGCAGCCATTCGCGGTTGAGCTGCGCGTAGAGCCCGTGGAAACAGATGTGCGCCGTCGCGTTCAGTTCCCGGACGCGCCGGGCGACCGGCACCGCCAGCCGCAGCGCGGTGTGCATCGGGACCGAAATCGCGACTAGCTGCGCCTCGCGCACCGCCGCCTCGTCCAGCTCGCAGGTCGCAAGGTCAATTACTTGCGGCGAAAATCCTTCCCGGCGCAAGAACGCCGCCGGCCAGGTGATGCCGGCCGGCGCGTGCCCTAGCTCGTAGCATGAGAGCAACAATACTCTGCCGTCGCCGTGCATGGCGGCCGCGCTGGCGCTCAAACCTCGAACGCCGCTGCGTCGGCCGCCGCGTCGCCGATGGCGCGCAGTCGGGCGAACTCGAAGATGCCGCTGTTGTGCCCGTCACTGAAGTCGAGTCGCACCGCGTAGCGGCCGACGCTGGCGCTGCTCGCGACCGTGATATCGGCCGGAATCTGCCCCGACTGTAGTAGCTTCTCGCCCGAGAATTCATCGACGCAGCCGGCGCAGGGGCATTCACTGCGCAGCGTGTGCGCCGGGATAATTTGCTCGGCACCGTCGCGCCACTTCACCTGCACCGCGCCGCCCGCCACCACCACCAGTTCCTGCGGCGCGGCGGGGTTGAGCGCCTCGCCCAGCGCCGTCGCGGAGGAACGCGCCATCGCCTCGCCCGCCAGCGCAGCGAACGCGTCGCCGATTTCGCTCTCCGCGATTGGTTCACCAGCGTCCATCGCGGTGGCGATACTGGAGTTGAGCGGGATGCGCGCCAGCAGTGGAATGTCCAGTTTCTGCGACGCGGCCGTGCCGCCGCCCTCGCGGAAGATGGGGTCGTTGTGGCCACACTCGGGGCAGTGGTAGTAGGCCATGTTCTCGACGATGCCCAGTATCGGTACCTTCACCTGCTGGAACATACGCAGCCCCTTCTCGGCGATGGTGTACGCCACTTCCTGCGGCGTCGTGACGATGATAGCTCCTGACAGCGGCACGGCTTGGGTAAGCGTCAGCTGGATGTCGCCGGTCCCCGGCGGCAAATCCACGAAAAGGTAGTCGAGTTCGCCCCACGCCACCGAGCCAAGGAACTGCTGCACCAGCTGCGACGCAATCGGTCCGCGCCATACCAGCGGCGTCTCGCTCGTCGTCAGGAAGCCCATTGACATCACCTTCAGCCCGTGCGCCTCGACCGGCTGCAGCACCCCCTGCTGACCTCCCGCCAGGCTATGGTCGCGCAGGCCGAGCATCGCCGGCACCGACGGGCCGTAGACGTCGACGTCCAGAATCCCGACGCGCGCGCCAGCCCGGGCGCAGGCGAACGCCAGGTTGACCGCGACGGTCGACTTGCCGACGCCGCCCTTACCGCTAGCGACTGCCACAATCTGCTTCACCTGCGCCAGCGCGGCGGGCGTCGTCTGGGACTCGAGCGCCGGCAGCCGCGGCACCTCCCACGCTGTCTCGATTTCGACTTCGTCGATGTCGTCGAGCGCCAGCAGTGCCTCACGGCACTGCGCCGCCAGCGCGTCACCGTGCGGGGACGCGGGCGACGGCAGCCGGAGCGTGAAGCGCACGCGGCTACCGCTAGCGGTCAGCCCGCGCACGTAGCCCAGGCTGACGACATCCCGCTTCAGCAGCGGGTCTCTGACTGCGCGCAGCGCTCCTTCGGCTCCCATGGACGGCGCCACGGGACGCCCGTTGTATTTGGAGTTTTTCGTCAATATTTTGCGTCCGGCGGTGCCACGGGCGCCGCCGGGCAGAAAAGGTTGGTTGACGGCGATCCCAGATTCCCGTGGGCTCTCGCACCACAGTACCGCCAGAAACGCTGGTGGACTTAACTTCCGTGTTCGGAATGGGAACGGGTGAACCCCACCGCTATGGCCGTCAGACCATCGGCTCGACCTTGGGGGGGTATTTAGAATTTAGCGCCCGGCGCCCGCTGGCGTCCGCATTTCAGGCTTCGGCGGCCGCTTCGCGCACCTGCCGGATGCGCTCGGAAGCTTCGCGGCGGGCGATGCGCTCCTGCCGCCGCGACTCGACGCGCTCCATGATGAGCTTCATGTACATCGCGTCGTGCTCCATCAGCGGCGAGTCGGAAATCATGATGACGTTGTAGTCGTTCTCGAGGATTACCTCGGCCAGATGCTCGAACTTGATTTCGCCCCGCTTGACCGGAGCGTAGTGCCGCTCGTTGCCGTCGACGTCGAACTCGACTCCCGAGAAGTGGCAGTAGAACTTGTCGAGCCCGAGGTTGGCCTCGAAGAAGTCGAAGACGCGCTTGAAGCTCTCGCGGTCGTTGAGCCAGCGGTTACCGCGTGCGTGGAGGTGCGGCCAGTTGATAATCGGCACCAGCCCGCGCACTCGCTGGCAGAGCTCGGTGATTTCGCGCAGCGTGCCGAACAGGTCGGGCCGCCCCGAGAGCTCGACACCGATGCGCGGGCGGAAGTTGTGCTGCAGGTAGTGGTTGCGCAGCTCACGGAAGGCTGGCACCAGCGCCTCGATCGCCTCGCGCGAGGAGAAGTCATGGTAAGGGCCGATGTGAGTGACGATAGTGCGCGCGCCAATCTTCGTCCCGATTTCACCGGCGAACTGCAGGAACTTGCTCGACTTGTTACGCATGTAGCCATTGCCAAGGAAATCCATGTAGTAGGGCGCGTGGATTGCCATGTAGATGTCGAGCGAGTGGGCAATCTCACCCAGCTCCTCGAAGTCATCCAGTTCGACGACGGCGCGGCCGCGTACCAACTGGATTTCCATCGCGTGCAGCCCCAGCGCGTGGATATCCTCGATGCCGTCGCGGACGGTGCGTCCCTTGCACGAAAGCGGTATCCCTGCCGGCCCGAAGCGAATCATAACTCGGCCCGCAAACCGGGGTTCTATTTTACCTGTTGGCCGTTTTATAACGGAGCGCCGACTGCCGCGGCCGTGAGCGTCCCCGAGCGGGAAGCGAAGTGGCAGCAGCGCTGGGACGCTGCGCGGCTCTTCGAGGCGGAGCCCGACCCTGGGCATGAGAAATATTTCGTCACTTTCCCGTATCCCTACGTCAACGGCTACCCGCATCTGGGGCACGGCTTCACGCTACTGCGCGCCGAGATGATGGCGCGCTACCAGCGCATGCGCGGGCGCAACGTGCTCTGGCCCTTCGCGTTCCACTGTACCGGTACCCCCATCGCCGCCGCGGCACAGCGCGTCGCCGAGCGCGAGCCGGGGCAGCTGCGCGCGCTGGAGCAGATGGGCATCACCGGCGCACTGGCGGAATCGCTGGCAGAGCCGCAGGCGTGGTTCGAGCACTTTCCCGAGCGGTTCCAGCAGGACTTGCAGTCGCTCGGCCTGGCGGTCGACTGGCGCCGCAGCTTCATTACCACCGACCAGAATCCGGCCTACGACGCGTTCATCCGCTGGCAGTTCAACCGGCTGCGCGAGGGAGACTATCTGCGCAAGGGATCGTTCCCGGTCGTCTGGTGCCCCGAGCGCGAGACTGTAGTCGGTGACCACGACCGCATCTCGGGCGAAGGCGAAACACCGCAGGAATACTGCCTGCTCAAGTTCCGCGGCGACGCCAGCATGCTGGTCGCGGCGACGCTGCGGCCCGAGACGGTCTTCGGACAGACCAACCTATGGGTTGACGGCAGCGGCACCTACGCGCGAGCGAGGGTCGACGGCGAAGAATGGATTTGCTCGCAACAGATGCCGGCCAAACTGCGGCTGCAGGGCCACGAGGTCGAGGAGCTCGGCACCATCGCGGGACGCGAGCTCATTGGGCAGCGCTTTGCGGCGCCCGGGGTCGACCGCGAACTGATGGTACTGCCGGCCGATTTCTGCGACGCCGCCATCGGCTCCGGCATCGTGACGTCGGTCCCGAGCGACGCGCCGGATGACTGGCAGGGGCTGGCTGACCTGCAGGATTCGGCTGCGCTGTGCGAACAGTGGGGTCTCAACCATAAATATATAAAGGAAATAGAGCCGCTCGCGATTATCGATTCGGGCGAGTTCGGGACCGTTCCGGCACCAGCGCTCTGCCAGCAGATGGGCGTGCGCGACCAACACGACCGCACCCGGCTGGAGAAGGCGAAGCAGCAGCTCTACCTGCACAGCTTCCAGCACGGCACGATGCTTGACTCGGTCGGCATGGGCTGCGCCGGCCTGCCGGTGGACGCGGCGCGCGAGAAGGTGTGCGCAGCGCTCATCGCCAGCGGCGACGCCGCGCGCTATTACGAGTTGACTGGGCCTGCGCGCAGCCGCTGGCTCACCGACTGCACCGTCAAAATCGTCGAGGACCAGTGGTTCCTGAAATACGACGACGAAACGTGGACCGCACGCACCCGCGAGGCGCTCGGCGCAATGACGCTCTTCCCGCGCAAGGCACGCGCGCAGTTCGAGCACGTGCTCGGCTGGCTGCGCGACTGGGCCTGCGCGCGCGAGCAGGGCTTGGGAACGCGGCTGCCGTGGGACGAGAAATGGGTTATCGAGTCGTTGAGCGACTCGACCATCTACATGGCGTACTACACCGTCGCACACCATGTCAATTCGCTGCCGGCCGCAAAGCTAGGCGAGGAACTCTTCGAGGCGCTCTTCGGCGACGGCGACCCCAATGCGGTGCCGGGCATCAACGCGAAGCAGGTCGCGGAGTGGCGCGCCGAATTCGAATACTGGTATCCCTACGACCTGCGCGTGAGCGGTAAGGACCTTATCCAGAACCATCTTTCGTTCAGCCTCTTCAACCACACCGCCGTCTTTTCCCGCGAAAAGTGGCCGCGCGGTTTCGCGGTCAACGGCTGGGTACTGGTCGACGGCGAAAAGATGTCCAAGTCGCGCGGCAACTTCTACACCATCCGGCAGCTGATTGACCGCTACGGCGCCGACGCGACGCGGCTGACACTCTGCAACTCCGGCGAAGGACTCGACGACCCCAACTGGGAGGCGAGTTTCGCCGACACCGCCGGCCGCAAGCTGGAGCGCTGGCTGCGCTTCGTCGCCGCCAACGCCGGCAGCGGCCGCGACGAGCTGCACCCGTCCGACGACTGGTTTGCGGCGATGCTCTCGCAGGCGGCGCACGATGCGCGCTGCGCCTGCGACCGAATGCGCTTCCGCACGGCGATGCGCCGGCTTTTCTTCGAGCTGCCGCGCCACTACCGTTGGTATCTGCGCCGCTGCGGAACGCCGCGGCGCGACCTGCTCCACGACTACCTTTCGACCGTCACACGCGGGCTGGCGCCAATAGTGCCGCACCTGTCCGAGGAGGCATGGGGGCTGCTCGGCGGCGACGGTTTCGCCAGCGAAGCGTCCTACCCGGACGGCGAGCCAGCGCCCGCGACGCTGCTGCGCGGCGAGGCGCTGGTCCAGCGCACCCACGCCGACATTGAAGCCATCCTGAAAGTGGCGCGCATCGAGTCGCCGCAGGCGATTACACTGCTGGTCGCGCCCGACTGGAAGTGGCAGGCCGTCGGACTCGCTGCCGGGCTGGCCGACGAGCGTGGCCGCGTCGATATGCAGCCGCTGATGAAGGCGGCGATGGCCGCGCTTCCCGCCGCGGCCCGGAAGGAGGCGGCCGCTTTCCTGAAGCGGTGGGTGATGCAGGAAATCCCTGCGCTCGGCCCCGGCTGGGCGGCGCGCTACGCCGAGCAGCTCGACGAGGAGGTGGTGCTCGAGCAGGCTTCCAACTTCCTCGCCGCAACGTTCGGCTGTGAGGTGGCGGTTGCGCCTGCCGGAGACGCGACAGGTGGAGCCGCCGGGAAGGCGCGGCAGGCGGCGCCGCTGCGGCCCGCTATCTTCGTGAAATAGTGATAGTGTCCCAACGATAATCGTTTTGCAATCTATATATATAGCCCCCGACTCGGCCGGCCCCCGGGTTTCCTGCCGGGAGTGATCACCATGACTCAACAGCGACAATCGCTCAAAGTCCTGCTAGCCGCCGCGATGCTGCTCTGCGGAGTATTCACGGGGCTGTTTCTCGCAACCAATGCGAGCGCGGCTACCTACGACCAGGACGGCTTCGTCCTGGCTGACGGCGCCGGCCTTTCTGGCGCGACAGTCAGTGCGTTCAACAGCGCTACCGGCGCGGTAACGAACACCTCAACGCTCGAAGATGGCTGGTACAGCCTCGACAACCTCGAGGATGGCGACTACCAGTTCGGTTACGAGATGGCGGGCTACCTCGCCGTCGTGAACGACGTCACCGTCGACGGCAGCGGCAGCATGGATGATGTTATCCTAGTCGCCACGATGGGCGGTTCCGACAGCTTTGCCGGCAACGTCACCGACGGCTCCTCGGCAATCGAGGGCGCCAGCGTCACGCTGGCAGGCGAGGAATCTGGCGACGACTGGTGGGGCGGCAGCGCCGCTTACGAGCGCAGCGCAACCACGGACGCCGACGGAAACTACAGCTTCAGCGGACTCGCCAACGAGTCCTTCACGCTGCGGGTCACGGCTGCGGGTTACTATTCCTCAATTGGCAGTTCAGTAAATGTCGTGCTTTCAATGGTCAACGATGACAACCTGAAGTATGTGCGCATCCTTGACGGCGACGGCAACACGCTGCGCGACGCCGAGGTCATGCTCTACGAGGCTTCGACCGCCACTTGGGGCGCGGCCGAGAAGCTGGGCGGTGCGACGCACGTCGTGCGCCCCAGCGCAGCGAGCAACGGCAACTACATCTTCGCGTTCCACGCGGACTACGCCACCGGCGTAACCGTGGCTGGCGACGGCGCGGGCGAGAATCTGGAAATCGTGCTCGACACTGCTTCGAGCGGTACCCGGGTTGCGGCGCTGCCGGGCGTCCCCGCAGTCACCTCGAGCATTCCGGTAATGGACGTCAGCGGCATGACTGTGCTGCTGCAACTCAACCCCGGCCCGACGGCTGACGTCGTGGTCACTAGTGAGGCGAGCATGCTCGCCGGCGCGTATGTCGTCGCAGTCGATGAAGCGGTCAGCTTCTCGGCAGGCGGCGCGAGCGCGACGGTCGGTATCACGCAGCTGGAGTGGGACTTCGGCGAGGGCGGCGCAAGCACCTACGGACAGGAAGAGCTCAACCATTCCTGGAGCGCGGACGGCAGCTACACGGTCAACCTGACCGCGATGGACCAGTACGGCAACGTGGACACTGCCAACGTCACAATCCTAGTTGACGGCAGCGCGCCCACTTCCAACTTTACGACTACGGTCAAGGCTTCCATTGACGACGAAGGCGCAGCCTACAATGACACCAACGTCAACGAAGACACCTCGACGCTGGTCTTCAACGGCTCCGGCTCGAGCGACGGCGAGAGCGAGATTGCCTCCTGGGCGTGGGACTTCGGCGAAGAGGGCAGCGACAGCGGCTCGGTCGTCAGCAAGCAGTTCAGCGAACCCGGGGAGTATGAGGTCACGCTCACCACCACCGACGCGGCTGGCAACAGCGCCTCGGATTCGGCAACAATCATCGTGAACGACGTCACTGTCCCCGACGCCAAGTTCACTTACTACTACGACATTAACGACAACGGTACCATCGAGGCAGATGAACAAGCCTTGCAGAAGGCAATGGAGGGCGCTCCGGTAATCTTCAACGCCTCGAGCACCGAGGACAACTTCGACTCACTGGCTGACCTCACCTTCAACTGGGTGTTCGATGACGGCCTGACCGATTCCGGCGCCGTGGTTGAGCATGTTTACGCCGAGCTGAAGGACGAGGGCTTCAACGTCGTCCTGACGGTCACCGACCGCGCTGGCAACGAAGCGGTCTTCGGGGCGCTGGTCGAGCCGGCGACGATGGTGCGGCCTGACCTCTTCGTCTCCTCGCTCAACTTCACCAGCGACTCCCCGCAGGAGGGCGACGACCTCGTGATGGAGGCGACGTACAAGCTGCTGGAGAAGAACATCACCCGTAGCTTCAACGTCGCATTCTACGCCGACTCGATTGCAGCCGGCAACGAGTTTGCTAACATCTCGGTCGATGGCGCTAACCTCAGCGAGGGTATCGAGCACTCATACACGCTAACGGCTACGTGGAGTAATATCCCCGCAGGCGCGCACACGATTTTTGTCGTGGTCGACGCCGCTAACGTAATCGACGAGGGCACTGAGAAGAACGAGCTGGTGAAACTGGTCACAGTCAAGGCTGCCGATGACGGCCGCGACTGGACCTCAATCGGGCTGATTGCCGCCATCGTGATGGCGGTCTTCGGAGCGCTGGGCTACATCTACCGCGACCAGATTTTCGGCAAGTAAGCGCACCGCGCCTGCTGCTTTAGTGCCCGCGCGAAGCCATCTTCGTTTCCAGCGCCGCCTCTTCCAAGCCGTCCATCGCGCTGCCGAGGTCGTCCGAGACTTTCGCCACGACGTGTGGGTCGTCGAAGTGCGCGGTCGCCTCGACGATGGCGCGCGCGCGCTCGGCCGGGTCGTCAGACTTGAAGATGCCCGAGCCGACGAAGAGTCCGTCCATCCCGAATTGCATCATCAGCGCCGCGTCGGCCGGCGTCGCGATGCCGCCTGCCGTGAAAGTGACGACCGGTAGCCGCCCCAGCTTCGCGACCTCGTCCATCAGCTCGGCGATTTCAGCCTCGATTTCGCTGCGCGGCATCTCGAACGGAGTCGCGCCAGCTGAAGAACCGAGGTTGGTTACCACCTCGCGGTCGAGCTCGAAATACTTGTCGACGACGCGGGTCGCCATTGCGGCGCGGTCGTCAGATTGCTGCACCGCTGCGATTTCGGCGTCGAGCAGCCGCGCGTGGCGCATCGCGGCGACGATGTTCCCCGTCCCCGCCTCGCCCTTGGTACGAATCATGGCCGAGCCTTCCCAGACACGGCGCAGCCCCTCACCGAGCGAAGTGGCGCCGCAAACGAACGGGACGGTGAAGTTGCGCTTGATGACGTGGAAGTAGGGGTCGGCCGGCGTCAGCACTTCCGACTCGTCAATCATGTCCACTCCGAGGGCCTCGAGCACGCGCGCCTCGGCGGTGTGGCCGATACGGCACTTAGCCATCACCGGAATCGTGGTGCAGTCGATAATTTCGCGAATCTTCTGCGGCTCCGACATGCGCGCGACGCCGCCTTCGGCACGGATATCGGCCGGCACGCGCTCGAGCGCCATGACGGCGACGGCGCCGGCGTCCTCGGCGATGGCCGCCTGCTGCGCGTCGGTGACGTCCATGATGACGCCGCCTTTCTGCATGCGGGCGAAGCCGCGCTTCACCAGTTCCGGGCCGTGTCTCAGCGAATGCAGGTCGAGTTCGAGTGGCATGTTATGCTTCTGGTGGACCGGGCGGGATTTGAACCCGCGGCCTCCGCCTTGCGAAGGCGGCGATCTTCCGGGCTGATCTACCGGCCCACTCCCGCGGCGGCATTCCCCGGCGGCAATAAGGTTTCACTTGTCGCTACGCCGCCAAGTGTTCCTGCGCCGCCTCGGCCAGTGCGTTGAAGAGCTCTTCATCCTCAACCGATTCGTAGCCGCCGCCCTTGGCAACGTGCAGGATATCCACCTCGAGCACATCCTCGCCGCCTTCGGCGGGTGACATCACCGCATACTCTTCGCCCTCAACCTCGAGCGTGCCGTGGACCCGGAAGCGGTGCTCCCTGCCTTCGGAGTCGGTCAGCACTTCGATGTCGCCGGCATCGGGTGTTGCGGGAGCGTCCGCCGCAGCTTTGCTGCCGCCCATGAACGGAAAGCTCCAACCACCTGCGGTGTCAGCAACGCTGATTTCGCGCCCCATCGCTTTGGACCAGCCGCTGATAATCGCCTCTTGGTCGAATCCCGAGCTGGCTTCGAGCTTGCTCCAGTTGTTGATTGCCCAGGGAGGCTTCTCGAACTTGTCGGCCAGAAGCCGCAGGAACATACGCAGGTCGTTAGGGTTAGCAGTCCCGATTTTCAGCTGGAGGTAACAGTTGCGCGGGACGCCGTAGAAGCCCTTGTATTTCTGCGCTGAAAGTCGCGCCTTGAAACCGGCGAAGCGGAAGGCGGCGGTCCAGTTCATCTCGTCAAAGCCGCTCTCGCGCAGTTTCACCTTCGCGTCGGAATCGATTTCCTGCGCGCAGGCCCAGAAGGCGTCGAAGAAGTCGGTCAGCCAGACCAGCCCGAAGGTGCCACGGCCGACTGCCTCCAGCTGCCCTTTCTGTAGCAGCTTGCGCTTCACCAGCGGGTGCTTTTTACGAGGCTGCGCCAGCAGGGTCACGACGTGCATTGCGCCGGCAGCATGGGGCTGGATAAAATGGCTCCGTCGCAGACCGCCAGCTTTAATTAGGTCCCGGTACGGGCCGGGTCGGCCTGCGGGCCATTACGGTAATTACTTTATCGACTCTCAACAAAGAGTCCTGGACCAGACGTTCGGACTTGCTTGGGGGAGGCTCAGGCCGCACAACCAAAAGGTGGAAAAATGACAGAGCCCAACAGTAGTAAGTACGTTATCCAAGCCAGAATCACGGCCAGCGGCGTGGTTGAGCGATCCGACGTAGTCGGTGCAATCTTCGGTCAGACCGAAGGATTGCTCGGCGACGAACTGGACCTCCGGGACATGCAGAAATCGGGCCGTATGGGCCGGATCGAAGTGGACATCAAGAGTAGCAAGGGCAAGTCCATTGGTGAAATTACCATAGCCTCCAGTATGGACCAAGTAGAGACTTCGGTCTTTGCCGCCGCGCTCGAGACAGTCGAGCGCGTCGGTCCCTGCAAGGCGACTCTCAAGGTAACTAACCTCGAGGACAGCCGTGCCGGCAAGCGCGACCAGATTATTGGGCGCGCCCGCGAGCTGCTGCTCGGCATCGTGACCGAGTCCCGCAGTGCCGGAGTCAACATAACCGACTCCGTCAGGCAGCTAATCCAGACTGATGAAATCGTCTCTTACGGCGGCAAGCTCCCCGCGGGGCCCAACGTCGAGAACAGTGACGCCATCATTCTGGTCGAGGGACGCAGCGACGTCCTGAACCTGCTGCGGCACAGCATCAAGAACGCAATCTCGGTCGAGGGGACCAACATCCCCAAGGAAATTGTCGAGCTATGCAAGTCACGCACCGTCACCGCTTTCGTCGATGGCGACCGCGGAGGCGAGATGATCCTGCGCGAGTTGTTCCAGGTCGCTGAGATTAATTATGTCGCGCGCGCACCAAGCAACACCGAAGTCGAACACCTCGGGCACAAGCAGATTATGAAATGCCTGCGCGACAAGTCGACTACCGAGCTGTTCAAGGACCAGAACAAGTGGGCGAAAGATGGCAAGAAAAAACGCTCGCGACGTGGCGGACGCAAGTCAAAGACCAGCAAGGAGGACACGAAAGCGCCCGCAAAGGCGCCAGCCGCTGAGCCAAAGGCAGCGGCGGAAGAGCCCGCGGCCCCGGCTGAGGCACCTGCAGAGGAGCCAGCCGCTGAGCCAGAAGCAGTCAAGGCTGCCGCCCCCGCAGAAGCACAGGCACTGCTCGAGCACCTTGACGCGCTCAAGGGCAGCAAGAACGTGCGGCTGCTCTCGGGCGAGAAGCTGAGCGACGAACTCCCGATTACCAAGCTGCAGGAAAAGCTGCAGAAGAAGGGAAACAACGGCGTCACAGCACTGGTGATGGATGGTATCATCACCCAGCGGCTGGTCGACCTCGCCCCCGAGGCAGGTATCTCGACCGTCGTTGCCGAGAAGAAGGGACCACTACCGCGCAAGCCGGTCGGCCTCTCACTCTACACCCGTAGCGACCTTAGCTAAGGCAGCCCGACCGCCTTGGCAAATGGTTAAATCCGCCGGCAGCCGTCGCCAGTCGGCGAGAGCATGGCAGATGACGACAGCATAGACGAAGAGGGCCTGCGGCGCTCAGCGCGTAGCCAGATAATCGTGGACACAATCGAGCGCAGTCTCGAGAAGATGATGTTCGTCGAAACGAACATGGCACGCGAGATGGATTCCAAAGACCTGTTTCAGGTCAAGCGCGAAGCGGTCGCGGCGGTAGCCGAACTGCGCTACGCGCTCTCAATCCTGACCGGAAAGCTGGAAATCTGATGGGGTCCCGGCTGCTGCTGGCGCTGGACGAGACAGACCCGCTGCGTGCCTTTTCCGTAGCCGAAGCGGCAGCACCGCACTTGGCGGGCATCAAAATCAACTGGCCACTGCTGATGCAGGGCGGACTCGAGACGGTCGCGAAGTTAGCGAAGTTGGCACCAGTCATCTGCGACCTCAAGGTAGCTGACATTCCCAACACGGCGCGCCTCATCGCCGAAGCGGCCTACGGTGCCGGCGCGACCGGCATCATTGCGCACGCGTTCCCGGGCGCCGGCCCACTGCGCGCCATCCGCGACGTGGCGCCCGACCGCGACCTTTACGCAGTCATCACGATGTCGCACCCCGGCGGCGGCGAATTCTTCGACATCACGGCGCTGGCCGCCGTCGCGCGCGACGGCGGTGCGACCGGTGTCGTCGCTCCGGCAACGCGACCGGAAGACATCACCGCCGTGCGGGAAGCGGTCGGCAACCTCAAAATCATCGCCCCCGGCGTCGGTGCGCAGGGGGGCGACCCACGCGCGGCTATCACAGCAGGCGCCGACCTCATAATCGTGGGGCGCGCCATTTACCAGACGGACGACCCGGGCGCGGCCGCGCGGGAATTCGCCGCCGCGCTGGGCGACTGATGCTCACCGTCCGCGGGCTGCAGAAGGCGTTCGGTGCGCGGCGCGTGCTGCGCGGGCTCGACCTGTCGGTCGCCGACGGCGAAGTGGTGCTGCTGCAGGGCGAGAACGGCGCCGGCAAATCAACGCTGCTGCGCATTCTCGCAACGCTCGACCGCGCCGACAGTGGCGAAGCAGAAGTGGACAGCTTCGCGCTCTCCGACGGCGTCGAAGTGCGGGCACGCATCGGCTTCGCCGGCCACCGTCCCGGCTTTTACGGCGAATTGAGCGGCCGCGAAAACCTCGCGCTCTGGGCACAGCTGCACCAGCTGCCGGAGCACTCGGCGGAAATTGACGCCACGCTCGAGCGCGTCGGCCTCAAGGCTTTTGCCGATGACCGCACCGGCATCTACTCACGCGGGATGTTGCAGCGACTGGCGCTGGCGCGCGCTACCTTGCACCAGCCGACGACGCTGCTGCTAGACGAACCGTTCGCCGCGCTCGACTCCACCGGGCGCGAGCTGCTGCGGACGCTCATCTCCGAATGGTGTGACGATGGCCGGGCGGTGCTGGTGGTGGCGCACGGCAGCGGCCTTGCAGCGGACCGCACGCTGGCGCTCGCCGACGGGGTACTGGCGTGAGCCCGCTGACGGCGCTGGTGCGCAAGGAAGTGCGCGTCGAGCTGCGGTCGCTGCAGGGCACCATCGCGGCGGCGATGCTGGTGCTGGCGCTGCTGCTGCTGCTGCGCTTCACGCTCACCAACGACGAAATTGCCCGCGCACGGCTGGCGCCCGCGATTCTCTGGAGTGTGCTGCTCTTCGCCGGGCTGGGGCTGCTGACGCACACCGCCTTGCGCGAAGGCGACCGCGGCACCGGCGAGATGCTGCGGCTGGCGCCGCTCCCGCGCGTGACGCTGTTCCTCGGCGCCTGGGCTGGCAACCTGCTGCTGCTCTCGGGGCTGACGCTGCTTGCTTTCGGATTTTATATACTGCTCTTCGAGAACTCATTCGGCTCCGCATGGCCCTCTGCGCTCGCAATCCTGCTGCTTTCGGCGGTCGGTATTTCCGCTGCCGGGACGCTCACGACACAGGCGGCAGCGCCGCTGCCCGGCGCGTGGATGCTCGGGACGCTACTCGCCATCCCGCTGCTGCTCTTTACCGTGGTCGAAGCGTCACTGCGCGCGTTGCAGGCGTTGCTGCTCGATGACGCGGGCATTGCGACCGCGCTGACGCTGCTGCTGCTCTACGATCTGGCATTCCTAGCGGGCGGCGCGTGGCTCAGCGAACTGGCCGACTAGCGCCGCTTAAGAGATAGCGCGGCGGAGTTGATGCAAAAACGCAGTCCCGTTGGCTGCGGCCCGTCGGGGAAGATGTGTCCAAGGTGCGACTCGCAGCCGGCGCAGACTACCTCGGTGCGGCGCACGCCGAGCGAGTCGTCCTCACGCTCAGCGACCGCCCCGTCAGTAACTGGCGCGCTGAAGCTGGGCCAGCCGGTGCCTGAAACGAATTTCGTTTCCGAGTCGAACAGCTCCGCGCCGCACGCCACACAACGGTAGCTGCCGGCGTCGTGGCAGTCCCAGTATTCGTTGGCGAAAGGCGGCTCGGTCGCACTACAGCGGCAGACCTCGTATTGCTCCGGGCTCAGCCGCGTGTGCCATTCAGCGTCGCTGAACTTCATCGGCGGGTCGCCTTACGATGTTTCACAGCACTCCTGCTGCCTTGCCGCCCGCTTCGAAAGCGCCCAGCGCTTCGTCCAGATCCTCGCGCGCGAGTCCGGCGTTCATGATGACGCGGATGCGCGCCTTGTCGCGCGCGACCATCGGAAAGACGATGGGGAGCGCGAAGACATCGCGCTGCATCAGTTCACCGCTCAACGCCTGCGCCTGCTTCGAAGAGCCGCACATGGCAGGGATGATGGGGGTCGTGGAAACGCCGGTGTCGTAGCCGAATTGCTGCAGCCCGCGACGGAAATAGGCGGTATTCTTCCAGAGATTCACGACGTGCTGCGGCTCTTCATCGAGCACGTCCAGCGCAGCGGTGCAGGCGGCGACCGTCGCGGGCGGGGCGGAGCCCGAGAGCAGGAAGGTGCGCGACTTGTTGAAGGCGTATTTCGCGAGATGTTCGCTGCCGGCGGCGAGCCCGCCGACGACACCGAACGCCTTGGAGAAGGTTCCCATTTCGATATCGACCTTGTCTTCGACGCCATAATGGACTCCGATTCCGCGCCCCTCGCCCAGCACGCCTTCGCCGTGCGCGTCGTCCACGTAGGTCATCGCGCCATATTCTCCGGCGAGCGCGCAGATTTCGTCGAGCGGCGCGGTGTCGCCGTCCATCGAGAAGACGCCGTCGGTGATGATGAGCCGGCGCCCCGTGTCGGGAGCCTTGCGCAGCAGNTCTTCCAGCCCGCCCATGTCGTTGTGCGCGTAGATGTTGCGTGCCGCCTTCGTCAACCGCNCCCCGTCAATAATCGAGCCGTGNTTCAGCTCGTCGGTGAAAAGNTGGTCGCCCTTGCCTACCAGNTGCGGAATCAGCCCGGCGTTGGCGGCGAAGCCGGTCTGGTAGTAGATGGCAGCGTCACGGCGCTTGAACTCGGCGATGCGCTGCTCTAGCCGGACATGCAGGTCCATGTTGCCCGCAATCGGTCGCACGCTGCCCGAGCCGGCACCGTGGCTGCGGACAGCCGCAATAGCGGCCTCCTTCAGCCGCGGGTGGTTGCTCAGGTTCAGGTAATTATTCGAGCAGAGCATCAGCCGCTCGCGTCCGCCAACCTGACAGCGGGGCGCGCTGGGACCTTCCAGCACCGGCGGCCGCCAGTCAAGGCTCGCCGCCACGAGCGCTTCGTATTCGTCGCGCATCCAGCCCGTCGGGTCGCTCATTGCGCCCTCTGTTCGCGGCGCAGGTTTTCAAGCATGTCGTCGNCCATCTCCNCCAGCCCGAAGCGGGGTGCCCAGCCCCACTCCTGCCGTGCGNCGGAGTCGTCGACCGCGTCGGGCCATGAATCGGCAATCACCTGCCGCGCGTCGGGCGCGTAGCGACACTCGAAGCCGGGGACGCGCTGCGNGATAGCGTCTGCCAGTTCGCTGGCGGAGAAGGACATCGCGCCGAGGTTGAANTCGGAATGGTGCTGCAAGGCCTCGAGCGGNGCATCCATCAGGTCCAGCGTCCCCTTCAGCGCGTCTGGCATGTACATCATCGGCAACCGCGTCTCCGGGCCGACGAAGCATTCGTAGCTACCGNCGCGCAGCGCAGCGTGGAANATGGCAATGGCNTAGTCNGTGGTCCCGCCNCCCGGGGCCGCCTGCCACGAAATGAGTCCGGGGTAGCGCACCCCNCGCNCGTCGACCCCGTAGCGNTGGAAGTAGTAGTCGCAGAGGATTTCACCGGCGACCTTGGTGACNCCGTACATCGTGCTCGGGTGNAGNGGTGTCTCCTGNGGAGCCANCGCCGGNGTATCNGGGCCGAAGACCGCTATCGANCTCGGNCAGAACAAGCGTTGCCCCCGCTCGCGGGCGACCTCGAGCACNTTGCGCAGGCCGTTGAGGTTGACCTCGTAGCAGANCGNCGGATTAGCCTCGCCGCCCACGGAAAGNATGGCGGCGAGGTGGTAGACTGTGTNNATATCGTGCTCCGCNACGGCNTGTGCNTAGCCCGCNGCGTCGGTGACGTCGCCCTTCGCNGACGGACCNCCCTCCGCGACTTCTGGCGCGAGCGGGCTGGAGCGGTACATCGCGACGACGTCCCCGGCGGGGAAGCGCTCCCGCAAGGCGAGCACCAGCTCGGTCCCGATTTGCCCCGCNGCGCCAGTTACCAGTATCCGGCNCTGTTCGCGAGTGGACATGCGCNCGCCATTATGGCGCACTATTTTAGGCTGGAGCGCGCGCAACTTCCTTTTAGCGNCCGGGCTTCGCCCCACATGGNGCTACGCACGCCGCTGATGGTCGTCAACCTGAAGACCTACCCGCAAGGCCACGGTGAGGNGGGCTTCGNNCTCTGCCGCGAAATGGCNGCCNTCGCGGAAGCTTCGGGCGCCTGCCTTGCGGCCGCGACCAGCGCGCTCGACCTGCGGCNCTTCGCGNACAAGGGCGGCGTTCCGGTGCTGGCGCAGCACATTGACGNCGCGNCGGCCGGCGCGCATACCGGCGCGGTGCTGCCGGAAGCGGCCGTCGCAGCGGGCGCGGTCGGCACGCTGGTCAACCACGCCGANCGGCAGCTCGACTGGGCCACCATCGAGACNACGCTGGCGCGNGCCCGCGANGCGGGGCTGGCGACCGTGCTCTGCACCGCCGACGTCGAAGCGACCGCACGCGGTGCCGCCCTGCGGCCGGACTACGTCGCGGTCGAGCCGCCCGAACTCATCGGCGGNGACNTCTCGGTCTCGACTGCGCGCCCCGAGGTCATCAGCGANTCAGTCGCGGCGGTGGCCGGGACCGGCGTCCCNGTNCTCTGCGGNGCCGGTGTCAAGACCCGCGCCGANGTCGAAAAGGCGATGGAACTGGGCGCGGCGGGCATCCTGCTGGCGTCGGGCGTCGTGAAGGCGGAGGACCCGGGANCGGTCCTNGCNGAGCTGGTTCGGGGACTGTCATAAACTATTAATATAAGGCTGGTTGACAACCGCCGGTTGCCTACCGGACNTCATTGTAGCTCCCGAGGGTGACCCAGCAAAAATGGTGAAAAAAATGTCAGTCGGAATTGAGCCCTTGGGCAAGATGGTCCTGCTCGAGNTGGAGGAAGCCGCGGAGAAGACAGATAGCGGTTTTCTGCTNCCCGAAGCAGCGCGTGAAAAGATGAACGTCGGCCTCGTGGCAGGCGTCGGCCCTGACGCAGAACACGTCAAGGCAGGCGACCGCGTGGTCTACAAGAAATATGCCGGGACGGAGATTACCTGGCAGGACAAGGATTACCTGCTCCTCAAGTCGAAAGACTTGCAGGCGACGGTGCTTTAGGAGGGAAAAATGGCAAAACAGATGGTATATGGAGAAGATGCACGACGCAAGCTACTGAGCGGTATCAACACCGCTACAGACGCAATCAAGGTTACGCTGGGACCGAAGGCGCGCACAGTAGTGCTCGACAAGTCATTCGGCAGCCCTACCATCATCAATGATGGTGTGACGATTGCCAAGGATATTGAGCTACCCGACCCGTACGAAAACATGGGTGCGCAGCTGGTTAAGGAGGTCGCGAGCAAGACACAGGACAACGCCGGCGACGGTACCTGCACTGCGGCAATCCTGACTCAGGCGCTCGCAACTTACGGGCTGCGTGGCGTCTCTGCCGGTATGTCTCCGGTCAATTTGAAGGACGGCTTCGATCAGGCCATATCTGTGGTAGTTGATGAGTTGAAGAAGTCAGCTTCCCCGGTCGAATCGGACGAGGTCATCGAGCAGGTCGCTGCGATTTCCGCCAACAACGACCAGGAAATCGGCAAGCTGATTGCCGACGCAGTCGGCAAGGTGGGACAGGAGGGCATTATTACTGTCGAGGAAGCGAAGGGGATGGAGACCACGCTCAAGCTGGTTGAGGGAATGGAGTTCGACAAGGGCTATGTCTCTCCATACTTCGTTACTGACCGCGAGAAGCGCGAGGCTACTGTGGAGAACCCGCTGATACTGATGACCGACCATACAATTTCGTCAGCGCAGGATCTATTGCCGGCGCTGGAACTGGGAGTCAAGCAGCTGAAGGCGCCCATCCTGCTCATCTGCAAGGACCTGGAAGGCGAGGCACTGGCAACGTTGGTGCTGAACGTCGCTTCCAGGGTGCTCAAGGCGTGCGCCGTCAAGGCGCCGGGCTTTGGCGACGACCAGAAAGAGCAGCTGGAGGACCTGGCAGTCCTGACTGGCGGCCGCGTTATTGGCAAGGATCAGGGTATGGAGCTGAAGGAGATTACCGCCGACATGTTTGGCAAGGCGGACAAAGTAGTCATCGGCAAGAACAAGACAACGGTTATCGGCGGCGGCGGCAGCAAGCCCGACGTCGAGGAACGTGCGCGCATCCTGCGCTCGCAGGCCAAGCTCGCTAAATCCAAGTGGGATCGCGAGAAGCTCGAGAAGCGCGTCGGTCGCCTGCTAGGTGGCGTCGCGGTGCTCGAGATTGGCGCAGCAACCGAAACCGAGATGAAGGAGAAGAAGGCGCGTGTCGACGACGCACTTAATGCCACTCGCGCTGCGATGGCCGAGGGCGTCGTGGCGGGTGGCGGCGTGGCACTGTTGCGCACTCGCAAGGCGCTCGACAAGCTCTCCAGCAAACTCGACGACGAAGAGGCGACCGGCGTCCGCATTGTACGTGATGCACTCGCCATGCCGGCGAGCCAGATTGCCGAAAACGCTGGCGAAGACGGAGGCGTAGTGGTCTCGAAAATCAGTGAATCCAAGAACGCCAGCTTCGGTTTCAACGCCCGCACCAACACCTACGAGGACCTGATGAAGGCTGGAATCATCGACCCCGTCAAGGTCGTGCGCAATGCACTTCAGGCCGCTGGCTCGATTGCGAGCCTCGTGCTGACCACCGAGACTCTCATCTCGGACATCCCCGAGAAGGAGTCCTCAATGCCGG
>PCCI01000028.1 GCA_002731655.1 Methanobacteriota archaeon | reverse complement strand
CTGAGGAGCTTGTCGAGCTCTGGCGCTCCTTCTTCCAGGACACCCGTTTCCGCCCGGTTGACAGCAACGGCGTGCGCGCCCCGATACCGCGCTGCCCCGCCTGCAGTGGCAGCAGTGATGGGGGGCGCAAGTGCCCGGTCTGCGGCGGCAGTGGTGTCGACCTAGACCGGGTGCCGACCTACGGTGACCAGATTGAATCTGTGGCGCAGGTCTATCCCAAGGGCGACAAGGCAGTCTTCATCACATGGGAAGATGTTACCGACTTCCACCCGCGGCTCTCGAATAACCTGCTCTGGAACCTCGAGAACACGCTGAAGGCAGCGCGCGAAGTTGTCAAGGAATTCATCAGCGACGAGGCGCGGGAGCGCGTGCGCGAGGAGCATCGCACCGATATTACGCTCGACGTCGCGCCGCTCGAAATCCCGGACCAGCTCTACCAGGAGGAAATCCGGGACCTGCGCAAGGAGCACCTCTACCGCATGGTCAAGGTGCGAGGGCTGGTGCGCAAGTCGCTGCCGGTCCGCCCGCGCATGGAGGTGGGGCTTTTCGAGTGCAACTGGGAGCGGCATCGGCAGCGGGTCATCCAGGATTTCTTCACGCTACGCGAGCCGAACAAGTGCATCGGCGAAGGATGCAAGTGCACCGAATTCCAGCTGCGCGAGGAGCAGTCGCAGTTCATCGACTCACACAAGCTGGAGCTGCAGGAGTTCCCCGAGGACCTCCCTCCCGGTGCACAGCCGGAGAGGCTCACTGTCTTTGTCGAAAGCTCTCTCGCTGCGCAGGCCCGTCCCGGAGACCGGATTGCGGTCGTGGGAGTGATGCGGACGCGCGCGCAGTATACCGGGCGACGGGCGCGGACCGAGTTCGACGTCTACCTCTACGCGCACTCGATTGACGAGCGCGAAGCGGAGGCGGAGGCCCTGGAACCTACAGAGGAGGAAATGGAACAAATCCTGGAGCTTTCACGCAATCCCGACCTGCGTGAACGCATCACTAACTCCATTGCACCCTCGATTTTCAGCATGGATTGGCAGAAAGAGGCGATTGCGGTGCAACTCTTCGGCGGTGTAGACAAGGAACTCCCCGATGGAACTCGCATCCGAGGCGACATACATGTGTTGATGATGGGTGATCCCGGCGTTGCCAAGTCACAACTGCTGCGTGCTGCGGCACGGCTCGCCCCGCGTGGCGTGATGGCGACTGGAAAGTCATCGTCAGCGGCTGGCCTAACCGCCGCCGCAGTGCGCGACGAGTTTGGCGAAGGGCGCTGGACGCTTGAGGCGGGGACGCTGGTACTGGCGAGCGGGGGGCTGGCGTGTATTGATGAGATTGACAAGATGGATGAGGATGACCGCTCGGCGATGCACGAGGCGATGGAACAGCAGACAGTGACCATCGCCAAGGCAGGTATCAATGCTCAGCTGCGCGCGAAGTGTTCACTGCTCGCAGCAGCCAACCCCAAAATGAGTCGCTTTGACAAGACCCTCCCGCTACCCGCGCAGGTTAACATGCCAGTGACGCTGCTGAGTCGCTTCGACATTTTTTTCATCATCTACGACACGCCAAACCCCAAACGTGACGCAAAACTGGCAGAGCGGATGCTCGAGTCACATCGCGTCGGCGAGTTGCTTGGGAGCGGCGAGGAGACAGAGTTGGAAATGCGCGAGCTAGAGCCGGCGATTCCGCACGACCTACTGCGGCTCTACGTTGGCCACGCGCGCAAACTACGGCCGGTAATGACAATACAGGCGCAACAGAAATTGCAGGACCACTATACCTCAATGCGTAAGTCCTATCAGGAGCGTGGTGAGCAGGAGGAACAGGTTTTTCCGATTACCCCACGGCAACTCGAATCACTAATACGGTTGGCCGAAGCGGACGCGCGTATGCATCTCTCGGAAACCGTTGGGCCCGAACACGCAGAGCGCGCCATCAAGATGATGACTTTGTTCCTCACTATTACGATGCAGGGAGATGTCGGTTATGCCTTTACCGGCCACACCGCGGAGCAGCGGTGGAAGGAGGAGAACCCGATTACACAAATCGTAGACTTTATCAAAACTGGGGGGCCAGAAGGCATTGACGCAAACGAAATTCTAGACCATTTAAGAGATAAAGGAGTCTCTCGCGACAGGGCTGAAAAATTTCTAGAGCAGCTGATGAAGGATGGGAGAATTTTCGAGCCCAAGACGGGGCACTGGCGTATGGTCTAGTGACTGGTTTCCCGCGTAAGGCCTTAGACCAGCTGCTACGCTCTATTCCCGACTTTCCCGAACCGAAACCGGAGCTGGAACAGTACCCGACGCCGCCCTTCGCGGCGCTCCAACTGCTTGAACACGCTTGGCAGGCGGGCGACCTCGCCGGGAGCGTCGCCGATTTGGGGTGCGGCACCGGCCGGCTGGCGCTCGGCGCAGCGTTCCTTGGTGCCAAAGTGGTGGGGGTGGAACTCGACAGCGGCGCACTGGAAGTAGCACGGCAAGCTGCAACTGGCGCGGAGCTGGAAGTAGAGTGGCGCTGTGACGCGGTTGAGAACTGGACGCAGCAGGTTGATACTATAGTGATGAACCCACCCTGGGGTGCACAGCGACCCGGCGCCGACCGACCGTTCCTGCGCGCGGCGCTGGCGACCGCCGGCAGCGTCTGGTCGCTCCAGCCGGCGGTCAGCGACCGCTTCCTGCGCCGCTACGTCGAGCAGCTCGGCGGTGCCGTCACGGGCGCGTGGCCTGTTGACCTGAAGCTGGAGCGGACCATGCCGCACCACACGCGCGAGCGGAAAACGGTCGAGGGAACCCTTTATCACCTGCACCCGGTCGGCGCGCGATGAGCCTGATACTGCCGGGAGACCGACTTGCGAGTGCGATGGAATACATGCCCGGACCGGGTGTCTACGAGCGCGACGGCGAGCTGTTCGCGGCGCTGACCGGCGAACTGGTGCGCGACGAGGAGCACACCGAACTGCGGGTGAAACCGGTGGTCTCGGTACCGCTCGAAATCCGTGCCGGCGACCGGGTGCTGGGGCGCGTCCAGTCGGTTCGCGATTCAATGGTGACCATCGAAGTCGTACGCGTCAAGGGCAATTCACGTCAGGTCGGCACCTGGGTCATGGGCTCGCTGCACGTCGCGCGCATGTCAGAGGATTACGTTTCCAACACCAACGACGTCTACAGCGTCAACGACCTTGTTCAGGCGCGGGTTGACGAAACAAAACCGGCGCTGAAGCTCAACACCAAGTCAGGTCGCGACGGTGTCGTCGGCGCGCGTTGCAGAGGCTGCCGCGACCACCTTAAAGTGGTCGACGGTGAGCTCTTCTGCGGCGAGTGCCGCAAGACGGAAGCGCGCAAGCTCTCCAGCGAGTATGGGCAGGTCCAGCTGTAGCACCCTGCTGCTGCTCGCGCTATTCCTGCTCCCGGCTGCCACAGGCGAACTCGATGCGAGCGCCAACGGCGAGGCACGACTGCTCTTCATCGAAGCTGGCGACGAAGTCATCTTCAGCGCACTGGTACCGACCGGTGCCAGCGTCGAGTGGGATTTCGGCCGCGACGTGACGGGGCCGGGCAGCCGCTGGAACTCCTCGCGCGAGGTGAATCACGTCATCCACGCGGCGGGAGCCTACAACGTCACCTGCACAGCGACCTACGACGACGGCAGCGTCGAGCGGCAGCAGCTGTGGGTCGTCGTCAGCTGGGAGGAGCCGCTGGACGAGCCGGACGCTAACCGTCCGCTCTTCATCGCGCTGGCGGGCAGCGAGCTATTCATGGGCGGCTGGCTGCTGCTGATAACGTGGCGGCTGCGGGAAGAGAAGTCGTATCTCTAACATTGTTGCCGAAGAACTTCCAGAACTTCTCGCGAATAATGTAGCGGTCCTGTTGCAGGAGCTGCGACATGTTCAGCGCTTGCGCCGTGCCGCCAGCCCGAGTCCAGCCAGTGCTGCCAGCAGGCCGGGGCCGGGAATCCCGCCGTCGCTACCGTCGCTGTCGTCACCATCACCGCCAGCATCACCACCACTGCCCCCACCAGACTTGGTGACGGTGACCGTAGTGGTGTAGAAATCGCGGCTCTGGTCAAAAGACGTTCCGTCTGACCACCAAACAGTGATATCTAGGTTGTAGGTGCCTTTGGCATCGAAGCTGATTGTGACCGTACGGTCCTGCGTCGTCGTGATGTCACCGTCAATGTTGATTTCGAACTCCTCCACCGGACCCGTAGTCCCGGTCAGGTCAATCGTGATATCCTCACCTATAGCTGCGTTGAGAGGTGAGACTGAGACGTCAAAATATTTTTCGGCGATTATGTCCAGCTCCTTGACCGTGAAACTGGCGCTGGCGTTCGCCTGCAGCCCACCGTCATCGGTCACCGTAAGCGTCACGGTATGGGTGCCGGTAACGTTACTGCTGACGGTCGTAGTATTCGTCGTCGCGACGACGACCCCGTCGAGCTGCCATTCCCAGCCTGCGATGTAACCCTCAGCGTCGCTGCCACTTCCGCTGAGCGTAACTGGTGCATCAACCTCTACTTCGGCAAGCGAGAGCGATATTATGGCGGTGGGCGGCGTGTTGGTGACAGCCCGGAACGAACGTGTGTTGTTGCCGCTCCAGGCGCCGTCATTGTCCATTACCTGTAACCTCACCGTCCCGTCGCGCGGTGCGTCGAAGCTGGTGGTCCAGTCAGCAGTAGTAGCAATCAGTACGCCATCGAACCACCAGCGCCACCCCTCGATAACTCCGTCGGAATCGCTCGAGCTGGCGCTGCTGAAGGTTATATCGAAGAACTGATAATATTCTGGCACGAAACTGCTGCCGGGGAGGGGGGCAGGCGATATGGTGATGGTCGCCACTGGCGGTTCATTAGGTGGACCGACCGAGAAATCCTCGGATACCCACGAAGACACCGTGCCGTTGGTGTCTATAATACGGAACCACGCCTCGTAACCTGCAGCTTCACCGTCTTCGCCTTCTGTCAGATTGTCGACCATAACTGTCTTGCCATAAAGTGTAAAGAGCGTCAAGCCGTTGGTACCCGAGCGGATATCCCAGCGATACTCGTCACACTCTTCCTCCGCACCACTGGACCCGGTGCAGTGCCCACTGAAGGTAATTATGTCTCCGACCTTGGCAGGGCTGGGATCAATCGAGTCAATGTGCGCCAGCGGAATCGGTGGCATAATCTGGAAAGGCTCCTGTGCTGGTTCACTACGCAGGCCTTCATTGTCCTCAACAATCAGCTCCATGGTGTGATTCCCAACGCTGATGCCACTGTCAGCGAATGTCATTTCGTCGCTGTAGTATGCCCCGTCCAGATACCACTCGTAGGTGACAATACTGGTGGCGGGGTCGTAATAGGTACCTGAACCAAGGAAATTGATTTCTTCACCTTGGTGGGCTTCGGGCGGGTTTATACTGATGCTTGCATCCGGGTTACGCGGCGGCGGTCCAGTCACGTTGAGCCAACTCTCGTTCTTCACGCTCCACTCGCCGCCGGCCTTCACCTGTAGCGTAATTGTGTGATAGCCTTGGCTGAACTCACCTGACTGACCCACGAAGCTGAGATCAGAGAGCTGGTCGCCACTGCGGAAGTTATCATCGATGGATGAATTCCAGTAAACAAACTCGAGTGGGTCGTCATCACCATCAAAAAAATCTCCGTCGAAATTGATTTGGGAACTGGGCTCCTTATCGACCTCCTGCGGGTCAATCTGTAAAATAGTGGCCTCAGGGGCAGCCGCTTCGGAACCGGCGGCGACAAGCAGTGCGAGCCCCAGCAGGGACAGCACGAGCACGTCATGGCGCATCTGCCGCCGTGAGCCTGCCGGATAATTAACGGTTGCCTCTACACCAAACAGCCGCCAGCATCCCTGCCAAGCGACCCCCGGACGGCGCTAATCCTCGCGTTCGTCGTCCTGCCGGCGGTCAGTGTGGTGCACCGGGAACATCAGCTCGCCCAGCGTCGGCCGCTGCCCGCCGCGCTTCCGTGCTGCGTAGCGCAGCACCGCCCAGGCGGCCGCGACGCCGAGGGCGACCCCGGCTACCGCGAGCCAGCTCATCAGTAATCGGGCTCGGTTTCCTCGCCCTGAAGGTCGGGCTCAAACTCGGCGTGCAGCTCGGACATTAGAAGATTCAACAGCGAATCGAAGCGGATGCTCCGTATCTCGCGCGCGCCGCCCATGCTGGTCGTTACCCGCGCCACGAAGTCGGCTTCCGCCGACTCAATCTCAATCTGGCAGATGGACTCCTCCATGTCGGCGCCGAAGGGAGGCGGTATAAAACGCTTACATCCGGTCCTACGCGCCGCGCCGCTGCCTCACATCCGAAATACGCCAAAGCGCGTTTCCGGCATCTCGCCGTTGAGCGCCGCTGAGATTCCGAGCGCGACGACCATACGGGTATCGGGCGGGGCGATGATGCCATCATCCCAGAGCCGCGCGGTCGAGTAGTATGCGCTCCCCTCGCGCTCGTACTTTTCCAAGATGGGCGCACGGATTTGCTCGCGCGCCTTCGCGGAGAGCGACTTACCGGCCGCCTCGAGCTGCTGCTGTTTGACGGTCGCGAGCACGTCGGCCGCCTGCTCGCCGCCCATCACCGAGATGCGTGCATTGGGCCACATCCAGAGCTGGCGCGGTCCGTAGGCGCGGCCGCACATGCCGTAGTTGCCGGCACCGAAGCTGCCACCGATGATAACTGTGAACTTCGGAACGCGGGCGTTGGAGACTGCCATTACCATCTTAGCGCCATCTTTAGCGATGCCGCCCGACTCGTATTCGCGGCCGACCATAAAACCCGTTATATTCTGTAGGAAGAGCAGCGGGATTCCGCGCTGGCAGCACATCTCGATGAAGTGCGTGCCTTTCAGCGCCGACTCGGAGAAGAGCACGCCGTTGTTGGCCAGAATCCCGACGGGGTAGCCCATCAGCCGGCCGAAGCCCGTGACGAGCGTCGGTCCGTAGAGCGGCTTGAACTCGTGGAAGCGCGAGCCGTCGACCATGCGCGCGATGATTTCGCGCACGTCGAACGGCTGCCGCGAATCGCTTGGCAGGATTCCGTAGATTTCAGCCGGGTCGTGCAGTGGCTCCTCTGGCGGCGCCAATTCCAGCTTCGCCTTTGGGGAGCGGTTCAAATTTTCCAGGATAGAGCGCGTAATTTCGAGCGCGTGCTGGTCGTCCTGCGCGATGTGATCGCTGACCCCACTCTCGCGGCAGTGCACCTCCGCCCCGCCCAGCTCCTCGGCGGTCACGTCCTCACCGGTGGCGGCCTTCACCAGCGGCGGCCCCGCCAGAAAAATCGTCCCCTGTTCGCGGACGATGACGGTCTCGTCGCTCATCGCCGGGACATACGCGCCGCCGGCGGTGCACGAACCGAGCACGACCGCGACCTGCGCGATGCCGGCGGCCGACATTTGCGCCTGGTTGTAGAATATGCGGCCGAAGTGCTCGCGGTCGGGGAAAACTTCGTCCTGCTTCGGCAGGAACGCGCCGCCGCTATCGACGAGATAGATGCAGGGCAGCCGATTTTCGGCGGCCACTTCCTGCGCGCGCAGGTGCTTCTTGACCGTCATGGGATAGTAGGTGCCGCCCTTGACCGTCGTGTCGTTGGCGACGACCATCACCTCGCGCCCATGAACGACGCCGATGCCGGTGACGATGCCAGCCGCCGCTACCACATCGTCGTAAACGCCGTCGGCGGCGAGCGTCGAAAACTCCAGGAACGGCGCGCCCGGGTCGAGCAGCGCGTCAATCCGCTCGCGCACCGGCAGCTTGCCGCGCGCGCGGTGGCGCTCGACCGACTTCGCCGGGCCGCCCTGTCGCGTCTGCGCCAGCCGCTCGTTCAGCTCTACCACCAGTTTGCGATTGTGCTCCCGATTGGCGTGGTACTCGGGGTCGGCGGTGTCGACGCCGCTTGCGAGAGGCTCCATTATTCCGCCTCCAGCTCGACCACCAGTTCGCGTTCGCGCACCTGCCCACCCGGCGCGGTCGCAGTCACCTGCGTTACTGCGCCGTCACGCGGCGCGCGCAGCCGGTGCTCCATCTTCATCGCCTCCATAATGGCGAGTGTGTCGCCCTTCGCGACCGAATCGCCCGCGGCAACGCGTAGCTCGACCAGCTTGCCGGTAATCGGCGAGAGCAGCTGGTCGCTCGCCACCTCCGGTTCGCCGCTGCGCGTCGCGGCGACGCGCTCGAGTTCCCACGCCTGCCCACGGCAGTGGACCCACGTGCGACGGCCGTCGCGCACGACGTGCACCTGCACGGCACCGCTACCAACGTCGATTTCGTAGAGCCCCTCTCCGAACTGCTCGAGATGCCCTTCGACCGGCTCGCCGTCAACCTCGCCCGAAAATTCGTCGCCGCGCAATTTCAGCGCGACGGTGTGCTGCGAATCGCCGCAGCGGAAGGTTTGCGACATCACACCCCCTGCCGCCAGCCGGACTGGCCACCCCACGGTGACCACGGGTCGCGGCCGGCCGCCGTCGTCGGCGGCCGGCCGCTGCCGCTGCGAGTTGCGCCCGCGGTAACGAGCGCTTCTAGCGGCAGCGCGCGGGGCGCCCAGTCGGCGAAGTGGGTCTCAATGAAGTGTGTATCCAGCTCGCCGGCGCGGAACGCGTCGTGGCGCAGCAGCGCCGCAAGGTGCGCGATGTTGGTCGTTGGCCCCAGAATAACGTAGTCGCGCAGCGCCTGCGCCATGCGATCGAGCGCGTCCGCCCGTGTCGCGTCGTGCGCCAGCAGCTTGGCGAGCAGCGGGTCGTAGTCGCTGCCGATTTCCAGCCCCTCGACAATGCCGGAATCGATCCGGATTCCCGGCCCCGCCGGTTCGCGTAGTCGCCGGATACGGCCGGGCGACGGCAGGAAGTTGCGCGCCGGGTCCTCGGCATAGACACGGCACTCGATAGCGTGGCCGCGCGGCGCAATGTCCTCCTGCCGCAGCGTCAGTGGCTCGCCAGCGGCAATCCGCAGCTGCCACTTGACGAGGTCGACGCCGTAGACTAGTTCGGTGACGCCATGCTCGACTTGCAGCCGCGTGTTCATCTCGAGGAACCAGAATTCACCGTCCTGAAACAGGAACTCGACCGTGCCGGCGTTGCGATAGCCGACCGCTTTTGCGGCGGCGACGGCTACTGCGCCCATCTGCTCGCGCAGGTCGGGCGTCAGCGCGGGCGACGGCGCCTCCTCGATGACTTTCTGGTGCCGCCGCTGGACCGAGCATTCGCGCTCGCCAAGGTGCACTGTATGGCCCTTGTTATCAGCCAGAATCTGGACTTCGATGTGGCGTGGCCGATTTATATATCGCTCGAGGAGAAGTCGGCCGTCACCGAAAGCCGCCTCAGCCTCGTGCCGCGCCGCCTCGACGGCCGCTTCGAGGCCGTCCGCGTCCTCGACGACGCGCATACCTTTCCCGCCGCCACCGGCGGCCGCCTTGACTAGCAGCGGGAACCCGATTTTTTCGGCAACCGTTGCAAAGTTATCCTCAACAATCCCGTCCTGCCCCGGGATGACCGGGACGTCCGCCACCTGCATCAGCAATTTAGCGGCCGACTTGTCGCCCATCTGGCGAATCGTCTCCGCGCTGGGGCCGATAAATATCAGCCCCGCTTCCTCCACGGCGGCGGCGAAGTCGCCGTTCTCGGAGAGGAAGCCATAACCCGGATGTATGGCGTCGGCGCGACTCGAGCGCGCTGCCGAGATGATTTTCTTCGCGTTCAGGTAGCTCTCGACTGGCTCCGCCGATCCAAGGGCGACTGCCTCGTCGGCGAGCCGTACGTGTGGCGCGTTCGCGTCCGGTTCCGAATAGACGGCGATCGTCGCCAGTCCGAGCTCTCGGCAGCCGCGGATGACCCGGCACGCAATCTCGCCCCGGTTCGCGACCAGCACCCGCCGCATCTACCACTCCGGCCGGCGCTTCTCGAGGAAGGCGGCGACGCCCTCACGAGCTTCGTCGGAGTCACGCAGCGCGGTGATGGCACGCGCCAGACGTGCGTCGCGCTCGTCGGGAGTTTCGTCGCGCTCCAGCAGCAGCTTCTTGATGGCACGCTGTGCTTGCGGTCCGCCCGCGCGCAGCTCCTCGAGCCGCGCGTCAGCCACTGCCTCCAGGTTATCAGCCACGTCAGTGAGCAACCCCAACTCGAGTGCCCGCAGTGCATCGAAACGCTCGCCAGTCAGGAACAGCTCGCGCGTACGAGCCACCCCCATCCGCTGTATCGCCCATGGTGAAATCACTGCCGGCGCGAGGCCAACGAGCACCTCGGTGAAACCGAACTCGGCCTCGGGGCCGGCGAGCACGAAGTCGCACGCCGCCACCAACCCCATTGCGCCGCCGTAGCAGCCGCCCTGCACCAGCGCCAGCGTCGGCAGCGGGCACTCGGCGATGGTACGGAACAGCTCCGCCAGCGCCTCGCCCTGCTCGACCGTCGGCGGCGACGCCATCCAGCCCAGGTCGGCGCCAGTGCAGAACTGCTTCCCTTCGCCCGCCAGCGTAACGGCGCGCAGGCCGACATGCTCGGCGGAGCCAGCGAAAGCGGCGGTCAGCGCGCCCATCATCTCGGGGGTCAGCGCGTTGCCCTTCTTCGGGCGATTGAGGACCAGCCGCAGGACGTCGTCGCGTGACTCGATACGGACCTCCGGCGCGGCTGCCATCTGGCGGCGAGAGGTCGCGGGATTTAATGCTAGTGCGCGTCGACGTGCGCCTCAAGGTCGTCGCCGCCGGCGAAGGCACTCTGCACGAGTGAATAGAGCTCGTCCATCCCTTCACCCTCGCGCGCCGAGACCGTCACCAGCTGGCTCTCGAGCGCCAGCGTCTGCAGCACCCGCAGCAGCTCGCCCGAGAGGATGGCATCCATCCCCTCGCCGGGCGGCATGTCGCTGCGCAGCACCTCGAGGTCGGCAGCCCAGTCGAGGATGCGGTCCACTTCCTCGGGCTCGAGCAAATCGGATTTCGTCAGGACGGGGAACATCGGCACCGGGAAGCGCAGGTGCGCAGCTGCTGCGAGCAGCAGCTGCGTCACAAAACCAGCGGGAGTGCGCGACAGCAGCGGGTCGAAGAGCATCACCAGCCCAGTGCGCGATGAGAGACCATCGACGAAAACGCGCGGCGCCTCGCGGTAGAGGAACAGCTCAGTCTGTCCCGGGGAATCGACCATGACGTAGTCGCAGTTGAGCGCCTCAATTTCTTTCTGTAGCCACTCCAGCTCGACCGCTAGCAGGTCGGCACAGACGACCTGCGCCCCGTTGGGTCCGAGGCCGTATTCGGCCATCACGTCGCGCAGCGTCAGCCGCTCGCGCACGTCGATATCGGGGGCGTAGGGTATCGTCTCGGCGCCCGGGTCGAGGTTGACGGCGATGGGGTCGAAACGCTGGAGCGTGAGCCACTCCTTGAGCGTCGCAACCAGCGTCGACTTTCCCGCCCCAGCCGGGCCGACGAAGAAGAGCAGCGCCGTGTGCGCCATCAGCGACGACGTCGCAGGAGGGCTACCGTACCGAGCAGCGAAAGCGCTGCCAGTCCCGAGATAGAGGGGATTCCGAAGAGTCCGCCGCCTTCCTCGTCACCGTTGTCGGTGCCGCCGGTGCTGACGTCGCCGAACTCCTCCACGTCGGAGGCGTAGACGTTGTTAATCTCGTCGATTTCGCGCACCTTGTTGTTGGGGTCAACCTCAGCGACGAAGATGAACTCGCCCTTCTCGCGCGCCCAGGTGAAAGTGAGTGACCAGCTGCTGCCACGCGACAGCCCACCGTTGATGGTCTTGGTTCCAAGATTCTCGCGCGGTACCGCGGCGTCGCTGTCGGCAGCGTAGTCATCCCAGTCATACACCTTGAGCGAGACTTCGACGTCCCAGAGGGTCGACTGCTCGCCCTGCGGGAACGCGACGTCGACTATTATCTGCACCGAGCTGGCGGTATCCTTGACCGACATCTTCTCGATGAGCAGGTCGGTCGTCAGTTTCTCGATGTTGGCAGTGGTCGTCGCGGCGTTGTTGTCCTCATCGGTATCGATCACGGCAAAAACCTCGATCGTGATTGTGTAATTGTCGCTGCGGTCCTTGTCGGGCACCCAATTGAGCATGATGCTGGCGTTGGAGTTTGCCGCTGTCAGGTTGACGAACGCCATGTTCGGCCACACTTCGTGGTCGCTGGCCGAAATCAGGAAATTCTCACCAGCCTCGAGCTGGAGAACGTCGCCCCAGCCACCGGTTCCCTCCACGGTCACGCGGAAGAAGAGGTATTGCCAGCCCGAAGCCGGGAGGTTGTTGAAACCAATCTCGAAGCTGAGAGGATGATTCTTGCCCGAAAGGCCATCGGTAGTCGTGACATTCTGCACCCAGCCGTCGATGCTCGTCACGGCCGGGAGGATATCGTACGCCTCGTTGTTGCTCTCGTCCATCTCGTTGATGTCGTCAGCCGCGTCAGCTTCGGCCACTACTTTGTAGGTGCCGAGGTCAGTGAAGATGTAGCCAATCGAGACATTGGCTGACTCGCCAATCGCCAGAGCAATTCCAACCGCGGTCGTGCCAATCACGGACTGGGACGGAGCCGCAGTACTGAAGGTAACCTCGAAGTCAGCCCCTTCGCCCGGACTCATGTCGCGCAGTCCAATGTTGCTGACGACGGCGGTGATGGTGCTGGCGACGCCGACCGCGGCGCTGCCGTCCTCGTCGACCGGCGTGATTACCACGTCGCTGACAATCAGGTCAGGGAGCTTTTCCCTCACGTTAATCGAGAGGTCGTTGCGCAGATTGTTAGTCTCGTCCCACTCATCAATCTCGTTGCCGGGGTCGACCATGACCTCCAGCGTGTAGTCACCGATACAGGCGCTACCGCCGCAGTTGAGCGGAATATCCCACTCGAAGGTGAAGAAAATTGTGTCCGGGAAGGTTCCGACATCAAGCGGTCCGAGGGTGTAGGGGCCGTATTCCTGCAGCTCGGGGTCGGTGATGCGCAGCCGCACGTTGGTGTCGCGCGCCATCTTGTTTCCCAGTTCGCTCTGCTGGATATGGAGGTCGAGGTCGATGGTATCACCTGCGTATGCCTGACTAGGAGTCGAGACACCTGCGACCCGTAGGTCCGGCTTGCGCTCGATGACCTCAAGGTAGTCCTCATGGGCATCATACCAGGTAAGGTTGTTGTTGTCCTCGCGAGCCTCTTCAAGATTGTTGTCAGGGTCAATCACGATGCGTAGGTCCCAGTCGCCCGGGCCATCTTCGGGAATCGACCAGTTCAGCCCCAGCTCTTCCTCGGAACTAAAGGTCTGGCCGGCGCCAATCGTCACACGTAGGTCGCCAGTCGTGTTAACCTGCTGCCAGCCGCTGCCATCACACGGGCACTTTTCCACCTCAAGGTTGATTACGATAGCTGGTGGTCCCGCGGCACCCTCGCCGATGTTGGCCAGAGCGTAGATAACGGTTACCACTTCACCCGCTATCGCCTCAGGAGGACTTAGAGTTATAGATTCCTGAGCCGCCTCGTACCAAGTCAGGTCGGGCAAGGTGCAGTCACCGATACAGATTTCGTGGGTGTCCCGGTTATTGGAGAAATTGTTGTCCTCAGTGTTGTTTTCGTAGTAATCGGCAATTACAGTGAACTCATACCATCCATCATCGGTGTCCTGAGGAACCTGCCACTCAAACTCCATCATCTCACCTCCTTCCTCACCCGGGGGTGGGGGCTGGATGTAGTCGTAGTGCAGTGGAGTGGGGTCAATCCAGTTCTGCGGTTCATCGCCTGCCTCCTCGAAGAAGAGACCGAGTGTTACCGGCGTGGCGGTGCTGACATTGCCGGAGTTGCCCATGCTGAAGCGGAGCAGCATCTGCTGGCCTGCCTGAGCTTCGGTGTCCTCAATATCCAAATCGGCCCAGACGTCGGCAATGCCTATTTTCGGCTCGACGTTGAACCAGCCCTCGTACTCGTTGTTGTCCTCGTCGTCCTCACTGACGGTCTCGTCGTAGTCTACAATCGCGACAGGCATAGTCTCCCCCACGCTGTCAAAGGTGATGTTCAACGTCAGCGAGCCGGTCTCGCCGGCACCCATGTTAATGTAGTCCGAGATGGCCATCTGGTTGCCATCCTCGTCGTCGATACCGATTCGTACACCATTAGCGTCGGCGTCGCCACTGTTCTCCCACGCCAAGTAGACCTCATAGAGCGTGTCAGCGCGTGGAGGTGGACTTCCAGCAGGCTCGTAAAAATCACTGAGCCAGAGGTCTGGTCCCGGATTGCCCGCGGCGGTTGGGAAAACCAGCAGTCCTGAAAGCAGTAGCGCTCCTGCAAGAAGGAACGAAGCGAGCTTGTTACCATTGTTGGATTCCATGTAATCTCCCTTCGCGCGCACGTTGCTGCTGCTTAATAAGAGTGTTCACGACGGTCTTATATTGGCCCCTCAAGTGGCGGGCGCATGCGATTTGAGATTGAGGGAAATCCCGATTACGGCGAAGTTATCGTCGAGCTCGGCCCGGGCGAGGAGCTGCTGGCAGAGCCGGGGGCGATGTCGCGCATGTCGTCGAATATGGAGGCGCAGTCGAAACGGCTCGGCTCATTCTTCGGCGCCCTTATCCGCAAGATGTTCGGCGGCGAGTCCTTCTTCGTCGGCCGCTTCACCCACCCCGACGGCGGCAGCGTCACGATTGCGCCGCGGCTGCCCGGCACGGTAACGCACCGGCAGATGAACGGCGACAGCGTCTTCCTGACGGCGGGCGCGTTCCTCGCCTGCACGCCCGGGCTGACGGTCAAAGCGGAATTCGGCGGGTGGCGCGCGCTCTTCTCGGGCGAAGGCGCCTTCCTGGTCAAGGTTTCCGGCACGGGAGTGCTATTCTACAACGCCTACGGTGGCGTGGTCGAGCAGACGGTCGCGGGCAAGTTCACGGTCGATACCGGCCATCTGGTCGCCTTCGAGCCGTCGCTGCAATACACCATCGGCGGGATGGGGAACCTGAAATCCACGTTCCTCTCGGGCGAGGGGCTGGTTATCAAGTTCCAAGGCAACGGCAAGGTATGGGTCCAGACGCGCACGCTCGACGGGCTGGCGGGCTGGCTCACCCCGAGGCTCTGACATGGATGTAAACGTAGCAAACCGAGGAGCTTTCGGCTCGGCGCTGGTGACGCTCCAGCCGGGCGAGGAGTTCGTCTCCGAGGCGGGAGCGATGTATCGTGCCTCGGGCAACATGGAGATTGAAATTAAGTCGCGTAAGCGCGAGGGAAGCGGGCTCTGGGGCGCGCTTAAGGAGGGTGCCAAGGCAATGTTCGCGGGCGAATCCTTCTTCCTCTCGACCTACCGTGTCAAGGATAACCGGCCGGGCGAAGTCGGCCTCGCGCCGATACTGCAGGGCGAAGTTTCGTCGCTGAAGGTCGGCCCCGAAACGTGGATTTGCGCCGGCGGCTCATTCCTCGGCGCATCGAGCGGCGTCGAGCTGGACACGCAGTATCAAGGCTTGAAGAAAGGGATGTTCTCCGGCGAGGGGCTGGTTTACGTCCGCGCCGCGGGGCAGGGCGAACTGCTGGTCAGCGCCTACGGCCGCATCTCGGAAGTTGAGGTGCGCGGCGGAATCACGATTGACAACGGCCACATCGTCGCCTTTACCGAAGGGCTGGAGTATGATATCGGCAAGGCGGGCGGCTGGATTGCATCTGCCCTTTCCGGAGAGGGGCTGGTGCTGAAATTCCGCGGCAACGGCCGTATCCTGGTCCAGTCGCACGACCGTGACCGGCTCGGCAACGCACTGGGGCCACTGCTGCCCCCGAGGGAGGACTGATGCGCCACCGCCTGATTTGCGGGCCGGGCTACGCCGCGGCCGAAATCGAGCTGTCGCCGGGTGAGGAACTGGTCGCCGAGGCGGGCGCGATGGCGTGGATGGACGACTCCATCGCAGTGCGCACGCAGGCGCGTGGCGGCATCCTGAAGGGGCTGGGGCGCATGATTACCGGCGAGAGCTTCTTCCAGAACACCTACTACGCCGAAGGCGCGCCAGGAAAGATTGCGCTGGCGCCGGGCGTCCCGGGCGATATCGTGCCCTACGAAATGCGGGACGAGACGCTCATCATGGAGCGCGGAGCCTATCTAGGGCACAGTGGCGACATCGAGACTTCGGTGAGCTTCGAGGGCTTTACCGGCATGTTCGCCGAAGGGCTGCTGGCACTGCAAGTCCGAGGCACGGGGCTGCTCTTCTTCAACTCCTACGGCGACATCCAGGAAGTGGCGGTCGACGGCAACTACACCATCGACAGCGGCTACGCGGTCGCGTGGCAGTCGTCGCTCGACTACAGCATCGGCCGCACCGGCCGCTCCATCGGTGCGTTCCTGTTCGGCGACCAGCTCGTCAGCCGCTACACGGGCCGTGGCAAGCTCTGGGTCCAGACGCGCAGCCCGCGCACGCTCGCCAGCTGGGTTCATCCGTTCCGGCGGGTAAAGAGCGACAACCAGTGATGGGGACGCTGGCGAACGACATCATCGGCTGCCGCGCCTGCCCGCGACTCGTCGCCTACGCCGCGGAAGTTCGCGAGAGCGGTCGCAAGCCCGGCTTCGCGCGCGACGACTACTGGTGCCGGCCGGTGCCGTCGTTCGGCGGCCGCGACGCGTGGCTGCTCATCGTCGGACTGGCGCCTGGCACCCACGGCGCGGGGCGCACCGGACGGCCGTTCACCGGCGACTACGCCGGCGACCTGCTCTACCGTGCCCTGTGGGAGCAGGAGTGGAGCAGCGGTCCGGAATCGCGCTCGCGGGACGACCCGCTCGCGCTCGACGGCGTGCGTATCGCCAACGCGCTGCGCTGCGCGCCACCACAGAACAAGCCGACCGGTGACGAGCTGAAGCGCTGCCGGCCTTTCCTCGAGCGAGAGCTGGCGCTGCTGCCGCAGCTCGAAACCGTGCTGGCGCTGGGGGGCGTGGCGCACCGGCAAGTCATCACAACCGTCGGGGGGCGACAGGTTGACCACAAGTTCGNGCACGGCGCGCGCCACGCGCTGCCGGGAGTCGAGTGGGAGCTGGTCGACAGCTACCACCCCAGCCGCTACAACCTGAACACACGGCGGCTCACAGCAGAGCAATTCACGGAAGTTTTGTCGTCCCTCCGTGACTGATATTAATAGCGCCCGGCCTGCGCCCCGCAATGGAACGCAGCCGGCTGCCGCTGCCGCTCACCGCCGTCGTGCTATTGCTGCTCGGCGCGGGGGGGCGGATTGCGCTGAACGCGCACCCCAACGTCGAGACCGTNATGGTCGCGACCTTCCTGGCGGCGATGCTGCTGCCCTTCGCGTGGGCGGTCGCGGTGACGATGGGGATGATGCTGCTCTCCGACTGGTGGCTCGGCTATCTCTGGGGCTCGCCCATCATCGCGTTCACCTATTCGGGATTCCTGCTCGTCGCGCTCGCGTCGCGCCGCTGGCGCCCGCAGATTGGCGGGCAGCTCTCGCCCGGGCTGGCGATGCGCTTCGCCGGCGCGGGGGTCGTCTTCGCGGCGGTCTACGACGGCTGGACTAATTTCGGCGTCTTCTGGCTCTGGTGGGCACATACGCCGGGCAACCTGCTGGCGGTCTACACGCTCGGGCTGCCGTTCATACTCTATCATCTCCTGTCGAGCATTGTGACCTTCACCCTCGTCGGGCTCCCGCTCTGGGTCGCGCTGAGCGCCCCGGCCGGCGACGAGGCGGCGTTGCCCGCGGGCGACGCCGCACGCGACTGAAGCGGGAGTGGCCGCCGGCTGACCTTTATATCGCTCGTGGGGCAGGCAGGCTGATGTCTCCGGGGCGCCTCGTTGCATTGTTATTGGCGCTGCTGCTGCTCGCGCCGCCGGTCGCACTGCCCGGCCCCACGGCGCCGCTCGGCGCTGCGCTGCTCGGGGCGGCGGGCGGCGAGGAGCCACTGCCAAAGTGGGGCTTCTACGTCTACATGGCAGGCGACAATTCGCTCTCAGAGGAGGCGGCCGACGACCTGCTCGAGATGCAGGCGACCGGTTCGAACGGCGACCGCGAGGTGGTCGCGCTGGTCGACCAGTCGAGCGACCACGACAGCCGCGCCTACCGCGTNCTGCGCAACGGCCTCGAAGAGACGCCNCTGGCCGATATCAGCAGCGGCTGGGGCGACGAGCTGGACATGGGCGACCCGGCCACGCTGCGTGACTTCCTCAAGTGGGCGACTACAGAATACCCGGCGCAGGAGCGCATCCTGGTCATTTGGGACCATGGCAACGGCTTCAAGCGCGTCGCCGAGGACGGAGGGAGCTACCTGACGGTGCCAGAAATNGAGGGCGCGCTCGCAGAATACCGCAGCGAGACTGGCCACGGACCGCTGACACTCATCGGGTTTGACGCCTGCCTGATGGGAATGTTTGAGATTGCCTACGAGTTGCGCGAACATGCCACCTACATCCATGGCTCGGAGGCGTATGAGCCACAGAAGGGGTGGACCTACAACCACCTGCTGCCGCTGTTAGACGCGGAAACGACCCGTGAGCAGATGCTCGAGGCGGTGGTCCACAGCTACGTCGAGAGCTACCGCAATGGCTCGGTTCCCGGTGGATACTCGGTGACTGCAACAATAATCGACACTGCACAACTGGAGCCGCTCCATGACACCATTTCCGGCTTCGGTACGGAGCTGCGTGCAATCCAGACGCTCTACCGCGACGAAGTAGANGAGGCGCGCGCCAATAGCCAGGTGTTCGAGAACAGTGCCTATCTTGACCTGCATGACCTGACGCTGCTCGCCACAGAATGGGTACCTTCTCCAGCGGTTCGCCTGGCCGGTGAGAGTGTGCGGCAAGCACAAGCGAACGCTACCGTCGTCGAAGAGCACTGGACCAAGCCGGGCCGTCGCGACGTCAGCAATGCACACGGACTCACAATCTACTACCCTGCCTCGACCCCGTCATCGAAGTACTTCGATCTAGCTGCCGCCACGGGAGGCTGGCGCGACTTCATCGACGCGCTTGCTTCCGAGCTGCCGCCGCCGCACGCGTCGCTCACGGCAGAGGTAGTCACCGATGGCGCCAACATCACGCTCTCCGGCAGCTACTCCGACGACGCGGTGCGGCTGGAGCTGTTCCTGCAGGACGCGGATGGCAACATCGTCGCGCATGAGGAACATATGCTCGGAGGCGGCGCGCTCCCCACAGTCATGCTGCAACCTGATCGCTCCGGCAGCTACCGCCTCGATGTGCTGCTCTACGACAATGACGGGTGGCTACAGGACCACTACATTGCGGAGGGGCTGGTAGTGGACCTGCAGCTGCCGGATCTAGTGGTGGAGATTGCCGGACCAGTAATCGGGGTTCCGAACGGACAATGGCTAATCGCTGGAACTCTGTCGGAAGGCCATACCTTCAGCCTAGGGGGAACAATATCGAATCAGGGAACTGTAACTGTCACTGACATCAAACTAGTTGTCACTAACGGTGAGGAGGCCTGGCAATTCCAATGGCCTGAACTCACACCAGGTAATTCTACAGAATGGCTCACTCCTTGGGAACTCAGCAATCTGGCTGCGGGAAACTACACTGTTTCAGCGATAGCCACCACAGACACTGCGAGTGATGAAGACCCAGCAAGCAACATGGACAGCTACATGTTGCAAATTGTTCCACCCGGTTCGCACAGCTACCAGATTACAAGCAATCACGTAAACATAACTCAATTTGAGGATGGTGATTTCTCGCCTACGGTCGTGAACATCACGCTAGACGGAGATACTGGACAGGGGGTGGCCTTCGTAGAGTTACTGCTCGATTATCCAGTAGCATGGAGTCTGCAAGACACCTCCAGCTACCTCACGGGAGCGGATGGGAATGTTTTCCGTTATGGAATCTTCAGCGTAGAGGGGGCCTACACCCCACTCTTTGTTCCTGCCGGAACTGCAAGCCTGCTTGCATCCTTCCTTCCTTCGCTCAGCAGCGTTGCGGGACCGCACGAAGTGGGTATTTCGCTTATCGACCACAATAATCTCTCCGCCGGCAGCAGTAGCTTCACGNTGAACGTGCCNCAGTACCACGGACTCCGGCTCTCGGCGACTGAACAGGATAATGGCGACTGGACATTATTCGTTGAGAACAGCGGTAACGGTCAGGAAACTGTCATACTGACAAAGGTTCTGCCGGAAGGACTTACACTGCACCTCTCGGAGAGCTACATGCAGCTGGCGCCGTTCGAGACGCGCGAGGTGCGGCTCTCTGGCATCGCGGGCGTGGAGGGCAGCTACAGCGTCAGTTTCAGCGCNCAGAGCCAGCTGCAGCCGGAAGTGCAGGTGAACCTCACCTTCGAGCTGAGCGTCGGTGGTGAAGTAAACTCCAGCTGGATTCCAGCGCTGCTGCTCGGTCTGGCGGGGGGCGGCGTCGTGGCATGGGCGGTCGCGCGGCGGCAGCTGCTNTAACGCAGGCNGCGGTGCCCCCGCACTCTTATTACACGCGCGACCCCGTCCCGGCCGTGCTCCGCTACGTCNTAGTCGTGATGCTGCTACTCCTGNCCGGTGCGCCGGCNCTGCCGGCACCCGTCGCGGGNGAGTTCNCGCCGAGCTATTTCGACGGCGANGGCGACGGAGTCGATGANCGGCTGGCGCCGCTGCTCGCGCAGGGCGCNGCNGTCNANATTTTCCTNGTTTTCGACGTGGCNCCCGNNGCNGAACAGCGCCGGGNGCTGNCNTCGNTGGGGCTGGANCCCAGCTACGAGTCACACTACCTGCCGGTCTGGCAGCTTGACGGAGTGCCNGCGNACAANGTGGGCTGGCTGACGNCNTTNCCGGNCCTGCGACTGGTCGAGTGGCAGGCCATCTACTACCCGCTGCTCAGCNNNTCGGTGCCTGCNGTCAAGGCGCGCGACTCGTCGACCTACGATGACGTCGCGTGGGACCGCGGGCTGCAGGGGGCGGGGGTCAACATCGCCATCCTCGACACCGGCGTCGACAACGAGCATGAGACATTTGAGGGGCGGTTCATCGCGGGGGTCGACTGCGTCGGCGGCTGCAACAGCCACACGACCGAGGAGGACAGCGGTGGCGACCCCGATGACCGTAACGGCCACGGGACGCACACCGCCTCGACCGCCCTCGGCACGGGAGGCGAGACCGACGACGACGACGACGGCGAGCCGGACTACATGGGGGTCGCTCCCGAGGCGCGGCTGGTCGACGTCAAGGTGATGACCGACCTCGGCGCGGGCGGCAACGTACTGCAGGGCATCGAGTGGTGCACCGACCACGCCGACGAAGACTGGGGCTCCGGCACCGCCGGCATCCAGGTGATGTCNATGTCGGTNGGAACCAGCGGCGGCAGCGACGGTTCTGACTCGGTTTCGCAAGCGGCCAACGCCGCGGTCGCGGCTGGNATCGTAGCNGTGGCGGCGATGGGNAACGACGGCGACAACGTAGTCCCCGCACCGGCAGCGGGNGACTGGGTCATCGCGGTCGGCGCGACNGACGACCAGGACANNGTCGACCGCGANGGAGACCCGNTTGCGGACTACTCCAANTACGGGCCGCGCGANAGCGANGGCGACGANTACCGCTGGGACGAGCTGAAGCCCGACGTCGTGGCGCCCGGCAGCGGCATCCACGCTGCGGCGGGCGCGCCGGCACCCTTCACGGTGGCGACCAACGGTTACACCACCCAGAGCGGGACATCCATGGCGTGCCCGCATGTGGCGGGACTGGCGGCGCTGATGCTGCAGGACGACCCCGGGCTGGAGCCGGGCGCCGGCCAGAACGAAGTGATGTGGCGCATGCGCAATTTCTCCGAGCAGTGGGGCCCGGCATCCGAGCCGGACAACAGCTCGAAATACAACTACGTCGCCGGCTGGGGCTACGCCGATGCGTGGGCGTTCGTCAACGTCGCGCAGGCCGACGGCAGTATCGCGGTACTCGCGACCGAACCCGACGCGCCGGTTGAGGGCGACACGGTACGTGTCAGCACCACCGTCGAGAACAGCGGTGACGCGATGCTCGAGGAAGCGACGCTAACGCTCCACGCCGACTCGACGCAACTTGGCTCAACCACGGTGCCGGAGCTAGGCCCCGGCGCGACGTTCGACTGGGGCGTCGACTGGGAGCCGGCGCAGGGCGATTACACGCTGCTCGCCAAGGTCTCCGCAGACGGGGATGGCAACAGCGGCAACAACGAACTCGAGCTGGAAGTCAGCGTCGCGCCGCCGCCGCAAGGCGTCGACCTAGCACTGGCGGCGCTCGCGACCGACCCGGCGGAGCCGATCCACAACGAACCGGTCACGGTGACAGCGACGGTGCGCAACCAAGGTGACGAGCCAGCCGACAGCTTCGAGGTGCGCTTCTACGAAGGCAGCAGCCGCTTCGCGACGATTGACGGAGACGCGCTGGCAGCGGGTGGCGAAATGGAAATCGACGCCGAGTGGACCGCCAGCGAAGGCAACCGCTCGCTTTCGGCGCGCATCGTCAACGTCGAGCCGCAGGACCAGAATTCGGGTAACGACGAGCGGTCGCTGGAGGTCAGCGTCGCACCGCCGCCCGACGAACCAGACTTCGCGGCCGCCGCGCTGGAAATCGACGGGACGCTGCAGGAAGGCGTGACTGTCACCATCAACTTCGTCGTCCGCAACCTCGGGCAGACCGACGGCGAGGTGGACGTCACGCTCGAGCTCGACGGCAATGCGCTGGAGGCGTGGGATGGCCTTGCAGTGGACGGCGGCGCGGAAGAAGCACTTTCGGTTGACTGGGAAGCGACGGCGGGCGACCACCGGCTGGAGGTGGTGCTCTCGGGCGCTGACCCGGCCGAGGCGTCGACCGAAAACAACGAGGCCGAATTCGATTTCGAGATTGAGGAAGCGGGACCGCTCTTCAGCGTCGAGGCCATCTCGACGAGCCAACCGCTGACGCAGGGCATCGCGGCGACCGTGACCGTCACGGTCGCCAACGATGGCGGTGCCGACGGGAGCGTCACTGTCCAGCTGGCGGAATTCAGCGGCGCTATCGGCGAGCAATATATCGAGGTTGTCGCCGGCAACAGCGACGACGTACTGTTCAGCTGGACCCCCGCGACCGCCGGCTCAATCCAGCTCACCGCGACCGCCGACGATAGTTCCCGTCAGACGATAGTCATGGTCAGCCCACCCGCAAACCAGCAACCGCTGGCGGTCGCGCAGGCGATGCTGCCCGGCGGCGGCTGGACCGCGGTCCAGCTCGCCGCCGTCACGGGGCAGGAGATCACCTTCTCGGCCGCCGGCTCGAGCGACCCCGACGGGGATAACGCGCAGCTGGCGTATGCGTGGAGCGTCGTCAACGAAGGCGGAATGCCTTTCAGCCAGCAATCGACGGTAATCTTCACGACCATCTTCAACACGGCGGGAACCTACACCGCCACGCTCACAGTAACCGACGAACGCGGAGGGGTCGCGACCGCGGCGGTCAGTGTCGTCGTCAGCCCCGCCGTGACCAGCACGGGCGGCGGAGGCGGGGACGGCGGCACCGACTGGGTGCGGCTGCTGGGTCTGCTGCTGCTCGCGACAGTCATGCTGGCGGGCGGTGCGATGGCGTGGAACCGGTTGCGCGAGGATGAGGATTATTTCGATGATTACGACGACGGCCCGCTCGAGCTGGCGTGTCCCGCCTGCCAAGGACAAATCAGCGTCGCGACACCGCAGCGGCCGGTCCAATTGGGCTGCCCGCACTGCCAGTCGCAGTTCGTCCTGCGCGAGTAATCCTCTCGCAAAGCTGTCCTTTAAGTGGGGCTGGCGCGAGTGCGGGCCGGAGGCAGCAGCGTGGTTGACATGCGTGTGGAACTGGCGGGGCTCGAACTCGCCAATCCTGTTCTGCTCGCCTCGGGAATCCTTGACTCGACGCCGGGCATTCTGGCGCGAATGGCTGACGCTGGCGCTGGCGCGCTTGTAACCAAGTCCATCTCGCTGAAGCCGCGCCCCGGCTACGCTGGCCCAACGGTGGCGGAAGTCGCGCCAGGGACCTGGATGAACGCGATGGGNCTGCCCAATCCCGGGCTGGCCGAATTCCTCGACGAGTTCGACCTGCGCGGCGGCAAGGTACCGGTCATCCCCAACCTCGTCGCTGACACGCCCGCGGAGTTCGGCGAACTAGCGGCAGGCGTCGCCGGGGCGGGCGCGAAGCTGGCCGAAATCAACCTGAGCTGCCCGCACCCACAGGCAGCCTACACGGGGCTGCTGACCGCGCAGGATCCCGACGCAGCGGCGGCGGCGACCGCCGCCGCCGCTGCGCACCTGCCAGTCATCGCCAAGCTCTCGCCCAACGTCAGCGACATCGGTGCCGTCGCCGTCGCCTGTGCCGAAGCCGGGGCCGCCGCCATCAGCGCCATCAACACCATGCCGGCGCTCGACATTGATACCGAGCTGGAAGCGCCGGTGCTCGGCAACGCCTTCGGCGGCCTTTCGGGGCCGGCACTGCTCCCCATCGGCCTGCGCTGCGTCCTCAAGGCAGTGCGCGCGCTGCGCGATGCGGACCACGCAACGCCAGTCATCGGCATCGGCGGCATTTCCAGCGGCGAAGACTCGGCGAAGTATCTCCTGTGCGGCGCGCAGGCGGTGCAGGTCGGGACCTCGCTTAGCGGCAACCCGGAACGGCTGGGCGAAATCGCCGCCGAACTGGGTGACTGGATGGAGCGCAAGGGCTACGCCAGCCTCGAGCAATTCCGCGGCAACGCCTTGGAGTGGCTGCCGTGATGCGGCCCGCCGCGGCCGAAATCACGACCATTGACAACCGCACTAGTGTTGGCCATTCGTTCTGGCTCGCACCACGCAACGGCTGGCAGCAGCAACCGGCACCAGGGCAATTCGTGATGGTCGCACTGCGCCGCCCGCCCTCCGGGTTCGGCCGCGAAGTGTGCGACGCGGTGCCGATGTCGGTCGCCGGCTGGGAACCGGGNCGGCTGCGGCTGACGGTCAAGGACCTCGGCCCNACCACGAAGGCGCTGCTNGTGTGCCGNCCNGGCGACACGCTCGCNGTCACGGGGCCGCTCGGCCACGGNTTTTCGCTTGATGCGCAGCGCCCGCTGCTGATGGGCGGCGGCGTCGGGGCGCCGCCGCTGCTCTTCCTNGCNCAGGCGCTCGNCGCGCGCGGCNTCGAGCCAGTCACGCTGCTGGGCGGCGCGACCGGCGACGAAATCTTCCACCGCGACGAGTTCCCCGGGACGGTCGAAATCGCGACCGACGACGGCTCCGCCGGCCACCCCGGCTTCGTCACCGACCTTCTCGACGGGCGCAGCCCCGACAGGCTCTACAGCTGCGGCCCCGAGCCGATGCTTGTCAAAGCTCTGGCNTGGGCGCTCGCCAACGGCGTCCCGGCCGAGCTCTGCCTCGAGCGCTANATGGCGTGCGGCGTCGGCCTGTGTGGAGTTTGCACGATTGACCGCGACCTCGTCTGTCAGGACGGACCCGTCCTCAGCAGCGAGCGGCTGGCGCAGTCAGCCGAGTTCGGCAAGGTCGTCCGCGAGGCGGGCGGCATCGTGCGCCACACCCCGGCCTAGAGCCGCATGGTGCGGAACGCCAGCGTGCCGACACCGAGCAGCGCGAGGCAGAANCCGCCCANCACCGCGAGGTCGAGCGCCAGCCCGAACTCGTTGAANGCCTCNACCGGCAGCAGCGTGTAGCGGATGGCGTCGACCGCGTAGCTGACCGGGTTGGCGACCGTCGCCCAGTAGAGNTAGGGCGCCTCGTTGANCAGGTTCTTCTTCAGGAAGAGCGCNCCGCTGAGGAAATACATGGGGAAGACAACCAGGCTCACTACCAGCGAGAACCCCTCCGGGGACTCCATGCGCGAGCCGATAATCAGCCCNATGGAGGTCATCGTCACGGCAAGCAGGAACATGAAGAGGTAAACCACAGCGAGGCTNTGGATAGTGTAGGTCGCCTCNGGNAAGATGAAGTAACCCAAGATGACGATTATCGTGACCTGCACCATCGAGTCGGTGACCCCGCCCAGCACCTTGCCGAGGAATATGGTCGAGCGATTAAGCGGTGCCGCGAGCACCTCCTTCAGGAAATCGATTTTNCGGTCCCAGACGATNTAGAGTCCGTANAATACNGACTGGAACAGGACTGTCATGCACAATATTCCGGGAAAGATGAAGGTATCGTAACCGACCCCGCCAAAGCTCTCGTCGTCCACGATGGAGGCGCCGATGCCCTTACCNACCACGACGAGCCATAAAAGCGGCGTCAGTACGCTCCCGACTAGCCGCGAATACTCGCGGAAGAANACCTTGACTTCGCGCAGCCAAATGGCGTAGAGCCCCGANAGCTGGCTCATCGGTTCACGCTCCGCACGCGATGCATGTGCTTCGCGACGCCTTCGGCACCCTCGTTGCGAATGTCGTGACCGGTGTAGTGCAGAAAGACGTCGTCGAGCGTGGTGTTGCGGACGCTGAAGCTGGCGATGTCGCCCGCCGCGGCAAAAATGGCGGGCAGGTTCTGCGCCACATTCTGCACCGCGACGTCGAGCCGCCCGTCGCGCACCTCGCNGCGGCTGACACACTCGAGCACTTCCAGCGCTGCTACGGNTGCCGCGGCATCAGCGACCTCAAGCTGGACNGTGTCGCCGCCGACGACCGCCTTCAGTGCCGTGGGGGAATCAAGCGCGACAATACGGCCGAAATCAATGATGGCGAGGCGGTCGCNGAGCCGGTCCGCCTCCTCCATGTAGTGCGTCGTCAGGATAATCGTGACTTTCCGTTCGGCGACAATCGACTCGATATGCGTCCAGATGCGCTGGCGCGTCTGCGGGTCCAGCCCAAGGGTCGGCTCATCGAGGAACAGGATGCGGGGGTGGTGCAGCAGACCCCGTGCCAGCTCGAGGCGGCGGCGCATCCCGCCCGAGTAGGTGCGCACGAGGTCGTGCTCNCGCCCNTTGAGCTGCACCAGCTCCAGCGCCTCCTCGATGCGGCCCGGGATGACTGCNCGCGGGACGCCATACATCAGCCCGTGCAGGTAGAGGTTCTCGTGGCCGGTCAGGATGTCGTCGCTCGACGGGTCCTGGAACACNATACCCATCTGCTCGCGCACTTTCGACGGCTGTTGCACGACATCGAAGCCCGCTACCGAGGCGCTGCCACCATCGAGGCCAAGCAGCGTCGCCAGCATCGAAATAGTGGTGGTCTTNCCGGCGCCGTTGGGNCCGAGCAGGCCGAAAATTTCGCCTTCGGCTACATCGAGNTCGAGGTTGTCGACCGCGACCAGCTCGCCNAANCGCTTCGTCAGCCCGTGGGTCTCAATCGCTCCCATCGNCGCGCCACCCNNCGCGGGGATTTAAGGCGCGGAGTCGCGCAGNGCCTGCACCGCCAGCACNACCCCACCAATGGTCANCANCAGTCCNATTGNGAGGTGTNCCANCGTGCTGTCGGCCCAATGGTGCCATACCAGCATCAGCATCAGACCNAGGAACAGCGACAGNGCCGCTAGCCCNTTGCGCAANGGCAGACTCACATTNGTCGAGCGTGGCCGCCCTTAAAACGGGGGTNCCATCCGTCGGCCAATGCACAGNNTGACTGTCATAATCCCNACACTTAANGAAGGCGAATCAATCGGCCCTACTATAGACGCCATTCCCCGTGACCTGGAGTGGCTCAAANTAGACATTATTGTNGTGGACGGAAACTCGACTGACGCAACTGCTGCCGAGGCTGAAAAGCGCGGTGCACGCGTAATCAACGAGCNGCGCAAGGGATACGGCCGCGCCTACAAGACGGGCTTNGCCGCCGCCACGGGCGAGTTNATCGCGACANTGGACGGNGACACCACCTACCCTGCNGAAATCATTCCACACGTGCTGGCNCTGCTGCTCAANCGCGGGCTGGATTTCATCACCTGCAACCGACTAGCAATGATGGATACTAANGCGATGTCTATGACCCACAAAATAGGTAACTGGTCGCTTACCATGGCGACCAACGTACTGCACGGAATCCACATTCANGACTCNCAGTCNGGGATGTGGNTTTTCCGACGACATATATTAAAAGAAATCCAGCTTACCAGTGACGGGATGCCGCTCTCCGAGGAGATCAAGATTGAGACCTTCCGNCGCGGCCTGAAGGTGCTCGAAATCCCAGTCGAGTACCGCGNCCGGATTGGNGAAGTCAAGCTCAACACCTGGGATGATGGCGTGCAGAATCTCTGGTTCCTGGTGACCAAGATGGCGGACTTTCGGTGAAGCGGATAGACTGGTACTTGGCAGTTAACCACGGCTACACCCATGCCGTACTGCTCGGCATCCCAGTGCTTATCCTTGGCCTGGTCGCGAACGACGTCGGGTCGCGGACCGAGCTGGTGGGATGGTTTGCGCTGGGAGGTATGGTATATGGTTTCGGCGCCTTCCCCGCCGGCTGGCTCGCAGTAAAACACCCCAGCGAGACGCTAGCGGGCGGACTTGCGCTCGCTGCAATTGGCCTCGGGCTAGCTGCTGCGTTGCCTGAGCGGACCGGCCCCGCGCTGGTCATATGCGGCGCCGGGCTAGCAGCCTATCATCCAACCGGAATAGCGTTGCTGGCTGAGATTTACCCTGACGGTACCGGACAGGCGCTAGCGCGCAACGGAGTCGGTGGTAACGTGGGGCAGGTCGCTGGCCCGCTGCTGGCAGCGACGTGGCCTTGGGTCGGACCACAAGGAGTGCTGTGGGTCTTCGCCGTCGCGGCGGTAGCAACGCTACTTCTTGGCCTTGGGACCATACCTGCACCCGCCGGTCCGTCTGCGCAAGGGCGCTCCGTGCTGCTGGCACTGCTAACGCTCCCGGTCATTGCGCTGGAAACAGCCTCGGCGCTGAACGGCTTCGCTTTCCGGGCGGTGATGGTCATCACACCGCTAGAGGTCGAGGACTTCCTTACCTCGCTTGGGACAACTGCCGAGAACGCTGCACCGACAGTTGCGCTGCTAATTGCGATTGCGACTATCGCAGGCATCCCCGGCACGCTGGCTGCCGGCCGCGCTATCGAGCGAAACGGTGCGGGACCCGTTATCTTCGTTGCCGCACTGGGTGTGCTCGCTGGAGTATTATTGCTGGCTGGTGGCCTGACAGGGGCGCTGCCGGGCGGCCTCTGGCTTGCAACAGTGGGTATGGCGATATTCGGTGCATTCAGCTACGGTAGTCAGCCTGCCCTAAACACCCGACTGGCGGAACTGACTGACGCTGATGGGCGTGCGATGCTATTCGGCGTCACTTTCGCGCTGCGTTTTGGACTCTCATTCGGCGCGCCGCTGCTGGTGCTGGCGCTAGTGCAGTGGCAAGCAACACACGTGATGGCGGCGCTCTGTGCGCTTGTGGTACTACCGTCACTCTGGGCCTGGAAGCAGCGCTGATTACCGCGCAGCGCGCCTACTTCCCTTCGAGCGCGAACCACTCAGGGCTGGAGCGGCCAACCTTCTCTTCGCGGTCGAATTCGCGGTCGCAGTCAGTGTTCTCGATGTTGCCACAATTGGCTTCGGCGAAGGAGTTGGTGAAATGGATGACAATGGTGAAATCGACCTGCATGCCCTGCCGCAGCGCTTCCTTGTCCAGCGGTATGGTGTAGCCTATGCCGGAGCCATACTGGACGCTCTCGTCCTTCGGGTTCCAGGAATAGCTGTCGTCCTGCGAGATGTTGAAGAATACGCGCTGGACATGGTGCTCCTCATCCTTCCACTCAGAGGAAGGGCGGCCACCGGTAGGGGAGCAAGCTGGATTGGCGCTGTCCCAGTAGCACGCGCGCCATAAGTTATCCTCGTAATTATCGTCGCACGGGTCGTTTTTGTCGTTGCAGTTGTCATTGCCATTATAGTCCTGGTTCTCGAAAAAGTAGATATCGAAGTATCCGCTGACGACCGGAAACACTATTTCGCCCCCCGGACCGGCCTGGTCAGTAAAGCTGGGCGTCACCTGCGGCGGCGCGTCCGCGTCCGCGTAGGCGTCGTCATCGTAGGTGCTGCCATGGAAGTTGATGACGCCGATGGCGTAGTCTGCGTTGCGCGAGATGTCCATGCTTACGGAGTCGCTGGCATCGCCCGCGCTGGCGGTGATAATGTATTCGCCGTTGGCAACGAAGATGTTAGTGAGTGGGATTGTCACGGTGCCGATGCCCGCATTGGAGTAGCTGAAGCTGCCGTGCGCGCGCACCTCGCCGTCGTAGCTCACAGCGTAGGTGCCGGCGTCCTGTGACAGCCGACCGAGGGTGGGTGAGGTGAGGTAGACCTTGAACTTCAACTCCTCGTCCAGCGGTTCGAAGCCTTCATAGTTGGCGGCGATGGTCACTGAGCCGACGCCGCTGTAGAGTCCGAAGCCGGTCGAGACCAGTGACGCGACCAGCAGCAGCATCACCGCAACCACGGCCGCGACGGACAGCTTAAAGGTGCGCATATGAATTCCCAGGATGGTCTCGACGGAGTCGTCGTCCCAATCGTCATCCCAGTCATCGGCGGCCGTCATCCCGGGCGATTCTTGCCTCCAGTTCTTATAGGTTTCGACTTCAAGCTGCGGGCGACCGGACTTCGGGTAGTGGGACTTCGGACTGTTTGAGGAACGGCAGCACATCCTGCTTCAGTACACCCTCTGCAATCAATGCTAACACCTTGTTCTTGATTTGGTAGG
>PCCI01000027.1 GCA_002731655.1 Methanobacteriota archaeon | reverse complement strand
CGGCATTTCATATATGTTTATTGGTCAAACCTTCTGTGAATAAATAGTACAGAGGAAAGAACTAATATGCTTAATTATTCCATGCCCTCGTATCGAATTGGTGAGGGGTTGCCAGTCTTATCTGGATTACTTCCTGTGGTCGTGTTTGCGACCCTTTTTCGACCCCGCTGGCACCCCCTCGCGACCTTCCAACAGATGTACGGGCATATTACGTACAGAGTCTGAAAATCAGAACTTATAAATGCGACTCTATCGTCGATAAAACGCTAAAAAAAGCCTGCCCGTAATTCGCATTAGATATCCGGGCGGGGCTACCACTTTTGCCCGTAACCTTGTGCTTACTAAAATAGGAAAGATTCGGCTTGCGAAGCTGGCGTTACCGTTTTCCACCGTGCTCTAGTGGCGCGCCGTGGACCCTTGGCGCCTGCTGTTCGGCGTGCTGCTGCTGGCGACGTTGGCGACCGGCTGGATTGCGTGGGTTGCGCGGCACGCCTGGCGGGACCGCGAGCGAACGCTGCGCTGGTCGGTTGCGTCGGGTGGCTGCGCGCTGGCAATGATGCTGTTGGTGGCGCTGGAGAAAGTGTGAACGTCGACACGGTAGCCGGCGACACCGCCCCTTCGGCGGCGGTGCTGAACGCGCGGCCGCTGCGCAACGAGGAGAGCGCGAGCTGGGAGCTGGAGAATGGCCTGGCGGTCATCACCCATGCCAAGGAGTTCTCGCGGCTCGAAGGGTGGGTGCGCGACCGCATCGGCGGGCCGGGGGAACTGCGGCGGCCGCTCGACCGCTTCACCACCTTCCTGTGGCTGAAGTGCGACGGCGCGCACACGGTCGCCGGACTGGTTGCGGCGCTCGAGGCGGAGTTTAGCGAGGAGGCGGCCCCCGCCGCGGAACGGGTACAGAAGTGGTTGCAGCGGATGCTCGAGCTGGGGCTGCTGCGACTGGTGTCGGGGAAATGAGGGTACTGCGCTGCCCTGACTGCGGCTCGACCGATATCGACTACGAGGCGGGGCTGGTCACCGGCAGTAAATACCGCTGCCAGAAATGTGCCTACATGGGGCCGCTGGTAATCGAGGAGGAAATCCCGGATGGCTGAACCACGCTTCGACTGGGAGAGCGGCATCGACGCGCTTGCACCGCATCTGGCCGGCACAAAGCGCATCGGGCTGCAGGTTCCCGAGGGGCTGCGCCCGCGCGCGCCTGACATCGTAGCGCGCCTGGCGCAGCTGAGCGGCGCAGAGGTGCTGCTGTGGGGTGAGCCCACCTTCGGCGCCTGCGACCTGGCCGACCGCCCGCTCTCGGAAGTGGGCGTCGACGCGCTGGTGCATCTCGGCCACCTGCCGATGCCGTATCACGCCGATTGCTATGCGGTGCCGGTGCACTTCGTCCCGGTGCAGCACACCGGCGCGCTCGTGCTCCCCCGCAAGGCCATCGCCCGACTGCACGAGCTGCTGCCAGAGGCCATCGGTGTCGTTACGACCGCGCAGCACTTGCACTTGCTCGGGGAGCTGCAGGAGCGGCTCGCCACGGCGGGCTTCGCGCCCGAGGTGGGCGAAGGCAGCCCGCGGCTAGCGGCGCCGGGGCAGCTGCTCGGCTGTAGCTCGGCGGTGGCGCGCAGCCTCGACGTCCCCGGCTATCTCTATCTCGGCACCGGCGTCTTCCATCCGCTGACTGTTGCGCTCTCGACCGGCAAGCCGGTAGCGTGCCTTGACCCGCACAGCGGCGCGGTGACCGAGGCGGACGCCGACCTCTTCCTGCGGCAGCGCTACGCGGCGATTGCCGCGGGCGGGCGGGCGCAGCGCTGGGCGGTGTTGTTCTCGACGCAAATCGGTCAGGAGCGGCTGGCGCTGGCGGAGCGCCTGGCGGGGGAGCTGCGCGACGCGGGCTACGAAGCGCTGCTCATCGGCAGCATCCACCAGTCCGAAGGCCAGCTCGCGGGGCTCGGCATCGGCGCGGCGGTGATTACCGCCTGCCCGCGGGTCGCCATCGAGGATGGCCCGACGTGGAGCATCCCGCTGCTGACGGTGCCGGAGTTGCAAATCCTGCTTGGCCGGCGGGATTCTGAGCCGTATCCTTTCGACGAATTCCCGTAACGCCAATCTCTTAAACCGGGAGCAGGACTCGCCGGCCGATGGTTGCGCTGCGGGTGGAGAATGTTATCGCCTCCTCGAGCCTCGGCAAGGAGGTCGAACTGGTGCGGCTCGGAACCGAGCTTGAGCACGCCCAGTATACTCGCGGGCTGACCCCTTCCGTGATTGTTGACCTCGACGGTGACGGCGCTGGCGGGCGGACCGGGCTGGTCTTCGGCAGCGGCAAGATCTACGTCACCGGCGTCGATGACCTTACGGCCGGCCGCGAGGCAGTCACCCAGCTCCGCAAGGCCATCAAGGCGCTCGACCCTAAGGTGAGCCTGCGCAAAGGCGTCAAGCTGGAGAACATGGTAACGCGCGCCGACCTCGGCGCGACGCTCGACCTGGCCGCAATCGCGGCGGCAGTCCCCGGCGCTGACTACGACTTGGCCCGCTTTGCGGGGGTGGTGATACGGCTCGACGAACCTTCCGCCAGCTTCATCCTCTTCCGCTCCGGCATCGTGGTCGTGACCGACGTCAGCAGCGAAACCCACTCCCGCAGCGCGTTGAAGGCGCTCAGCAAGTTCCTGCACGCGGCGTCATTGATTGGGTAAAGTGGGCGACGCGCGAATTGCGCAGCTGGCCAGCGCTATCGAGACAGCAGTCGCCGCCGCCGCAAGCGGTCCCGCCACGGTCGCGTTTTCGGGCGGCGTCGACTCGTCGCTGGTCGCGATGCTGGCGTCGAGCCACGCCGAAACCGAGCTGTTGGTGGTCGGCACGCCGGGCGCGCACGACCTCGCCGCGGCGGAGGAATCGGCAGCGCTGCTTGATTTAAATATTAGTCGCCTTGAGATTTCTCCCACGCAAATGGTCGCTGCTAGCCAGGAACTGGCCGCGACGCTGAGGCTTTCGCAGCAGGAAGTCGAGTTCCTGCTCCCCTTCTGGCTGGTCGCCCGCGAGGCGACCCATCCGCTGCTGCTCTGCGGGCAGGGCGCCGACGAACTTTTCGGTGGCTACGAGCGCTTCCGGCGCCCCGGCGCGGCCCCCGACCTCGCCGCGGAAGTGGCCGAATTGCAGGCGCGGCTGCCGCAGCGCGAAGAGGCGATTGCGCGCCACTTCGCAGCTGAAGTGGCGTGCCCTTTTCTCGACGCAAGCGTCGTCGCCGCTGCTGAAGTGTTCCCGCAGACGGAGCGCATCCTTGCGCCCGGCAAGGGGCCGCTGCGGGCGGCCGCCGCTGAGCTGGGGCTGCCAGCCGTGATTGCGCAGCGGCCGAAGAAGGCGGCGCAGTACGGCAGCGGCGCGCAGAAGGCGATTCGCGGCGCGCAGCAGCAGCGGCTGGCGCTGACGCTGCGCTTCCCCTCCGCCGCGGTCGCTGCGTCAGTTGCTGTCGCCACCACTCCAGACAACGCCGGCTGGGTGACACTCGAGCGCGACGGCGCGACGCTCGAGGTGCGCATCGTTGCCGCCAGCGTCGGGAGCCTGCGCGAAGCAGCTGAGGATTTCTTGGCGTGCGCGGCGCTCGCCGCCCGCGTCGCCGAAAAGGATTAGGCGGTGGCTACGCTGGGGCGCCATGTCGCAAAGCTTTGCACAGATGCTCGCTGGCGTGCGCACCTTCCACGAGAAGCACGATTTCGCCGGGAACAACGGCCATGATATGGCGTACCGGTTGCTGCTGACGATGGAGGAACTAGGCGAGTTGGCCGAGTGCATTACGAAAGGCAAGCCGCAGGCGGAGCGCGCGGAGGAGCTGGCCGACCTGCTGATCCTGACCCTCGGCCACGCCATCGCGATGGACGTGGATTTGGAGGCGGCGTTCGACGCTAAGCTCGCCGAGGTGATGCAGCGCCCCGCCATCCGGGGTGACCTCGGCGTGCGGGTGACGCGCTACGAGCCACCCACCTGATTCGGCAAACTCTAAATATCGCGCTGCCGTGCGCCGGCCGTGACCTCCCACAGTGAAGCTAGCACCGCCCTTCCTGAGCCGAACAAAGGGCTCTCAGGCATCGTTGCCGCCGACACGACACTCAGCTTCATCGACGGCGAAAAGGGCATCCTGAAATATTGCGGTTATGGCATCGATGACCTCGCCGCCAGCTCCAGTTTCGAGGAGGTGGTCTGCTTGCTCTATGACCGCAGCCTGCCCTCGAGGGAGCGACTGGTCGACATGCGCGCTCGCATTGGCGCCGCCCGCGTGCTGCCGTCCGAGGTGAAACAGGTCATCGAGCAGCTTGCCGGCCGCACTTCGCCGATGAGCACGCTGCGCACCGTCGTCTCGGCGCTCGGCCATTACGAGTCGAACGTGCCCCTCAAGGAGCTACCGCCCAAGGCGCTGCGGCTGGTCGGACAGATTGCGGCCGCGGTGGCGATGATTCACCGGCTGCGTGAAGGGCAGGCACCAATCGAGGCGAACCCCGAACGGGGGCACGCCGCCGACTTCCTGCACATGTTGCTCGGCCGCGAAGTGACCGAAACGCAGGCGCAGGCGCTCGACCTCTACCTGATCCTGCTCGCCGACCATGGCTTCAACGCCTCCACTTTCTCCGGGCGCGTCACCGCCGGGACGCTGGCGAACCTCCATTCGGCGATTACCTCCTCGGTCGGGACGCTCAGCGGCCCGCTGCACGGCGGCGCCAACGAGAAGGCGATGGAGATGATTATCAAGGTCGGCTCACCCGCCGCGGCGGAAGCGTGGGTCACGGAGCGGATTGCCGCGAAGAAGCGCATCATGGGCTTCGGCCACCGGGTCTACAAGGTGGACGACCCGCGCGCGCCACACCTGAAGGCGTCGTCGCGCGCGCTGTGGGAAGAGCGAGGCGACATGGTGCTGTTCGACACCAGCGTCGCCATCGAGCAGGCGGTCAAGGTGGCGAAGCCGCTCATCACCAACGTCGACTTCTACTCGGCGACGCTGCTCTACGGGCTCGATATCCCGACTGACCTGTTCACGCCGCTCTTCGCGATGTCGCGCGTCGCCGGCTGGACTGCGCATGTGCTTGAGCAGTATGGTAATAACCGGCTGATTCGCCCCCGCGCGCGCTACGTCGGCAAGGCGGACCGTACCTACGTTCCGCTCAAGCAGCGCTGAGCCGCAAACGGTTTTGGCGGCCGCTGCTGCCCCCGCGTGGAAATCGTCGCGGCGCGGGCGCATTTGCGGAGCGGGGGGCTGCTGGTCTACCCGACTGATACGTTGTGGGGACTCGGCTGCGCGGCGCTCGACGGCGCAGCAGTCGCGCGACTGCTGCGCCTTAAGAAGCGCTCTTCGGATGGGCTCAGCGTGATGGTCGGCTCCCGTGACGAGCTCTGGGCGCTCGGTGAGCGGTCGCCAGTCGCGGAGGCGCTCGCCGCACGCTGGCTGCCGGGGCCGCTGACGCTGGTACTGCCCGCCGCGTGCGCGCTGCCGGAGGGCGTCGGCCGCGACGGAACCATTGGCCTGCGCATTCCAGACCACCCCGTCGCGCTGGCGCTGGCGGTGGGACTGCCGCTCGTGACGACTAGCGCTAATCGTCACGGCGCGCCGCCCGCGGCAACGCTGGCGGAAGCGCGCGCGGCGTTGGGCAGCGTCGCGCGCTATCTCGGCGGCGTGTCCCCGCAAGGCAAGCCGTCGACGGTCGTGCGCGTAACTGCTGACGGCTGCGAAGTGCTGCGCGCCGGTGCGATTTCCGAAGCGGAGCTGGAGGTGTCGCTTGGAGGCTGACGAGCTGGTAAAATGGCGCCACGCCGGCGAGCTGGCGCGCGACGCGTTGCAATATGGACGCAAGCTCATCGTCGACGGAGCGGACGTGCTGGCGGCGGTCACCCGGATTGAGGATTACGTGCGCCGCAATGATGGCGGGCTGGCGTTCCCGGTCAACATCGCCACCGACGAGGAGGCGGCGCACTGGACGCCGTCGTCGCGGACCGACCGCCGTTTTGCCGCGGGCGAGCTGGTGAAGCTCGACGTCGGGGTGGAAATCGACGGCTACATCGGCGACAATGCTCTCACCGTCGAAATCGACAGCTCGCGGCACGACGAGCTGCGCGCGGCAGCGCTGAAAGGGCTGGAGCAAGTGATTGAGCTGGCGGCGCCCGGCGTCACCACCGGGGTGCTCGGCAGCGCGGTACAGGCGACCATCGAGGCGTGCGGGCTGCGACCGGTCGCCAACCTGACTGGCCACGGCATCAAGCGCTACGACTTGCACAGCGGGCTCTCGATACCGAGCGTCGGCGGCCATCGCGGGCCCGCGCTGCGTAAGGGCGATGTGATTGCGGTCGAGCCGTTCGCGACCAACGGCGCCGGTCGCGTCGGCGGCAAGCGTAATTCCAATATATATCACCTGGCCGCCCCCCGTCGCGTGCGCGACAGTGCGGCGGCGGAATTGCTCGAGCAGATTCGCAGCGAGTTTAACGGGCTCCCCTTCGCCGAGCGCTGGCTGCACGCGTTCAGTGACGAGCCGCGCAAGCCGTTACAGAGGCTGCTGCGCAGCGGCGCGGTGGGCTTCTACCCGGTGCTCGACGAGCTGGGCCACGGGATGGTGGCGCAGGCGGAGCACACGCTGCTGCTGACCAGCGGCGGCGTGGAGGTGCTGACGGCGTGAATTTCTCGCTGCCTCCCGCGCAGTTACAACGGATAGCGACCTCGCCAATGCTGCGCCTCAACGTGCTGGCCGCGCTCACGGGCGCCGCAGTGGCGTGCCTGGCGTGGCTCTTCCTGCAGATGATTGACGGCGTCCAGTGGCTCTTCTACCGCGACGGCGGCTTCCTCGAGCACAACTATGGCGTTTGGATCCTGCTGGTCCCGGCGGCCGGCGGGCTGGCGACGGGGTTGATTATCAAGTATTACGCGGCCGAGGCGCGCGGGCACGGGGTGCCGGTGGTGATGGAGGCGGTGGCGGTGAACCGCGCCCGGCTCGGTACCCGCATCGCGCTTTCCAAGGGCGTCGCAGCAGCCATCTGCATCGGCACCGGCTTCTCGCTGGGGCGCATCGGTCCGCTAATCCTGATGGCCTCAACCTTCGGCTCCGAGGTGGGGCAGCGCATGGGGATGAGCGTTGAGGAGACGCGCACCATGGTCGGCTGCGGGGCGGCGGCGGCGCTCACGACGGCGTTCAACGCCCCGCTGGGTGGAGTAATCTTTGCCATTGAGCTGATTGTGACCGAGTTCCGCACCCGATCGTTCATTCCGCTGGTGGTGGCGACGGTAATCGCCACGGCGGTCGCGCGCGCCATCAAAGGCGACATTTCGGCGTTCGACAGCCTCCCGCCCTACAGCCTGAACTCGCCGCTCGAATACCTGCTCTACCTCGTGCTTGGGCTGCTGGCGGGACTGGCGGCGACCGGCTTCATCAAGTTGCTATTCGGCTTTGACCGCCTGATGACGGCTATGCACCAACTGCCGCTGCCGGCGCAGACAGCACTGGGTGGCCTGACGGTGGGTGCCATCGCGCTGGCCTTCCCCGAAATCCTCGGCAACGGCTTCGACATTACCCACGGGATGCTGCAGGGGACTGCCGACACCGCCCGGCTGCGCGGCCCTGACGGCCTGCTCACCATCGACAACATGGCGTTGCTGCTGGCGGTGCTATTCATCCTGAAGCTTATCGCCACTTCAATATCGATTGGCAGCGGCGGTTCCGGCGGTGTCTTCACGCCGTCGCTGTTCCTTGGCGCCGCGCTCGGCGCCACCTTCGGGCTAGCGGTTGCACCGCTCGGCTTCACCGCCCCGGCGGGCGCGTACGCGCTGGTGGGGATGGCCGCCTTCACTGCGGCGGCGACGCGCGGGACGCTCACCGCCATCGTACTGCTGTTCGAGATGACTGGCGACTACCAGATTATCCTGCCGCTGATGCTAGCGTGCGTCGTTGCGGACGCGGTCTGCTACGTAATATCGGAGCACTCGATTTACACCACCAAGCTGGCGCAGCGCGGCGTCCATATCGACCTCGGTGCCGAGCAGGACCTGATGCGCATGCTCACCATCGAGGAGGCGATGTCGCGCGATGTGATGACGCTCGCACCCGACACGCCGCTCGAGGTGGCCATCAGCCAGCTCGAAGATACGGGTCACATGTCGTTCCCGGTGCTGGAGGAGGGCAAGCTGGTTGGCATCATCACCTGGGCCGACCTGCACAACGCGGTCGTGAACCGCGACCGCCATCTGACTGTCGGTGACTACTGTGTCCGCGAAGTGCTAACCGTCACGCCCGACGACCAGCTGACGCGCGCGCTGGATCTGCTGGGACAGAAGGAAATCAGCCACCTGCCGGTGGTCGACCCGCACGATCCCACGCGGTTGGTGGGGCTGATTACCAAGGGCGATATCATCAAGGCGTACAACCAGCGGCGGTTGGTGCGGCGCAAGCTGAGCTGGGACCAGAATGGTGAAAGCCTTTAATTGGCGGGGTTCTGCGGCCGGGTGCCGTCAGAGACTCCAGTCGAGGAAGAGCTGTTCGTGGGCCGTTCCCGTACCAACGGCGGAGCCCAGCGCTCGCCTACGCTCTCCAACCTCGGGATGCGGGTACTGACGATAATCAAGCGGTACTGGTAATATGGGCCTGTTTGGACGTAAAAAGAAAAAGAGGGCGAAGAAGCCGGGGCTCGAGCCGGTCACAGCATCTGTAGCACCAGTCGCGGTGGCGGCTCCGGTCGCGCAGGCGCAGCCCATAGTCGAATTGGCGTCACCGCCGACCAACATCCAGCCTGACATGGTCATCGAGATGGACATGGACATCCAGCCGGCAGTCGCGGCCGCCCAGCCGGCGGTCGAACTCGCGCCAGCCGTGCAGCCCGCGGCGCAAGCCGGGCAACCGGCTGACTGGCACAAGCGCAGCGAGAAGCCGCTGATGGATATTCACCGCCGCCTCGACAGCATGCTCGAGGAGGATTCGGCCTCGCTCGAGGAGCGCTACCGCGAGCGGTTCGGTGACAAGCTCCCCAAGTCGGTCGCGGGTGACGCGCTGGCGAAGGAGGAGCCGGCCGCGGAGGGGAAGAAAATCACCTTCAAGTCACGCTCCAAGATAAGTTTCAAGCCCCAGGCGCCCGCTGCAGCGGACCCCGAGCCCGCTGCGGAAGCGGAGGAAGAACCGGCTGCCGCAGAGGCACCCGCCGCTGAAGATACCCCGTCAGGCGACGCGTCGCCTGGCATCGGCTCACGCATCGCGGGCGGCGCCCGCCGCACCGGTTCACGCACCAAGGGCGCTATCGGTAGCGGCGCGTCCGCCGTCGGGCGCGGAGCGCGCGCGACTGGCTCAGCGATCGGCAGTGGCGTACGCGCGACCGGTGCCGCCATCGGTAGCGGAGCCTCGAAGTTCACCGGCCTGTTCCGGCGCGGCGATTCCGGCGACGCAAAGCCGGCTGCGAAGAAGGCGGTGCCGAAGAAGAGAGCTGCCGTGAAGAAGAAGGCGAAGCCCGACTACGGCGCGATGACCGGCGCCCAGCTCAAGGCGGAGCTGAAGAAGCAGGGACTTCCGGTCTCGGGTAAGAAGGCCGAGCTCGTCAAGCGGCTGCAGAAAGCCTAACGGTGAGTGATTATACTCACCACGTCTCCGTCGGCGACACGGTGACCCAGCCCGACAGTTTGTCCGGGAAACTTAGCTGACGGCCCGGTTACCAGCGCGTAGCGGAACTTGCGCCGGAAGTCGCGGTGCAGCGCTTGGCAGATTTCGGCGATGTTCGTCCCGCGCCGCACCACCAGCGGCTCTTCCATGTCGGCCGCCTGCCCCTGCGGTTTCATGAAGACTGATATAAAATCGAGCCGCGCGTAAATCGCGTCGCATAAATCGTCGAGCCCTTCCCCCGTCGGCGGCGCAATCTCGATGGCGCCGGGGCAGAGCTCGCGCGCCCGCGCCAGCTGCTTTTTACTGGCGAGGTCGACCTTGGTCAGCACCGTCAGCGATGGCACGTAGACGCGCGAGCCGGCCAGCAGGTCAATCAGGTCGTCTAGGTCGATATACTCGCGCAGCACAATCTGCGCGTTGACCACGCCATACTCTCGCGCGACCACCTTGATAGCCTCATCCTCAAGGTCCTGCTCGACGGTCGAAATGACCTCGATGCCGCCCTGCCCCATCCGCGCAATTGAGCCATTCGGCGGCCGCCCGTCGAGCCGCAGCCCGGCGTCCTCCAGCTCCTTCAGGATGACGTGCGGTGCCGACTCGCAGGCGTCGACAATGTGCAGCACCAGGTCGGCTGCGCGGATGACCGAGAGCACCTCGCGCCCCCGCCCGGCGCCCCGCGCAGCGCCCTCAATCAACCCCGGCAGGTCAAGCAGCTGGATGATCGCGTCGCGATGCTTGAGCACGCCGGGAATCACGTCCAGCGTCGTGAAGGCGTACGCCGCGATCTCGCTCTCGGCGGCGGTCAGCGAGTTGAGCAGTGTCGACTTGCCGACGCTCGGCAGCCCCACTAGCGCCACCGTCGCATCGCCCGCCTTGCGGACGCTGTAGCCGCTCCCCTTCGGGCCGGACGATGCCGCGATGACCTGCTCGCGCAGCTGCGCCATCTTCGCCTTCAGCTTACCGATGTGGTGCTGCGTCGCCTTGTTGTACTTGGTGCTGGCGATTTCAGCTTCGATGTCGGCTATCTTCTCGGAGAGGGACACGTCCTGCGGCAGAAATGGGCTGTTATGAAGCCGCTGGTGGGCCCGGCCAGATTCGAACTGGCGACCTTCGCCATGTGAAGGCGACGTCATAGCCAACTAGACCACGGGCCCGTGGCGCGCACCGCAGGTGGTAACTATTTGTGGGTTACGTCTCACCCGCCATGGTTGTCAAGGCAAAGCGGGGCCGCCGCCGCTATCTCCAGCTACGCACCGAGCCCGCCATCAGCCGCCGCAAGCTGGAGCGGCTGCTGGCGGGTCGCCTGGCGGAGTTCCGTGTCATCAGCTGCGCGGAGGGCGAAGCGGTGATGCGCGTGCCGCATACCGCGGTGGCAGTAGCGCGCGAAGCGCTCAACGGCGACCTCGGTGACGGCATCGTTGGTGAGACGCTGGTGACGAGCGGCACGCTGAAGGGTTTGCAGCGGCGGCTCGCGGAGCGAAAGTAATTAGCCGCTGCCGGCTGGCCCGGTGATGGAGGCGAGCGTAACCTGCTCCGAGTGTGGTGCGACGACCGAGGCGGAAGTGGCTTCGGAGGGGCATTCCGAGTACGTCGCCTGCGGCGATTGTGGCCACCGCTTCCTGTGGGAGCCGGCCGGTGGCGGCGGCACGGCTTCGGAGGAGCTGGACTGGGGTGACGGAGCGGCGGCGGGCGACTATGTCGCGCTCTACCCTTCGACCAGCCGGCCGCAGGTTGCGGGGCTGATGCTGCTGCTGGCGGCGCTGGGGCTGCTCACCAACGTCATCCTGCTGAACGGAACGCTGGGTGACCCGGACAAGGTCGAGGGCGCGACCGTGAAAATGAACGAAATCATGGCCGATTCCGGGATGTCCTCGTTGGAGGAATACGACGAGGATTTCGTCCGCTCGGTCCTGCGCGCCGCGATTATCTGGGAGCTCTTCTGCACCGTGCTGGCGACCGCCGGCGGAGTGCTGGTACTGATGCGGCAGAACTACACGCTGGTGCTGGTGGGCTGCGCGGCCGCCATTGTCGGGATGGGTCCCTTCATGCTCTCGACGCTTTTCGGCGCTATTGCGCTCTACCTCGTGCTGCAGTCGCGCCCAGAGTTCGGGCTGGTTGACGAAGAGAGCTGGTAGGGTGCTGCCCGCTATTCTGGAGCACTTCGGTATAGCTGAGCTTTACCCTCCGCAGGTGGAGGCGATACCGCTGGTCGAGCGCGGCGAGTCGCTGTTGCTGGCGGTGCCGACTGCCGCCGGCAAGACGCTGGTCGCCTACCTCGCGCTGCTGCGCGCCGCGGCGGCGGGCCGCCGCGGCATGTATCTAGTCCCGCTGCGCGCGCTGGCGTGGGAGAAGGTCGAGGAGTTGCACGCGCTGACGAAGGCGGTGCTGCCGCAGGCGCGCGTCGGGGTCAGCGTCGGTGACTACGACCGCACGCGCGGACTGGGCGATTGCGACATCATCGTCGCGACCAGCGAGCGCGCCGACTCGTTGCTGCGCCACTCGCCCGATTGGCTGCCGCAGGTGGGCTGCCTTGTCGCTGACGAGGTGCACCTGCTCAACGACTCCAATCGGGGGCCGACGCTCGAGGTGACGCTGACGCGCTTCCGCGAGCTGGTGCCCAATCTGCAAATTGTAGCGCTCTCGGCAACGGTTTCCAACGCGGCTGAAATTGCCGAATGGCTCGGCGCGGCGCTTGTCAGTAGCGACTTTCGCCCCGTGCCGCTGGCACGCGGCATCTGCACCGACACGTTGCTTGAGTGGGAAGCGGGCGCACGGCAGGTGTTGCCGCGTGCCGGCACCGAGGGGCTGGTGCAGCAGCGACTGCCCGACCAGTCGCTGGTCTTTGTCTCGACGCGACGCGGCGCCGAAGCGCAGGCGAAACGGCTGGCGCCAATTACCGAGCTGGCGCTCTCGCCCGCCGAGCGCGAGGCATTGGCGGAAGCGGCTGACGCGCTGGAGGCGGGNGCCGACGAGGCAACCAGCTTCGACCGCGGGCTGGCGCAACTGCTGCGTCGCGGCGTCGCGTTCCACCACGCTGGGCTGACCAACCGGCACCGCAAACTGGTCGAGGCGCAGTTTCGGGAGCGGCGGCTGAAGGCGCTGGTCGCGACCCCGACGCTGGCGGCCGGCGTCAACCTGCCGGCGCGACGCGTTATCGTGCGCGACCTGAAGCGCTGGGAAGCATCATTCCAGTCCAACCAGCCGTTGCCGGTGCTCGAGGTGCTGCAGATGCTCGGCCGTGCGGGACGGCCGGGCTACGACGCCGAAGGCGAAGGAGTGCTAATGGTGAAGGATGTTGCGCAGGCCGAGGAGGTCGAGGCGGCCTATTTCCGCGGCGAGCCGGAGCCGGTGGTGTCGCGACTGGGCGCCGAGCCGGCGCTGCGCACCCACCTACTGGCGCTGATTGCGGCCGGTGCTGCGAGCGACCGCGAGGCGCTGCACAGCTTTCTCGACCGCACGCTCTTCGGCGCGCAGGGTGAGCTGTGGCGCACGCAGCACCGGCTCAACCGCGTGCTCGAATTCCTGCGCGAGGAGGGGCTAATTACGATGGCCGGCGCGGAGCCGGGCGANTTCGCCCCCGCCAGCGAGANGCAGCGCGAGGGATTCGCGGCGACCGATTTCGGCCGCCGCGTCGCACAGCTCTATGTCGACCCACTTACGGGCGTCACGATGCGGCGCGCGCTCGAATCGGGCATCCCGCCCAACCCGCTGGGACTGCTGCACATGGTGGCGCGGACGCCTGACATCTATTCGCTCTACGTGCGCAAGCAGGAGATGGAGACCTANCTGGTGCGGATGATGAACGCCAAAGGCGAACTGATGCTCCCGACTCCCGAGGACCAGGTCGAGATGGAATTTTACCTGTGGGACCTGAAGACCGCGCTGCTGCTACAGGACTGGAGCGAGGAGATGCCCGAGGAGCAGCTGCTCAAGCGCTACTCAACCACGCCGGGCGACATCCGCGCCAAGGTCGACGTCGCCGAATGGCTGCTCTACGCCGCCACCGAACTGGCGCGTCTGCTCGCACCTGAGGCAGTTGCGGAGCTGGAGCAGCTGCGCACGCGTGTCACCCACGGCGTGCGACGCGAGCTGCTGCCCCTGCTCGCGCTCCCCGGCGTCGGGCGCATCCGCGCGCGGGCGCTCTTCAACCACGGCTTCGCGGCGCCCGACGCGTTCACCAGCGCCACCGAGGCGGAGCTGGCTCGGGTGCCCGGCATCGGCCCGCGGCTGGCGGAACAGCTGGCGGGGCGGCGCGAGCCTGAGCAGACAACGCTCTAAAGGGGGCGCAGCGTTCGGGCTGCGATGGTGCGGCTCATCGAGGACCAACCCGACGCGTTCACTTACCGTGCCTTCGGCCGCCGCATCTTCTTCACTGGGCTGCTGGTTGCAGCAACCTACGTCGCCGCTGGGACCATCGTGCTACAGGAATCAGAGGCAATTATGCGCCAGACGGGTATGGATTCCGAGGGTATTGTGGGGCAGATTACCGGTGCGATGGTGTTCGTGATGATAGTCTTCGCGCCGCTCGCGTTGAGTATGTTCCTGCTAATCCGGTTGATTCGCCGCGCCTTCGGCCAGCTGGAGGTCGAGCGCGGACTGCCGCTGACGATGCTGACACTCTCGCGGCTGGCGTTCATGGCTGCGATTACGGTAGCCTTCGCGCCAATGGGGCTGGCGATTGACGCCCCCGTGACGGCTATCAATTTCTATCAGGAGCGGTTCATGACTTGGTTTTTCACGCTGGTCGGCATCGGGCTGGCGCTGGTGCTGCTGGCGCCGGTGCGGCAGTTGCAGCTGCGCACCGGCCGGCTGCTGTGGGTCCCGGCACTGGCTGGAGCGTTCGCCGCCGGCTACTTGGTCTGGATGGCGCACTCGTCGGCGTGGGACATCTCGGTCTTCCAGCTCTCGCAGGAGAACCTTGACGCGGTCAAGGAGTTCCGCACCAGCTTCACCTTCACGATGCTCACCTGCGCGGCGGCAATCATGACTTGGAGCTGGACCATATCACGTAACGCTAGCTCGATTCTGGTGCGCCAGAAAGCGCACTTCTTCACGCAATTGGGCCGATGAGCAACCTGCCCTGGAGCGAGAAGTATCGCCCGCGCACCCTCGCTGACGTCAAGGGTAACCCGCATGCCGTGGCGCAGCTCCGCGCGTGGGGTTCGGCGTGGGCGCGCGGCATCCCTGACCAGCGTGGCGTAATCCTGGCGGGGCCGGCCGGCTGCGGCAAGACTTCGGCCGCGCTAGCGCTAGCGGGTGAAATGGGGTGGGAAGTGGTCGAGCTCAACGCCTCCGACGCGCGGTCGGGGCCGGTTATCGAAGGCGTCGCCCTCAGGGCGGGACTCTTCGCGGGCTTCGCCACCGACGGCACCGCGCCGCGCACCAAGCTGATTCTGCTCGACGAAGCCGATAACCTCTACGAGCGGCCGGAGCAGTCGGCCGGCAAGGCGAAGGACTACAGCGACCGCGGCGGCCGCAAGGCGGTGATGCGGACGCTGCGCGAGACGCGTCAGCCGGTCATCCTGACGGTCAACGACCTCTACGCGCTCACGAAGGGCAGTGGCGGTGCGTTCCGGCGGATAGCGCAGACCATCAAGTTCCAGCGGCTCCCTGTCGCAACCATCCGCGAAGTGCTGACCGAAATTGCCGCCGCCGAAAACATCGAAATCGAGCCGGCGNTGGTCCAGCGGCTCGCCGCCAACGCGAGCGGCGACCTGCGCGGTGCACTCAACGACCTGCAGTCGCTGGCCGAAGGGGGGCTGACGGTCGACGACGAGCAGGTTGATGCGCTCGGCGTCCGTGACCGCGAGTCGGAGATGTTCGACACGCTGCGCGCCATCTTTGAAGGCGACGACTACGATGGCCCCCGCAAGGCGATTTTCGACCTGCACGAGCCGCCCGGCGAAGTTGCGACGTGGGTCAGCGACAACCTGCCGCTGGTCTACCGCCAGCCGAACGACCTCGAGCGCGCCTATCGCCGCGTCGCGCACGCCGACCTGCTGCTGGCGCGCACCCGCCGCCAGCAGAATTACGGTCTGTGGGGCTACGCCAGCGAGCTGCTGAGCAGCGGCGTTGCGCTCTCGCGTCACCATCCCCCGTCGGGCGCGCGGCTGCAGTTCCCGTCGTGGATTCGCAAGATGGGCGCCTCGCGCGGCACCCGCGCCGCGCGCGACTCGCTCGCCGCCAAGATAGGTGCGGCGGCGCACATGTCCAAGCGGCAGGCGAAGCTGGAGCAGCTCGCCGTTGTCGCGGCGAGCTGCCGTGGCGATGCGGACAAGGCCGCGTGCATCGCCGGCAAGCTGGAGCTGACCGAAGGCGAGCTGGCGCAGCTGCTCGGCACGATTCCGAAAGACCGCAAGCTGAAAGCCATAATGGAAGCGTCGCAGCCCTACCGGCAGGAGCGCGAAGTCATCACACTCAAGACGCGGCCGCCCGCGGCGAAACGGGCGGCCGCTGCCAGCGACGAAGCGGCGGAGCCGGAGAAGCCTGACGTGGCGGCCGACAGGAAGCAGAAAAGTCTCTTCGACTTTTAGAACTCCCCCAGCCGCGTCTGCGCCCGCGTGCNGAGCCGGCTGACGCCGACGCCTAGCAGCCGCACTGGCTGCCCCGTCGCCCAGTTGCGGTCGAGCAGCACGGTCGCGGCGCGCAGGATGTCGGCCGCGGCGGCGATTTCGCCCGGGAGCGTCCGCTGGCGAGTGATGGTCGTGAAGTCAGCCCAGCGCAGCTTGAGCGTCACCGTGCGGCCGGTGCGGCCTGAGCGAGCCAGCTCGCCGGCGACCTGTTCGCAGAGCTTGGCGAGCGCCGCCAGCAGCGGCTCGCGGTCGTCGACGTCCTGTGCGAAGGTGCGCTCGGTCGAGATTTGCTTGCGCTCCCACGGGCTCGGGTCGACCGGCCGAGTGTCTATGCCGCGCGCCAGCTGGCGCAGCACCGCGCCGTAGCTGCCGAAGGCGGGCAGCAGCGCCTGCACGTCGACCTGCGCTAGCTCCCCGCAGGTCTCGATGCCCAGCTCGCCCAGCGCGACGCCGGTTTTCGGGCCGACGCCGTAGAGTCGCCTGACGGGGAGCGGCGCGAGAAACTGTGCCTCGCCGTCGGGCGGCACAATTGTGCAGCCTTTGGGTTTTTCGAAGTCGCTCGCGACCTTGGCGACCAGCTTGCACGTTGCAAGGCCAACTGACGCCGGCAGCTTGGTTTCGCTCGAAATGTATTTGCGGAGCCGCGGCGCCAGTTTCTCTGGCACCGCGGTCTCGCCCAAATCGACGAACGCCTCGTCGACCGAGAGCGGCTCGAGCGGGCCGAACTCGGCCAGCCGNCGCATCACCTCGCGCGAGCAGCCCTCGATGCGCTCCCAGTCGGGCGCGGCGAACTTGAGTTCGGGGCAGCGNCGNGCCGCCTGCGTCGCCGGCATCGCCGAGCNAACGCCGNGCTGGCGCGCCTCGTAGCTGGCCGACGCGACGACGCCGCGCGTTCCNGGCTTGCCGCCGATGGCGAGCGGCAGCCCGCGGTCCTCGGGGTGGTNGAGNAGGTGGACGTTGACGAAGAAGGCGTCCATGTCAAGNTGCAGGATTGCGCGCGGCCACTCCATGGTGGGGGATGCGCGGCTGCGCATTACCTTTAACCCCCCGGACTGTCGGNGAGCGATGGAACTGGACCCGTGGGCCAGCGACCGCATCAAGGACTACACGCGGCTGCGCGACCAGTTNGGNCTCGGGACGCTGGCGCCCGACGCAACGGGGCTACCGGAAGGGTCGCTCTTCCGCCGCAGCATCGTCTTCGCGCACCGCGGCTGGGAGCCGTTCGGCCGCGCGCTGGCCGACGGNAAGCCNACGGCGCTGATGACCGGGCTGATGCCGTCGGGGAAGATGCATCTCGGNCACAAGATGCTGCTCGACCAGGTCATCGCTTACCAGCGGCTCGGCACCGACGTCTTCATCGCGGTCGCCGACCTCGAAGCGGCGGCGACGCGTGACCTACCGCTCGATGAGTGCCGCGACTTTGCCGTTGTGGAATACCTGCGGCACTTCGTCGCGCTCGGCCTCGAGCCGTGCCAGTTCTACTTCCAGTCTGAGCGAGTGCAGGTGTTGCGGCTGGCGCACCAGCTTTCGCACCGCGTCAACTGGTCGAAGCTCGAAGCGCTCTACGGCTTCAGNGGCTCGACCAGCCTCGCGCACGCCACCGCGCCGCTGGTGCAGGCAGGCGACATCCTCCACCCGCAGCTCGCCGAGTTCGGCGGCCCGCGCCCNACGCTTGTGCCAGTNGGCGTTGACCAGGATCCGCACCTNCGGCTGACGCGCGACCTCGTGGCGGCGGTGCGTAANGTGCGCTGCCGGCAGGCGAAGGACGGCCGCATCGGCGCCTTCGCGACCGCCGGCGACGGGACCGCAAAGCTGCTGAAGGANGCNGGCAANCTCTGCGCNAAATTGGGCTTCAAAAANCAGGAGNTGAAGGTCGATTACGGCGCGCTCTATCTGGACGACGNGCATCCAGCGGACGTCGAGCATATCGACGCCGCGCTGGCGTATGTCGACGCGTCGCACGNCGGCTTCGGCTTCATGGCNCCCTCGAGCAGCTACCATCGGCTGATGCTCGGCCTCACCGGCGGCAAGATGTCGTCGTCCGAACCCGACAGCGCCATCTTCCTCGCCGACTCTCCCAAGGAAGCGCAGCGGAAGGTGAAGCGGGCGCAGACAACCGGCGGTGCGNCGGTCGAAGAGCATCGAAAGACGGGCGGCCGCCCGCTCGAATGCCCGGTTTTCGAGCTATACGCCTACCACCTCATGGACGACGACTCAAAGCTCAAGAAAATTCACGATGGCTGCGCCGACGGCAGCTGGTTCTGCGGCGATTGCAAGGCGCTCGCGGGCGACCTGCTGGGGGGCTTCCTCGAAGGCCACCAGTCACGGCTGGCGGAAGCCGATACAGCTGGCTTCGTAGTTTAAATATTGGTCGTCAGGAATCCCAGCCGCGCTCGGCAGCCATTTCGCGCCCCAGCACCGCCGGCATCTGTGCCAGCAGCGCCGCCTCCATCGCGCACATCGGAATGTCGTGTCCGAGCGCCGCCAGCGATGTGTGCCGGCCCACCGGCAGGCCGCAGCCGGCGACCGCTTGCAGGCGGTCGCCCGGCGTCGACAAGTTGATGTCGAAGCCGTGGCGCGAGACCCACTGGCTGAACTGCAGCCCGATGCTCGCGACCTTGAAACCGTCGAGCCAGACCCCCATCATGGCGGGGTTGCGCCCGGCGTCAACGCCGAAAGTTGCGAGCGATTCGATAATCCACTCCTCGATGAGCGTGATTACCGTGCGAATCGATTCCTCGCGCCAGCGGAAGACAGGGTAGCCGACGAGCTGCCCCGGCCCGTGCCAGGTGATGCCGCCGCCGCGGTCCACCTCGCGCGACGCGTAGCCGTTCGGCGCCGTGATGCCATCGACCTTCGCGCGGCGCCCGACGGTGATGACCTCGGGGTGTTCGACGAAAATCAGCGTGTCCGGGATTTCGTCGCTAATGCGTTGCGCCTGCAGTGCCTGCATCACCGCGTCAACCGTGGCGTGAGTGCGTTGGCCAGCGTGCAGCAGCGTCACCGGCGCCAGCCGCGCCCGCGTTTCCAGCGTCACGACCTCGCTCATTTGGCGACGTGGATGGCGTGCCCCAGCGCCGCCAGCGCCGCCTCGGCGAACGCCTCGGTCAGCGTCGGGTGGACGTGGATGGTCCCGGCAATGTCCTCCAGTCGCGTTCCCATCTCGAGCGCGTGCGCAAATTCCCCGCTCAGTTCGGCAACGTGCCCGCCGACGGCGTGGATGCCGACGATGACGTTGTCATCGCGCCGGGCGGTGATGCGTACGAAGCCGCCGTCAGCGCCCGCCTGCATCGCCAGCGCGCGTCCGCTCGCGGCGAAGGGGAACTTGCCGATAGTCGTGGCGATGCCCGCCTCCTCCGCCTCGGCGGGCGTCAGGCCGACGCCGACGATTTCGGGCTCTGCAAAGCAGACCGCCGGGATAGCGACTGGGTCGAATTCGCGGCGGTGGCCGGCGATGATTTCGGCGACCATTTCGCCCTGCGCCGACGCTTTGTGCGCCAGCATCGGTTCGCCGACAAGGTCGCCGATGGCCCAGACATTGCGCATCGACGTGCGGCAACGGCTGTCGACCCTGACGAACGGCCCGTCCAGGTCGACTGCCATATTCTCCAGCCCCCAGCCCTTGGTGCAGGGGCGGCGGCCGACGGTCACCAGTACGCGGTCGCCCTTGGCTTTCTGCGTCTTTCCGTCGGAATCGGTGAACTCGACCGTCGTTGTTTTCCCGCGCGTCTTGGCAGCAGTCGCCTTCGCGCCGAGATGCACCGGCACCTTGTGGCGGCGCAGCCACATCGAAATCGGTCGCACCATCTCCGTATCGTAGAGCGGCAGGATGCGGTCCAGCGCTTCGACGAATTCCACTTCGCAGCCGAGCTTGCGGTACGCAATCCCAAGTTCGAGCCCGATATAGCCAGCGCCGATTATCACCAGCTTGCTCGGCAGCTCCTTCAGCTCGAGCGCCTCGGTCGACGAGATGATGTTGCCGCCGAATGGCATGAACGGCAGCTCTGTCGCCAGGGATCCTGTGGCGAGAATCACGTGCTCGGCCGTGATGGTCACGCTGCCGTCGGCAGTCTTTACGTCACAAGTCTTGCCATCGTGAAATGTGGCCCAGCCCTGCAGCAGTTCGACGCCCGCCTTCTTCAGCAGCGTTTCGACGCCGCTGTTGAGTTTGTCGACAATCGACTCCTTCCACGCCACCAGCGCGCCCATGTTCAGCAGTGGGCCGTCGGGAAGCGAGATGCCCATCTCGCCCGCGCCAGTGTGCGCGCCCAGTTCCTCGAAGCGGCTCGCAGCGTGTATTACTGCCTTCGACGGAATGCAGCCGCGAATCAGACAGGTGCCGCCGGCGCGGTCGCCCTCGATGATTATTGTATTGAGCCCGAGCTGTCCGGCGCGGATGGCGGCGACGTAGCCTCCCGGTCCGGCGCCGACTACCAGCACCTTGCATTTGCGTTCCATGATTAGATGAAAATTGTCGCCGGATGTTCCAGCATCTGCTTCAGCGTCTGCATCATCCGGGCGCCGTCATAGCCGTCGACGACGCGGTGGTCGAACGACCCCGAGAGATTCATCATGCTCCGCACGACGATGTTGCCGTCGCGCACGACCGCTCGCTCCTCGGCCTTGTGGACGCCGATAATCGCTACTTCGGGGTGGTTGATAATTGGCGTTGCACCCAGCCCTCCCAGCGCGCCTAGGCTGGTGATAGTAATCGTCGAGCCCGAAAGTTCTTCGGTCGTGGCGGTCTTCTCGCGCGCCGCTTGCGAGACGCGCCGCATTTCATTGGCGCAGTCCCAGACGTCGCGCGCCTCGGCGTGCCGCACCACCGGCACCATCAGCCCGCCGTCGGTCTGCGTCGCGATGCCAGCGTGCAGCGCCTCGTGCTGGACGACGACGTTACGCTCGTCATCGTAGAGCGCGTTGCAGCCCGGGTGCTGCTGTAGCGTCCGTACCAGCGCCTGCATCAGGAACGGCAGGTAGGTCAGCTTCGGCTGTTCGCCGCTGCGCGTCGCGTTCAGGTGCTGGCGCAGCGATTCNAGTTCGGTAATGTCAATCTCCTCAAGATAACTGAAGTGCGGAATGCGCGACTTCGACGCAGCCATCTTAGCGGCAATCTTGCGCCGNAGCCCGATAACCGGGATTTCGGTCGTGCCGGTCCGNTTCTGTCCGCGCTGGCCCCCCNTCAGGCGACCTCCCGATTGCAGGAANGCNTCCAGGTCNTNGTGCGAGATTCGCCCCNCCGGCCCGCTGCCNGGCACTCCCGNCANCTCGACGCCCGCCTCGCGCGCCCTCCGCCGCACCGCTGGCGACGCGAGCGGCCGCTTNCCCGTCGCGGTCGGTGCGGCCGCCGCCGGGGGCGCCGCAGGTGTGGGCGCAGGGGGNGCTGCCGGNGCTGGAGTGGGAGCCGGNGTGTCGGCTGGNGCGGGTTCAGNGGCCGGCTCGGGTTCGGGAGTGGCTTCNGGTTCCGGTTCCCCGCCCTTGCCTTCGACGTCGAATACAATCAACTCGGCGCCAACCGGGACCATGTCGCCCGGTTTGCCGGTCGTCGAGAGCACCTTGCCGCTGACGGGCGACGGAATCGCGACGGTTGCCTTGTCAGTCATCAAATCCACAAGCGGCTGGTCCTCGGCGACCGTCTCGCCCTTCTTGACTTTCCACTCGACAATCTCGCCTTCGACGATGCCTTCGCCGACATCCGGCAGCTTGAATACGTACTTGCCCATTTCAGTTATTTTCCATCGTTCGCGCAATCGCTTCCATCACTCGCTCCTGGCTGGGGAAGTACTCCCATTCCAGCGTGTGGGGAAAAGGAGTGTCCCACCCCGTGACGCGCTCGACTGGCGCTTCCAGCTGCCAGAAACACTCCTCCATGATTTGCGCCGCCAGCTCACCCCCGTAGCCGCTCGTGCGCGGTGCCTCGTGGACTACCACGCAGCGCCCGGTCTTCTGAACGCTGGCGACAATGGCCTCTAGGTCGAGTGGCAGCAGCGAGCGCAGGTCGATGACCTCGCAGCTCGTAGGGCTGCGCGCGGCGGCCGCTTGCGCGACGTGCACCATAGTGCCCCACGCCAGCAGCGTCACGTCATCGCCCGGGGCGACAACCTTCGCCTCGCCGAGCGGGATGCGGTAGTAATCCTCGGGGACTTCGCCGCCGGGGTGGGTGTCCCACTTCTTCGCAGCGGTGGCGTGGTCGCCGTCGAACGGTCCGTTGTAGAGTCGCTTCGGCTCGAAGAAAATAACCGGGTCGTCGTCCTCGACCGCTGTCGTCAGCAGTCCCTTGGCGTCGTAGGGATTCGACACGACGACCACCTTCAGCCCCGGGGTGTGGGTGAAGTAGGCCTCGGGCGACTGCGAGTGGTAGTGGCCGCCACGGATGCCGCCCCCGCACGGCGTGCGGAAGGTGACCGGCGCCCAGTATTCGCCGCCCGAGCGGTAGCGCAGCTTCGCCAGCTCGCTGGTAATCTGGTCGAAGGCGGGAAAAATGTAGTCGGAAAACTGGATTTCGGCGACCGGGCGCAGCCCGTTGATGCCCATGCCGATGGCGATGGACGCGATGCCGCCTTCGGAGAGCGGGGTGTCGAAGACGCGGTGCAGTCCGTGCTTAGCCTGAAGGCCGTCGGTACAGCGGAAAACGCCGCCGAAGTAGCCGACATCCTCGCCGAAAATCACGACGTTCTCGTCGCGCTCGAGCAATGTGTCGAGTGCGCTGTTGATCGCCTGGACGATATTCATCTGCGCCATCAGACCCCCAGCTGCTGTCGCTGCTTGCGCAGGTGCGGCAGTTCGTTTTTATAGACGTCTTCGAAAAGCGTGCTCGCCGGTGGATACGGTCCCGCGTCGAGCGTGCCGTATTCCTCCGCCTTCTTGTAGGACTTGACGACCAGTTTGTCAAGCTCCTTTTCGAGCGCCTTGTGGCGCTTGTTGTCCCACTCGCCGATTGCCTTGAGATGGGCCTTCAGCCGCTCGACGGGGTCGCCCAGCGGCCACGACTCCCACTCATTTTTCGGCCGGTAGCGCGTCTGGTCATCGCTGGTCGAGTGTGCCTCGCCGCGGTAGGTCAGGACC
>PCCI01000026.1:17867-32351 GCA_002731655.1 Methanobacteriota archaeon | reverse complement strand
GACAGCCGCGCTCGAGTCGGGGTCGGTTTGCGACGTGATGTTGAGCCAGCCGCTGTAGTTGCCGGCGAGAACCTGCTGCGGCAGCCACAGCTCGAGCAGCAGCGCACCGGTCTCGCCGCCCGCTGCGGAAACGTTGGTGGGAACGCTGCCGTTCCAGCCCGTCGGTAGCGTAAGCGTGACGTTGTAATTATCCTCGAAAACACCGGTGTTGGTGAACGGCACGCTGGCGTTCCGCTCTGATTCCGGGTAGACCATGAACTCGAGCGCGGGCGGTGCTGCTACCCCGTAATGGGGTCTGCCGTGGACCAGCAGGTCGTCCACAAACCACCCCTCGGCGACCGACCCGAAGTCGGTTGCGAACCGCAGCCGCAGCGTAACGTTCTCGAAGCCAGTCAGGTTGAAGCTGGCGCCCACCCAGCCGCCCGACCCACCGGCGAACGCGCTGCCGCCCGCGGCGGACGCACTGCCGGGATAGCCCCCTTCGGGCGTTAGCAGGCTCCAGTTTTCGCCGTCGGTGGTATACTCGACCACACCGCCGTCGTAGTTCGCCTCGGTATTGAACCAGTGTGAAAAGTCAAGCCACGCCGAGTCGAAGCCCCCAAGCGCGAACGGCGGCAGCAGCAGCGTGTCGTTCATGTCGTCAATGTAGCCACTGCCGACGCCGCACCAAAGTGCGCGTTCGCCAGAGTAGCTGCGCCCGCCGGTCGCGTTCCAGAGGCTCTCGTTAGCCACCGGCCACGCGAGGCCCGATTCGAAATCCTCGAACATAATTACGACCGTCGTCGCGAAAGTGTGTGTCAGCGCGTTGTTGGAGGGCTCGTCGTCCTCCACGACCAGCTCCGCTTCGAGCGTGTAGTNGCCCCACGCGCCGGGCGTCCACGCNTCNCTCCACTCCCACGCAGCGCCGGGCGGGAGCCACGGCACCGCGACAGTGCGCTCAACGACGCCGCTGACGAGTAGCGTCGCGTTCAGGCTCTCAAAGCCGGTGTTCTCTACCGTTAGCGTCAGCAGCGTCGGCTGGTGCACTTCGACCCAGCCCGGGCTGGCACGGACGACCGCCAGGTCAGACGGGAGTTGCAATTCGAAGGTCATCCAGTCGCCCGAGACAGAAATGTTGGTCACGCCAATATGTGTCTCGGCACCGTCATAATTGTGGCTCGACGGACTCGAGACGTTGGTGAAACCNCTGGTGGTGTTGGCCCACGGGTCGTCCGCCTGCTTCGGGTTGTTATTGTTGTCCGCCTCCTCGAGGTGGACCTTGCGGTGCGCGTCGTTCGACTGGCTGCCGTCNTCGTCNATNTGCCAGATNAGCAGGCCATGCCCGGGGAGGTAGGTGTCGTAGCCCACGTTCTGCCGGTTCTCGAGCAGGAAGTATTCGCGGCCGCCGAGGCCGTCAATAGGAATCTTCATGATAGAGGCATTGTCCTCGACACGCGAGAGNTTGTACTCCCCTTCCCCCGCGAAGGGCAGGGCTGGTTCTACCCACCCCAGGAATATCTTGGACCAGGCACAGAGCTGGGCTGGTGTGTCACCGCCATTNAGCCAGGAGCCGCCTGACATCATGCCCCAGTGCCCAATGCCTGAGGAAGAATAGTCTGTATCGTAAAGGTCCGGCAGCCCGAGGTCGTGGGCGAACTCATGACCGAAGACTCCCATTGGCGTCCCCTCACCCTGCATCGCGTAGCCGCTTATGCGCGTCCCGTTGCGGTATTCAGCCGAAATCGCCCAGCGATGAGACCAGATGGCGTCGTCACCGGCAGGACCGCCGCCGCCGTTCGACTCGTCGGTCGGCCCCGAGTGGACGATAATCAGGTGGTCGAGGTTGCCGTCGCCGTCACGGTCGAAGTGGCTNAAGTTGACGAACGGCTGCGCCAGCGCGACCGCCTCGCGTACCAGCGTCTGCGCGTTGCCCTGCGCTTCCGAATTCTGGAACTCGTATTCACCGTAGTAGGACATGTTCTCGCTGGCGTTGAGCCATTGCGGGACGACCGTNCCNGAGATGTTGAACTGCCCGTACGAGTTCTCGTCGAAGAAGTCCCACATCGAGCCCGCCTCGCGCGCAAACAGCAGCTCCTCGTAGTACGCGANGTCGTGTTCGCTGTCGGCCGGNTAGTCGGGGAACTGGATGAGCAGCACCAGCAGGTGCGCGTCGCCAATCCAGTCGCGCTGCGCTAGCTGCGGCTGCTCGGTCTGCTGGTCCTGCGGTGGCGCATGGCCTAGCGGCTGCGGCGCGAGGTCGTACGGGATGGAAGGCACCGCCGCGGCCTGCGGCAGCAGCAGCACGAGAAGCGGGAGCGCCAGTAACATCCAACGCAGGGAACCGNGCCCGCCAGGAATCAAGACTTACTCCAGTTCGGACGCCTTGAGGAAGCAGAAGGTCGAGAATGTGGAGAGCAGCGCCGAGACGATAAGGTGCTGCTTTGCAGCGTCCCATCCCTGCCACAGCACGATGAGCGCGAGGATGCCAATGACTCCGGCGAAAAAGTTGGCGCGCACCGGATCCATCCGGGCCGCNCCACGCATGTAGAACCAGAGCGAGACTGCAACCAGGACGGTGACTACTATCGCCAGCTGTAGCATCTCCTTTTCGACCATGTAGATAAAGAAATAGAAGTACGCCAGCAGCGTCGTGAAGCCGGCGCCCGCAATCANCGACAGCNTCTCGCGCATCGNGTCGGGCGACGTCTCGTCCGACATCAAGCCCCAGTTGCTCGCCGACTCGGTAGCGGAACGCGGGGCGGGGGGCGTGCCCTGACGCCGCACCGCTGGCTCGCTTTCGCGGCGCACCGACTGTTCCTCCACTTCNTCTTCGTCGCCCGGCAGGCTGCCGTCGATGTCGGGTTTGTTCATTANTTTTCCTCCCGGATGGGGACTATATTATGGCCGCGGGAGTTGAACTTGACCGAGCGTCGCACCAGCCCCTTGAGCTGCAGTGTGGTTAGCTCGAGCTCGCGCGCGATATCGTTGGCGAAACGCCCTTCGTCACCGACCATTTCCATAATCTTTCCCTCGATTTCATCGAACTCCTCAGGCGTCAAAAGCACTACTGTCAGCAGCTGCTCGGTCTCCTCGAAGGTGAGCGAGGTCGAAATCTGGAACGCATTGTAGAAAGTACGGTACGCCTTTTCGGGCTTGCCGTCCGTCACCTCCCAGCGTGACTCTACCAGCTTGAATTTCTCGAAGTAGGTGATGGCGGCGAACGCCNCGTCACCGAACTTGTCGGCCAGCTCACTCGTCGGGGTCCAGCCTCCCGCCAGCAGCGCGAGGACCGCGCGTCGCTCGGGCGAATCCACNGACCGGAACAGGGCTACCAGCTCGGCCGGGTCGTTGATTAACTTGGTGCGTTTCATNTGGCTGCGCGGGTGATGGCGAGCACCGGTAAAAAGGAGGGGGCTACAGTTCCATCTCGCCCGAGAGGCCGCATGAGTCGCACTCCACCGTCTGCACTCCGCCGGTCTTCGGTACTTCCATCCGTGCGCTACAGCCGGGGCATTCGATGGTCACGGTCTCCACGGTCGCCTTGCGTCGTGCTCGCTTCTGGCGCCGCTTGATGGGCGACGGGGCGGCAGCTGGGGGCGGCAGTGGAGTGGGGGCGGCCAGCGACGGTGGCGGTTGCTCACGAGTCATGAACCAGGTTCCACCCACCATCAGCAGCATTAGCAGCAGCACCCCCGCAAGGAGAGTTGTAGCTGGGATGCCGGCCACTTCGCCCAGATCGAGCGAGAAGCCTCCGCTGNNGCCNGCGCCGCCGGNCGTAGCCGGCGGCGCTGGCTCGGACATGAAGACGACGCAGTTGGCGGTCGACGAGAGGCTGTCGTCGTCGGTGACCCTCAGCACGATGTTGTAGAACNGCTCATCTCCGGGCGGCATACGGTCGTAGACCTTGTACGCACCGGGCGTCGCGCCGAAGTTGTCCACCTTCAGCAGCACCCCTGTCGGCGACTGAAAGTCCCATTCGTAGAGGATGACCTGCCCGTCAGAGTCGCTCGCGTTGGCGCTGAAGTACAGCTCATCGCCGACGATGCCGTCCTCAGGGCAAAGGGCGGTGACGGTCGGCGGCGACCAGACCGCCAGCGTGCGGTTGACCGAGGCGCTCCAGAAGCCATCGGAGTCGCGCACCGCCAGCGTGACGAGGTGCTCGCCGACCGAGAGCTGCCCTAGGTAGAGCAGCGTGCTGTCGCCGAGGAAGCCGTCGCGGCTCGAGTTCCAAAGGTAGGTGACCGCGTCGCCTTCGGGGTCGAGGCCGTCGCCCGAGAGCATCACCGTCTGCCCCACCAACGCCGGGTTAGGCGAGACGCTGGCGATGTAGGCGGTCGGCTGCCCGTTGACGCGCAGCGTGGCGGTGACGTTGGCCGACCAGAAGCCGTCGGTGTTGCTGATGCGGAAAGTGATGGTGTGCCAGCCGCGCGACAGCGCGCTGGTCGAGAACTGCGCCGCGGTCGAGAGCGGGCCGTCGCGTGACGACTCCCACCAGAAGGCGTTGATGGCGGCCGAGACGTTGGTGAGTGGCGTCCCGCTGCCGGTGAAGGTGACCGTGTCACCCTGATTGACGACACAATCGCCCGCCCCGGGGCAGGGGATGACTGGCTCGAGCGTCGCGGTCGGGAAGTCGCCAATCGCGACCTCGGTCGAGACCTCGGCACCCCAGAGACCGTCGTTGTCCTGCACTTTCAGGAAGATGGTGTGGTAGCCCGCCGAGAGCCACGAGACGTTGAACTGCGCCTNGTNGGAGAGCCCGCCGTCGCGCGACGAGCGCCAGTAGTAGCCGACGACGCTCCCGTCCGAATCCTCGCCGCTGCCNNTGAAGGTGACGTTCCAGCCCGGCATCGCGGTCGACGGCGATATCGAGACGATGGTGGCNTTGGGCGGCTGGTTGTCGAGCGCCACTTCGTAGAAGAGCGCCAGCCGGTCCTCCTGCCCCACCGCGAGGTATTCGCCGCGCCATGAGGCGGCGACGCAGGTGATGGGGTCCTCGACCGTCGTAGTCCAGAGTGGCACGCCGTCGGCCACCGCGAGCAGTGCCAGTTGCTTGTTGCCGCCGCCCGCCAGCAGGTGCGTCCCGACNCCGTTGGCGGCGATGTCGTCGACCGAGGTGCCAAGGCTGTAGCTCCACTCTTCAGTACCACCGTCCTGCGCCGAAATCAGGTAGACCTTGCCGTCGTCGGCGCCACCAGCCAGCCAGCTGCCGTTGCGGTGGACCGCGACGGACGTGACCGCCTTCGAGATGGGGTAGTCGACCAGCGGCTCANTGCTGGCGTTGGAGAATAGGTAGAGCTGGCCCGAGTTTGCGGAGCCCGACGCGACCGCCAGCAGCGGCGCCTCGCGCGCGAATTCCAAGTCGTAGATTCGCGGAGCGCTGGGATAGACCCAGGACTCGTTGCCCGAGGAGCGCTCGTAGAGGTGGATTTCGCCAGACTGCGTCCCCGCCGCGACCCACGTTCCGCCGGGCGAAATCGCCACCTGCAGCACGCCAATCTCGCTCAGCGAGGCGGTCCAGATAGGGGTGCTCGATTGCCGGCGGAAGACGTAGATGTTGCCGTTGTAGTCGCCCGCCACGAGGTATGCGCCGTCGGCCGAAACGTCGACGTCGGTGATGGTCATCGCCGCCCCGTAAGGCGGATTCCACTCCTTCGCGCGCTCCTCCCACAGCGTCAGCTTCTGCCCGCCGTCGTTGCCCTCGCCGGCGGCGAAGAGGTATTTGCCGTCGGCCGAGAGCGCCATCGGCCCCGCCGCGTCGCGCTGGAAGTTCTTCAGCGGCACCGACGAGTTGGTGTAGAACCAGCCGAGCCGGTTGCCCCAGCCCGCCGAGAGGTTAACGCCGTCGTCGGAGAGCGCGATGTCGGTCGCCGGGCTCGGCAGGATGTATTCCCACTCCGGCGCCTTCTCGCCGCTGGCCCCAAGCGCGAGGCACGCCAGCGCCAGCAACAGCAGGCTCGCGCCAGCAGCGCGGTGCGCCCGACTGCCTCCCGCGCCTCCGTCGTTCACCATGCGGCCGGNGAAGCCGTCGGCGTTCTTAACGGTTCGTCAAGCGCAAAAGAGCGGCACTGCGGCAACGCAAAAAGTTCAGTGGCCAAAGATGAGTGGCAACAGGAAAAACTCCCAGGGCAACGCAATCACGAGGAGTTTCAGGTAACCAATCACGGATGTGACAAGTATAACTGATTATATTTAAAGTTAACGGTAAATCGTATTGCCAATAAAAATCGTGTCCCACCTTTTCGCGGAAAGATAAGAAGGTGGATTAGCCGCGCACGAGGTTGTAGCGCCCACGTTGCTCGAGTGCCGCCAGTCGCTCCAACACGCCAGCGCCGCCGTCCCACGCACCGTAAGCCGCGAGGAGCGGTTCGCGCGCCGCGAGCTCGGGGTGATGCGCCTCGAGCGATTCGAGCAGCACCCGTAGGTCGGTCGCGCGCTGCTCGTCATCGTCGGTCGCGGCGCCGAGGCCGAAGTCGATAACGGCGAGCCCGGCATTCGCGCCGAGCTCGCCGTCGGCTGCAATAAAATTGCTGGTGGTCGGGTCGCCATGGACGATGCCCGCCGCGTGGATGCGCGCCAGTAGTTCGCCGAGCTGCGGCAGCCAGCGCGCGCCGTCGGAAGCGCGCAGCGCCCGCTCGAGCGGCTCGCCCGGGAGCCGCGCCATTACCAGCGTCGCCGCAGCGGGGTCGACCGCGTAGAGCACCGGCACCGGCAGCCCCGCCTCGGCCGCGCGCCCGAGCAAACGCGCCTCGGCGCGCAGCCGCTCTGCGACCAGCCGTGCCTCCAGGTCGGGGTGGCGGTAGCTGCGGCGGTTGCGATNTTTCGCGACCGCGGGACGGCCGTGCCACTCGCAGGCCGTGACCACTGCCTCGGCACCGCGCGCTTCTAGCGCCATGTCACCTCCGCCATGTCGGTGCGGAAGCGCTGGTCGACCCGNTCGTCGGCTGGCCCCGCTTCGTAACCGCCGGAGTGCATCACGTGGCCCAGCCATGCAATCATCACACCATTGTCGACGCAGAGCGCCTTCGCNGGAGCGAAGCAAGTGACGTCNCGCGCTTCNGCCATCGTCGCCGCCATCTCGCGCAGCCGCGCGTTGCAGGCNACGCCGCCGCCGAGCACCAGCTCGGTCTTGCCGGTGTGCGCCAGCGCGCGTTCGGCGACTTCGCACGCCATCGCGAACGCCGTCTCCTGGATGGCGAAGGCGAGCCGCGGCAACGGCATCCCGTCGGCGAGCTTGCGCAGCGCCGCTGTCAGCAGCCCCGAGAACGCCATGTCCATTCCCTTCACCGAGTAGGGCAGCGGCTCCAGCTCCGGCCCTTCGGCCAGCGCTTCGAGCTTCGGGCCGCCGGGGAACCCGAGCCCCGCTTCGCGGCCAAACTTGTCGAGCATGTTGCCGATGCCGATATCGAGCGTCTCGCCGAAGACGCGATAGCGGCCGTGCGCGTAGCCGATGACCTGCGTGTTGCCGCCACTCAGGTAGAGCAGCACCGGGTCGGTCGCACCCTCGAGCAAGCCAATCTCAAGGTGCGCGACGCAATGGTTTACTCCCAAAAGCGGCAGTCCGTGGGCGTGCGCNAGCGCCCGTGCGGCGGTCGCGCCGGTGCGGAGACAGGGGCCCAAACCGGGGCCGCGCGCGTACGCGACCAGCGCCAGTTCGGACGCGAGCAGTCCGGCGTCAGCCAGCGCCTCGCGGATGAGCCCCGGTAACGCCACGGCATGGTGGTTGGCCGCCTCACGGGGGTGGATGCCGCTCCCCGCCTCAGGCGCGAAAATGGCCTTGCGGTCGGCCATAATTTCCCCGTCAGGCGATACGATGCCGACAGCGGCGGTGTGTGCNGTGGANTCGATGCCCAGGACGGCGNCGCTCAATCTTCGGCGGATTCGTCGCCGGATTCGTCGTCGGCGCTTTCATCATCGGCCGATTTTTCGGGCGCGTCATCGACTGGCTCATCGTCGGCTGCGTCGTCGGCGCTTTCATCATCGACCGATTTTTCGGGCGCGTCATCGACCGGCTCATCGTCGGCTGCGTCGGCGTCCTCCTCGTCCTCGCTCAGCAGCGCCCACGCCGCTCCGCCCGCCAGCGCCAGCAGCAGCAGCAGTGCCAGCCACGGCTGTTCCTCCTCGGCCACGGGCGCGGTCGAAGCGACCTGGATATGGCTGTTGGTGCGCAGGTCGGGAAGCGACATGGTGCGGTTGTCGGCGAGCACGCTCACGACGAGGAAGCCCTCGAGCGAAACCTTCCACACCAGCGTCACTGTCCCGCTGCTGTGCGGCTCGAGCGCGACCCAGCCCGAGGCGTAGCCGCTGATGTTGTTGACCGCCAGCAGCACCCCGAAATTCAGCGTGTAGTCGGTCGGGTTCTCGATGGTGGCGTTGATTGTCAGCGTGCTCCACTTGGCGACCGATTGCCCCGGCGTGATGGAAGCGCCATTGACCGAGATCTGCAGGTCGCTGAAGCGAATCTGCGAAGTATCGGTGTTGACCACCAGATCGAGTTCCTGATTATCGGTGAGGCTTCCAGTCCAGCTCCCGCTCAGCGAATAGAGGCCGAAATATTTCTCGGCGAAGATGGTGGAAAGCGTATCCTTCCGCACGCCGGCGACCACTTCGTATTCTCGCGCCCAGAGGACACTGCTGCCGTCGCCTTGCGGGTCGCCGATATCAACCGTCTGCCCTTCCGCATCTCGCTGCACGACGTGGACGCCCTCGAGCAGCGCGCCATCGCCATCGTGGACGGTGACCGTGAGCCACCACTCCTGCGTGCGGTCGACGGTGCAGTTGACGTAGCTGGTGTCGAGCAGCGTTGGCGAGGTGCCAATAGCGCGCACGCCGACCGCGTAGTTGGCGAGCTCAATGCCGTCGCCGAGGAACGTCGTGTCCTCGATGAAGAGGCCAATATCGTAGATGGGGCTGAGGCCGCTACTGGAAACGTCAAACATGCTGGCGTTGCCCCCCACCATCCAGAANCGGCCCTGTGAAACNGTGACGTTGCTCAGCGCCAGTTCGCCCTCGTCGAGGACGACGCGGAACTGCGCCGAGGCGTTCGCAAGGCTGGAATAGTACTGCTCATAAGAGGAAGAATTCGCCGGGTCCTGCTCGACCATCTGGTCAAGTACCAACTGGTAGAAGCTCAGATTCCCTATCGCGTTCATGGAACAGTCACTGACCGTCAGCGACCCTCCCGGCTGGATACGAATCTCTCCCTCACCCGAAGTGGAAGCCATCTTCATTCCCAGGGTGCAATTATCGAGTGCCAGCTCTCCGAAAACCTCGATGTTTCCCTCAACCTCGAACTCGCCATCGGCGAGTGTCAGCGTCTCGTTCGCGGCGACGGTCAGGTTCCGGTAGTCCGGCTGCGCGCTGGCGCCCTCCGCCAGCAGCAGTGCGCCGCCCAGCAAGACAGCCAGCGCGACGACCTGCAGCACTCCAGCCCCGAATCGCATCGCGGCGCGAGCGGCGGCGGGATATAAGTCTCTCGACAGAGAGTTAAAACCCCGGCCCCGTGGGGCGACGATGCAACGGGAAACAGCGACGCGAAGCGCGCTCAGACCGGCCGTGGCGCTGCTNGCGCTGGCACTGTTCGTGGCGCAGCCGGGCGGGGCCGACTGGGACCCCTACGTCAGCCACCCCGGCAATATCCCCGACTTCCACAACTTCACGACCCCACAGCTGGCGCCGGGCGGCAACGGCCCGTTCACGCTTGAAGTCACGAACCGCTACNCGGAGCCGCTCGAGAACGTCGTCGTCAGNATGGAAATCTACATGCGCGCCGACATCGACGGATCGGAAACCATCGACTCCGTCGCGGCCGACGCGCGACCGCGCGTTGAGGAGGGCTGCTGGACGCGGCTCCCCGACGGAGAACGCGAGTGCGATGCGGCGCCTGCACCGCAGCGCGCGACCTTCAGCCCGGGAACGCTGGCGCCGGGCGAGAGCGTGCACTTCACGGCCGACATCCACTCAACNGAGGAGGCGTCATGGCTGCGCTGCACGCTGCTCGGCAGCCGCTGCGAAACCGGCACGGCGGAAGGAACCTATTTCGTGCGTTTTAGCTTCGAGTTCGACCACAACACCACCGCGCGCAGCATGCTGAGCCGCGGGCATTGGAGTATGGCCGAATGGGAGGCAGCGACGAGCGACGTCCCCGACGGGGCGCCCGGCAATATCAACCTCACCGCGCTGAAGGTGGATGGGGTGATTCCCGACTCGAGCTTCGGTGTCAAGGAGCCGATTCCCAAGTGGCCGCTCTACGTCATGATTGGACTGACAGTGATGTTTGCCGGACTGGCGGTAGTTTTCTACCTTGAAGAAGAAGGTACCTACCCCGGACTAAACAAATGGCTTCAGCAGCAGCGGGGCAAACTTAACCAGCTTCGGCTGCGCCTTAAGCACCGCGAACGCCGCCCATGAGGCGTAGTCCAGATCGCCCGCCTGCTGGATAGCGGCCCTGACTGCCGGGTCGCCCAGCATCCCGATAATCTCCGCCAGCTGCTCGTCGTCCAGCGCTAGGAACGCGCGCCGCAGCCGTGCCCCCAGTTGCAGCTCGCCAGCGATGCGGTCGCGCAGCATTTGCTGGTAACCCGCCAGGCGACCTGCCGAGAGGTCGTCCGCTTCGAACGCCGCGATGGTGGNCTCGGCCGCCGCATCGGCGCTCACGAGGCCGGTGTAGATGCCGCCGCCCGAGGTCGGCTTCGCGAGACCCGCCGCGTCGCCGATGAGCAACACGTGGTCGGCGAACGCCGGCTCGCGCAGCCCGAAGGGAATCAGCCCGCTGACACGCGCAGTCAGCTTGGCGCCGTCGAGCAGCCGCGACGGCGCGCCCCTGCGAAAGTAGTCGCGGAAGAACTTGCGCGGTCGGTGCGGCAGCGTCGTCGCAACGCCGAGGCGGCCGGTATCGCCGCCGGTCGGGATGGCCCAGCCGAAGAAGCGCGGCGCCAGCTCGGAGCCGACAAAGAGGTCGACATAGCCGTCGCGCGCCGCGTAGCCGCTGANATCGCCCCCGAAGGCGGCCATCACTTCGCGCTTGTTATGGAGTCCAGCATCGCGCGCCACCCGCGAGGCAGGGNCGTCGGCGCCAATCAGCAGCCGCGCCCGCACCCGCCGCGGGCCGTCCGGCCCCTGCAGTTCGGCGACCATCCCGCCGTTCTNGCGCCAGCCGCGCGTGTAACGCGTCGAGGTCCAGATTTCGGCGCCCGCTTTTTCGGCGCGCTCCGCGATTGAGCGGTCCAGCCCGGGACGGTCAATCACCAGCGCCTTGGTCTCGGGCGCTTCGAACTCAAGGTAACTGTCGTGTGGCCCCCAGATTCGCGCGCCGCGCATCTCCTGTAGCACCGGCAGGCGGTAGCCGAGGTAGTCAAGAGTGCGCGGTGTTACGAGTCCGGCGCACTGGCACGGGTCGCCGACGCGCGCGTCCTCTTCCGCGATGGCGACGGAGTAACCCGCCTCGGCCAGCTTCCACGCGGCGCGGCTGCCGGAGGGACCGGCGCCGATGACCAGCGCGTCAATCACTCTTCGAGCGAAACCAGCTGGATTTCGGAGCCATCTACAAGACCTGCGTCAGCTAGCGAGAGGCCTGAATCGACCGCCTCGCCGTTCACATGTACCGCGAAGTTGGCGTGCGGGAGCGGGAACTTTCCAACGCAATTCTGGACCAGTCGCTCAACTGGCATGTTAGAGGGTACCTTCACGTTCGCGGTCTTGCCATCAACCGCTGACTGAATCGCGAGCGCAATCTTGACTGGAGGTGCCTCGGCCGCTTCCGGCGCTGCATCATCTTCCTCGGGTACCACAGCAGCTCCCCGACGCATGCGGCGGGAAACAACTATCGGCACCGCGATCGCCAAGACGGCGACAAACATCAGCGCCACGAAGTGGTAGACCTTGAAGCCGGTGCCGCGCACCAGTTCACGGCTGAAGACATCCAGGGCAGCAATCTCGCCCACTACTGCGGGCTGGATGACTGCGACGTTCTCTTCAAATTCGTCATTGGAACTGTCAGTCTGGTCTATCTCCCAGTTGCCACTGCCAACATCAAGTTCGTAGGTGAGGAGCAGTGAGTCCTTGTCCTCGTCGGGGAATTTCCAGGTGAACTTGACTTCAATCTCGTCACCCTCATTGATGTCGCCGCTCACCTGCGTAGTGATTGTGCCACCAACACCGTCTTCGAAAACCACCGAAAGCAGCTGACTGCCAGTCTTCCAGTCGGCATTGCCCTTGTTCTCGATTACCACCGTAATCTCGACATCGTCACCCACTTCCGGTACGCGCGGGTCCATCTTCACTTCCTTGATGAAGAAATCGGGCAGGATTTCAAACATGACCTCAACGCCATCCTGCTGGAACGCGTCGCCGCCCACCGGATAGATGTTATCGCTGTATCGCTTCAGCTCGTCGTACAGGTGATCAGTCTCGGTACCGGCACCGTCACCCTGCTGCTCGCAGTCAAAAATGTTGATGCTAACGTCGCTACAGCTCGGGTTTACCTCAGCGCGGAAGGTAGTCCACTCACCACTCACCGCCTTCCAGCGGAAGCGGATGGTCTCAGTCGCGCCAGCGTCGATGCTGAACTCGACGTGGTCTTTGGTACCACGGTCCTGGAGGATAACACCACTTTCGTCGCCGCTGTCAGCTGTAATGTACAGCCGCGCATTATCGACGTCAGCGGCGCCCTTGTTGACCACGGTCGCCGTGAAGGTGACCTGATCGTCGACGTTGGGCGTCTTGGACGTGAGGCCCGCGAAGCGCGCGTCAACGCGCAGGTCGCTTATGGCGAGGTCGGGCTTGATGCGCAGCAGTTCGGAGTAGCGTGCGTCGTTGTTGTTCTCGTTGGTCTCGAGAATTTCGCCGTTGTCGACGTCATCCTCGTTGTAATCGACGCGCACCTCCACATACCACTCGCCACCCTCAATGATCCAGTCGTCTGATGCAAGCGACTTGGTCGCGCCCGCCTTCAGGTTGGTGCTCTTCTTGTAGAGTGAATAGATGTAGGTGTTCTTGCCCTCGTCCAGCTCGAAGCCCTTGTTAATCAAGTCATCGATATCATTCTGATCTTCCGGTACCTTCTTGGGGTAGTAGAAAATCTCCACCTGCACGTCATCCGCGTCGGCGATACCACTGTTGGTGACCTCGACAAGTACGGTTACTGTGTCGCCATCCTTGATAGCGGAGGCATTGCCAACGACGCCGTCAGCCTCCAGCTGGATGTCGCTGGCGGCCAGGGTTATGTCGGAGCGCTGGACTTCAACGGTCAACTCGAACTCCTGCCGTGCACTGGGATCATCCTCCGTGTTACGGACCGAGATAGTGAGGGTGTAATTGCCCTCGTCAGCCCCATCGTCAACGTCTACGAAGATCCACAAATCGTCCAGCTCGTCTGACTCGATTTCAACGCCCTGTGAAGTTGACCAGGGCTGTGTCTTGGAGCTGTCCTGGTAGAAACTAACCTCCCAGTCATCATCAAGCGTTGACTCGACTTCGGGGATGAAACTGTCCGGGTGCGTGCCGCTGTTCTCCAGCTTCACCTTGAACTTGACCGTGTTCTTCGTGGAACTGCCAGACGCCTTGTACTCAGGAGATATCTCCTTGGAAGGGTCAATCACGGTCGCTGTCAGGCCGCGCTGCGGGGCACTAATCTGCAGTGTCAGGGTAACGGACTGTGAAATATCCTCTTCAAAGTTCTTGACCGTAACCGACATTGTGTAGTTGCCCTCATCAACCTCATCCGGATCAACCTCGACAATGAACCATAGGTCGTCGGTCTGGCCATCTTCGATTTCCTCACCGGAGGAAGACCACTTGTCACCGCTAGAAGCCGTGTTCTTGGTATAGAAGTCAGTGCTCCAGCCAGTGCCTAGGACATCGTCCAGCTCAGCAATGAACTTGTCATCGTGGCTGCCGTCGTTGGTAATTACGATCTTGAAACGGGCCGTATTCTTCTCGGTATCACCTACCTCGGGTGCGAGATTCAGGCTCGGCTCGTCCGCGGAAAGACTGACACTACGGGTCGGGTCACGTACCTCGACCGTCACNTTGGTGACGACNGCTTCNTCAGCNCCGNTGCGNGCCNTGGCNTCGANNAAGACNGTGTAGTTNCCCGGTTCAGNNTCCACGTCGGGCGTGATACANAGNTANANNNNCTTCGAANTNCNNGCANTNACTAGAGCCNNTNAANGTNCCGGAGCANNTTGAACTNGNNTGAANGGAAGCNCTCCANTCATCAGGGAANGTNGAGCCAGAACCGCTNACCATCGACANCNATTGTGTCCNGNTTGTTACCCAGGTTCTTGACNTNGAAACTGAATTTTTCCTGNCGTTCACTANCACTNGTCTCNGTTGAGGGATAGGTNATGACNGTGNTNNCNCCCTGCGNGNNCGAGNTCNGNACCATANATNTGCTGGATANTGGTACTNAGNGANNCTNTNTCCGACTGGCTGCCNTCACCCGTGGTCGCCTTGNCNANTACCTGATAAGTNCTGGATTCCAGAGCAGTCTTNTNCTGNGCCAGTAGC
>PCCI01000026.1:0-17861 GCA_002731655.1 Methanobacteriota archaeon | reverse complement strand
GTACTCCGGAAGNGATACCTGGACACGGACTGTCTTCTGCTGGTTCACNGTCAGNTTCANCGAATGCGTATNGNNCCCNGTCTCCACAAANGTAGCCCATTNGCGGNNGTCANTTNGGAAGNTNAGCACGACNGTNTCAACATCGTTACCNANGTTCTTGACATTGAGNTCGAAATAGGCNANGTCNCCNGGTTCAGCCTGTGNAGTNGATGANTCAGCNGTTANCTCAACNTCNAGNTCTTTCTTCTCGACGTCTATATAACGTGCAACCGAGTCGACNGCAGTCGTGTTGTCGACCGAAGTAGCGTTCACCAGGATTTCGTAGGCACCCNCGGTCTTGGGCTGCGCATCGGCTGGCACCTCGACCGTTAGGATTACATCCGCCGAACCACCAGCGGGAATCGTGAGGCTGACGTTGGAGAGCGAGCCCCAGCTGACACCGACCTCGCCGCCCAGTTCAAGGTCGAAGGTGTCCTCGCCAGTGCCCTTGTTCTTGACGGTAATCGAGAATTCCAGTATGTCGTTGGCCTCAGCCGCCTTTGTTTCCGTACGGGGCAGCATCTGCACCTCGTAGCGCTGGCTGACATCAACCTGGATGGTTACGTCGTGCGTCTCGGATGCCTCGTCAGCCGAGACCCCAGTGACCGTGATGTAGTAGGAATCCTTGACCGCGTCTTCCGAAACAGTCACAGTGAGGGTTACGGTCCGGTTTTCTCCCTCTGGAACTTCGACTGAGGGAGTTATGTCAGTTACCCAGCCGGTCGCATTTTCGGGGCCGGTGACCTCTAGGTCAATCGTGTCATCGCCAGTGCCCTTGTTGTCAAGCAGGACGTCAACAGTGAAGGTGTCCTCCGGGTCCGCCTTGGTGTAGGTCAGCACGGAGGTCATGCGGAACTCGTAGTACTGGTTGACTGTGGTAATCGTGGAAGCAGTTGCATTGACATCAAGGTCCTCGTCCTTGGCACCAACCGAGATAGCGGTGATGTTGACGTAGAAAGCCTGGTTGTCCTCCTTCTCCTTGATCGCGACCGTCAGGCTCACCGGTGCATCCTTACCGGGACCGATGTCGATCTCGGTCTCATTGAAGTTGGCCGTCCAACCCGTAGGCCACTCGTCAACTGAAAGACGGATGGTGTCGTCGCCGGTGCCCTTGTTCTTGACAATAATATCATACACAACTGAGCTGGCGGCGTCGCCGCTCTTCTGGGCCTCGTTAATCAGCAAATCAACCTGGTATTCCTTGTTTACCGTCACAGTCACTATGGTAGTATCGTAGACATCGGAGGATGCCTCGTCGGAAGAGCCGTTGACGATAATGGTGTAGTCACCAAAGTTAGCCTCCTCATCGATGTTGACGGACAAATTAACACTAGTGGACTCATCAGCCTCGAGATCTACATCCTCGACTATTGAACCCCAGTCTGGGTTGTCGCCCTCCAGGGCAAGGTTGACGGTATCATCGCCGTTGCCCTTGTTCTTGACCGTGATTGTGTACGATACAGATGCTCCAGGGTCTCCATTCTTGGTCGAGTCACCCGAAACTGAAACGGAGACCTCGTACACCTGCTGGACGTTCAGGAAAACAGCGCGGTTCGCCTTAGTAGTAGTATCCTCGGAGGTAGCCCGGACAGTGATCGAATAGCCGTTCTGCGCCAGTGTCCCGTCGGGAGCAGTGACGCGCAGGGTAGTCTCGTCGCTCTCGCCGGCTGCAAGGGTGAAGGAAGACTCGGCGAGGGTACCCCAAGTAGCGTTTCCGCCGTGGAGCGAGAGGGTGATGTCATCCTCGCCGTTACCATCATTGGTAATGTTGATAGTGTAGGAGACCTCCTCGTCCGGTGGCGCCGACTGGGTATCCCCCCCACTCACCTTCAATTTCGGCTCGAAGTCTTGCAGGACCGTGGTGCGAGAGGTGTAGGTCTTGTAGACCGAGGTGTTTTCCTGCGAGGAGACCTTGACCCTGATAGTTACCTCCTCATCGGCCACAGCATTCGTGGGCGCCTTGATGACCAGTACATCGGTCAGGTTGATGCTCTCGTCTACGTCCAGGCTGCTGATTTCATCACTGTCAAGCGAAGCTTCCCAGCCCTTGTCGTACCAGCTGCCGTTCTCGATTTCGAGGTCGTAAGAATCGACGGCATTGCCCTTGTTAGTCACTGAGAAGGAGTAATCGACTCGCTTGCCAGCTTCAACATCCTCGGCGCTGGAGCCAACCTTGACCACGTTGAGGTCAGGCAGCTTATTCACGCGCACGGTAACCGTAACGGATGTCGCTGTACTGCTATCCTCGGACGTGGCGAACAGGCTAATACTCTTCAGCCCGGCAAGAGCATTGATATCTGGAGTTGCCGAGAAAGATATCTCGGTTGACTCATCCTTGTCAAGCGTGACACTTCCAGGAAACACAAACGACCAATCATCCGTCCCGGAGCTGGTCTGACTGAAGGTGATGGTATCTTTGCCATTGCCTTCATCATTGAACACCTTGACGGCGAAGGTCACAGTGGCATCCGGGTCCGCATTCTGCGTGGTTGTACCATTAATCGTGAGGGTGTTGCCATAGACCTGGTCCACCTTCGCAGTCACTGACTTACTCGTGGCACCGGCATCAAGCGTAATAGATTCCGTCTTGAAGGTAACGAATTCAGTGATGTCGGCCGGAGCATCATCCCGGTCGCCAATTTCGACATAGAGTGTGGCGGTCTCAGACTGCCCGTCCTTGACATCAAGTGATGTAGGAAGGATATACTCATTCCAGCCCGCCCTGGTTGTACTTGTTATAGTGAGGTTATAGGAGTCATCATTATCACCAGTGTTCTCTACAGTAATTGTGTAGGTCAGTGTTTCATCGGGCTCGCCATTTTGGGTAGATGGTGTGACCCCGACTGTGAATGACTCGCTCGCTTCTGCTGATGGCATGAATACGAGCATGGCTAGCCCCACTGCAAAGAGCAGCGCGACCCTTACAGGCGTGTTCAGATTGGTATTGTGCATATTACGCACCGAGATTTAGACAAACACACCCCATATAAAGGTTGCTAAATAACTATAAATAATAGTTACTAATTATTATTTCATGAGCAGCTCCTTTTCGCTCCCAAAACTGCTGGTTGCACAGATTGGCGCCCTTGTCGCTTCAGGCCATTTCAGCAGCCGCTCCGACGTAGTAAAGGAAGCGCTGCGGTTCTTCCTCGAAGAAAAACAGCACTTCCGAACCGCTGCGGCAGTCGAGCTCTACCGCCGCGGCCAGGCAACGCTGACCAAGGGCGCCGAGATTGCCTCGCTACGTCCCGAGGCGTTTCGCGAAATCCTGCGAGACCAGGGTGTTGTACTGCCAGATACGGTCGAGTGGGAATCCATCGAATAAATTTAAATATGAATCGTCGAGAAAAGTGGGACTACCATACTGCGCTCGCCTGGCTCGACGAGCTAGGGGAGACGCAGGTTAAGCCAGGGCTGGCGCGCATCCGCCAGCTTATGGCCGCGCTCGGCGACCCGCAGCAGCAATTGCGCGCGGTCATCGTCGGCGGTACCAACGGTAAGGGGACGACCTGCTGGCTGCTCGAGGATGCCCTCTGCCGAGCTGGCTTCCGCGTCGACTGCGCGACTTCGCCGCACCTGCATAGCCCGCGCGAGCGTCTGCGCCTCAACCAAGTGCCCGTCGGCGAGGCAGAGTTCGCGGCGCTCGCAGCCGAGGTGCGGGAGGCGTGCCACGGGATGGCAGAGCACCCCAGCTACTTCGAGGTACTGACTGCGATAACGCTGGTGTGGTTCGCCCGGCACGAGGCTGACATCGTCATCCTCGAGGTGGGCCTCGGCGGTGAGCTGGACGCGATGAACGTCATTGACGCCGAGGTGGCGGTGCTGACGACGCTGGCGCTCGAGCACACTGACTGGCTCGGCGATAACCTCGAGGCGATTGCGCGCACCAAGGCCGGCATCGTGCGGCCCGGGACGCATGTTATCACCGGCTGGCCGCCGGAATTCCACCGATTCATCCCGCCCTGCGCCAGCCTCGCCAGCGGCGCTTCGGCGCGCGAGTGGGCGACACTGGCGCTCGAGCGACTCGGTATCACGGCCGAGGTGGGCGAGACGCGGCCGCCGGGTCGGCGCGAACGGGCCGGGAATATTATGCTCGACTGCGCGCACAACCCGCACGCGCTCTCGTGGCTGCTGGCGCGTATCGTGGAGCCAGCGGTGGTGGTGTTTGGGTGCCTGCGCGACAAGCCGCTCGCCAAGATGCTGGCGCTGCTACCACTCGGCGCGGAGCTGCTGGCGTGCGCGCCCGACTCACCCCGCGCACGGAGCGCAGCCGCGGTCGTCGCGACGGCCAGGAAACTGGGGCGGCGCGGCCGCGCCTGCGACTCGGTAGCGGAGGCGCTTGAGCTAGCGGGCGAGCGCCCGACGCTCGTTGTGGGGTCGAGCTATCTCGTCGCTGAAGCGCGTCGTGACCTTGGGCTACCGGGCAGCGATGAAGCCTAATATCACCCGGTACTCGGCCCGTGATGAGACTGGCTTCCGCGACCGCGGTGCTGCTCCTGCTGGCGGCCGGCTGCCTCGACGCGTCGCCTGGCGGGGATGACGGCGATGGTGCCGGTGCCATCGCCGCTCCGGCGTGGGAAACGGGCCAGTGGTGGACTTACGTGGTCGTGATTCCCGAGGCGGAAGTGGTGACGACGATGGTCGTCGGCGACGTTGACGAGACCGACTACCATCTTGGGTCGAGCCAGCTGGTCGACGCGCAGCGACACGCGGTGCTGAACCACAACCCGGCGCTCGGCCGCATCAGGGTGGCGGACATGGCACTCTACGAGAAGAACGAGCCACAGCTACTGCTGCAGTTCCCACTCGAGACCGGCGCCAGCTGGAACTTCTCGCTCTTCGGCGTCGAGCGTTTCGACGCAACGATAACGGGTGTCGACGACGGGCGGGCAACCATCGTGGCTGAATCCCCATCAGGCGGCCGGCTGGAGTATGTCTACGACCGCGCCAGCGGCTGGCTCACCAGTTTCGTGCGGACTGGCGCCGACGGCAGCGAGCCCCTGCGGATGACGCTGTTCGAGGCAGGTTCCGGCTTCGCGGGCGAGGCGTGGTTCTGCCGCGGTGGCGACCTCTACGAGGGCGAGTTTATGGGGCCGGATTTCGAGTTCTACGACACCGCCTTCGCCAACGACGGACACGTGCGCTACGGGCCGTGGAGCTACATCGTCTACTGGCTCGAGTATGATATCCAGTCGGGCAGCGGCGAGATGGTGCTGCGCGACCACGACAGTGCGCAGGAAACCTGGGTGTTCTCGCCGGACACCAGCCACGAGGGGCTGGGGACCGTGACCGGCGCCAGCGGCAACTGGACGCTACAGGTTTCGCTGAGCGGCAACGCCGACGTACGGCTGGTTGTCGCTGGTGCTATCGAGTACGGCTGGACGCTCTGACGGTTAACGCACGAAAAGCCGGTATTTCTGCTCGGGCTCGCGGATTTCGTGCTCGATGCGGGCGGCGATTAACTTCTCGGGATGCCGCAGGTTGGAGACTTTCTCCTCGACCTCTGCAAAACTGGTGTAAGGGCGGTGCGCGAGGACTGCCTCCATCGTCTTCTTCCCCAGCCCGGGCAGCAATTCGAGCGAGTGGTAGCGGCGCGAAATCGGGCCAGCCTGATTGTAGAACTCGATGAACTTCTCTTCCTGTTCGAGAACCAGCTCCTCCAGCAGGAAACTCAGCTCCGACTGCGCGGTGTGCGTCAGCTCGGCATAGCTGACGCGGGCGCGAACCCGCTCGATCTGCTTGCGCTCTTCTATCTCCTTACCGATAAAGACGCGGTCGCCAATGTTGATTACCGCACCCGGTATCGGCGCCATCTCGAAAATCTTGAACTCGCCAACACCGAGGCCGTAGATGATGGCCTCACGGCGAAACTGCCGGCGGTCATCCGGGCGGCCTTCCGGCAGGATATCCAGAACGCATGCATACTCTTCCATCGTTACGCCTCCGTGTTCTCCTGAACCGCCGCAATAATAGCTTCGATTTCGTCGCTCCCGACCGAGAAACGCTCGCGCGCAAATATAGCGCGCACATCGTCGGGATGGGCTGGCAGGATGTCCGCGATCTTGGCGGCGTAATACGCATCGACATGCTCGAGTCCGTCGAGCGCCGCCATCACCGCCTCCGCCTCGGAGCGGGTGATGCGGGTCAGGTGTCGCACGTGGTCCAGCGCCAGCTTGTGTTCGTACTGGATTTGCTCAATCAGGTTCATGCGGTATGAGCCGCACTCCTCGCAAGCAGGGCCTGTCGGGATTTCGGGCACTGCTTCAGCTTCCTCGCCTTCCGCGTCACCCTCACCCTCCGTCGCTTCGGCTTTCGGCTCGGGTGCAGGTTCTGGCTCGAGCGCCAGCTCCGGTTCCAGCTCTTCGTCCGGCACTGGCTGGAAATGGCCGCAATCAACGCAGCGCAGGCGGTTCTCACGAATGGCAAGCTCTGCTTCGAGCAATTCTTTCACTACGCCCAGCGGCACAGGCTGTGGTTCGTCCATGGTTACTTCGCCCGCCTCAGGTGCTCTGGTCGTATAATTAGTTGCTTCACGGCGTCGCCCTCTTTGGCGCTCACAACGCACGCCTTACCCTGCATTCTGGTGACAGTGCCGGTCAGTCCGTGGAAACGGTGGTGCGGCTGCCCGCGCTGGATTGAGGGGTCAATCACGATATTGACCGATTCGCCCACGCCATACTGCTCGAGTATGCGGGTAATCGGCGAGAGCCCGCGCTCGCGCTTGGCTCGGGTGAGCTTTTTGCGTGACCCGCTGCGAAGTCCCTGCGACCGTTTCATGTTTCTGGCTCCTCCAGATGCACGTGCAGGACGTCCAGCACTTCCACCTGGCATTCGGCCTCGACAAGCTCGGCGAGGCTGGGCGACGTGCGCCCGCCATCGCCACTCACCAGTTCCCGGATGTAGGTCCCATGCTGCGCGCGGATTTCCAGTTCGGCAGTCGCACCGTCGGCGGAAAGCAGTTTCATGCTCTCGACACGGCGTGGCCGGACTAGGTCCGCTCGTCGATGGGACACCCGGGTGGGTGTGCGCTGTTCGACGACCTCGCCGGCCAACCGCTGCGCGCCTTTCTTAAGCCTTTCGATTTCAACCGGCGGGTCGCAGCGGATGTCGATGCGGTAGGTCTTGTCGCAAACTGTCTCCTTGAGTTCCGCAACGCGTGGCCGCGCGACCCACACCAGGCCGTTGGCGGTGATGCGGCCGTCGGCGGCAGCGTTGATTGCCTTTTCGAGCGCAGGCAAGTCGAGGCTGCGCACCCGCGGCTGCCGCAGCTCGAGCACGAATGGCCGCCCCGCACCGAGCATCGCGGCGTCAATATCCTCACGCCCCATGCCGTGGAATTTATCTTCGGCTGCGCCGGCCGCCGCGAGTAGCGGGGCGGCGACCAGCGACTGGACCGAATCAGGATACATCTGACCGCTGCCGTCGCACCGCTCGCAGCCGCGGCCGCGGCAGTGGCGGCAGGGCCAGCGCGTCTGCGGGATGGTGCGGTCCGCTTTCGTGTAGCGGCCCTCGATGAAGAGCGAGCGGATTTGCAAGTCGACGGTGTCGTAGCGCGTGTCGACCACAATGACCGCGTCCGGGCTGTTGCGCTGCGGCTCGAGCTCACTCTCATCGATGACGCGTGAACCGATTTCGCGATTCAGCTGCGACTTGAGCGGCTCGCCGTGGCTACCGAGCTCGGCCTGCAACTCCTTCTCGCGCGACAGGATTTCGGCGTCAACCAGCGTGCCGACCTGAAAGGTCACCAGTTCAATGCCTGCGACGGCGTCGAGCACCAGCTGCGCCAGCAATTCCACCTCGCCGCAGAGCCCCGCGCAAAGGCCACACTCGTCTGGCCCGGGGGCGGGCGCGGCGCCGTGGAAAAATGGCGCCGCGTCCGCCTCATCGGCAGCCTCCGCCAGCATCGCCCGTGTCGCAAGTAACGCCTGTCCGCGCTCGCGATTGGCCAGACCGTGACCCCGCAGGGCAGCCAGCCGGCCGGTGCAGCCGAGGCAGAGCCGCTCGCGTTGTGCAAGTTCCGCAATCGCTTNGAGGTCCACGCCCGCGCGCACCTGCCGGCCGCTTTAAGCGCGCGGTTCGAGCACGCCGCGCAGCTCCGCCGGGCGGTCGGTCGCGATNGCTGCAACGCCGGCNGCCGCCAGCNCCTGCGCCTGCNNGGAATCGTTGACGGTCCAGACCAGCACNGGGAATCCAGCGCTNCGCATCCGGCGCAGGAATCCGAGCCGCAGCAGCCGCCAGTTGGGCGCGACGTAACGNGCGCCNCAGGCTCGCAGCCGCNGGGCGGGGAACAGCTCNCCGAGCCGGACGCGCAGGCCGCCGCGCGGGACGCCCAGCAGCAGCCCGACGTGNNCGTCGGNCTGCGCCGNCCGCACTTCGCGCACGACGTCNTCGTGAAACGACTTGACCCACAACCTCGCAAGGCCATCCACCGCGGAGAGCGCGTCGACCGCNCAGCCCCCTNCCTTCAGCTCGAGGTCGAGNCCCGCCCCGTGGTCGCGGCAGAGCTGCGCCACTTCCGCCAGCTGCGGCACCGCGAAGCCGGCAAGCGTTTCCAGCTCGCCGTGTGACAGCTGTGCCAGCGGCCGGTCGGCGATAGCGGCGTCGTGGAAGCAGGCCAGAGTGCCGTCTCCAAGGCGGTGGACGTCGCACTCAACCATGTCTGCGCCCTCGCCAAGCGCTGCCGCAAATGCNGCCAGCGTGTTGTCGGGATGGNCGGCTGCCGAGCGACCGCGGTGGGCGATNAGNTGCACAGGGNGGGATGCGCGAGGTTTTAATATGCTGAGGAGAGTGGGGNGGGNNAGGTGAANATATGGCCCGTAACGATATTGAGGAACTGATTTCGCACCTTGGTCGCGATNACGACGCTGGACGACGCAGCGCGATAACACAGCTTGAAGCAAAAATTCCTCACAGCGAAAAGCAGGTTGCAACGGCGCTGGTCGACCATCTCGACGACGANAACCACTTCGTGCGGCAGTCGGCGCTGGCACTNTTCAGCAGGATGAGCGAGCAGGCGCTCGAGCCGATAATCAACGGCGGACTCAACTCTGATGACTTCTTCGTCCAGCGCGCNGCGATGGACGCCATCGGCCGCATCGGCTCGGACGCGGGCGTGCCGTACCTTGTGANGGGACTCACNAGCTCCGACCACTACGTTCGCTGGCAGGCGGCGAAAGGGCTGGCGCAATTCCCCGGAGGCGACGTGACGGCGGCGCTGANCGAGGCGCTCCGGGACCGCCACCCGCTGGTGCGTGACCGCGTGGCGGCGTCGCTGATGCGGCACGGCGCGGACGGCAAGGCTGCGGTCGAGGGCTGGAAGCCGGGNCGCTCGCGCAANCTGCGGCAGAAATACAAGCCACCGGCGCCGAAGCCNGAAGGCGACGGAGGCGTGGTGGCTGAAACCGACCTCGAGAAGGAATCGGGCTACCTCTACTACCTTGGTAAGGATGGCAACATCTGGCGCACCCGCATGGCGCGCGGCACGGTGCCGGGCGGCGGAGCCGAGAAGGTCGCCGACGCGGGCGTCACGCGCGAGCGGGGCTGGCTCTACTACATTGACAAGCAGGGCAACGTGTCGCGCACGCTGCTCAAGCGCGGCGGCTGAACGAGGCCGGAATCGCCTTACGGGGTCGTGCGCCGCATGGTGCGCGGGAACGCGATGACGTCACGAATGTGGTCGGCGCCGCAGAGCCACGCGNCCAGCCGGTCNAGCCCCAGCCCGAAACCAGAATGCGGCACGCTGCCGAACTTGCGCAGGTCAAGGTACCANCCGTAGGATTCCGGCTCCATNCCNTCTTCGGCGATACGCNCCGCCANTTCCTCCGGNGACCAGACGCGCTCGCCGCCGCCGATGATTTCGCCGTAGCCCTCCGGCGCGAGCAGGTCGTGGCAGACCAGCGCCTTGGGGTCGGCCGGGTCGGGGCGATGGTAGAAGCCTTTCTCGCGCGGAAAGTGGGTGATGTAGAGCGGCTGCGTCCGCTCCTGTGTCAGCGCCTTCTCCTCGCGGTAACCGAAGTCGTCGCCCCACGCCAGGTCGAACCCCATCCCGTTCAGCAGCTCNAGCACCTCGGCGTACTTCAGCCGCTCGAACGGCGGCTGCACCGCCTCCAGCACGGCGGGGTCGCGGCCGAGNCGCTCCAGTTCGGGGCGGTTNCGCGCCANCACCGCCGTGATGATGGCGGCGAGCATCGCCTCTTCCTGCGCCATCATCTGCTCGTTGTGGACCCANGCCGCCTCGACCTCGCCGTGCCAGAACTCGGTCAGGTGGCGGCGNGTGCGGCTTTTCTCGGCGCGGAACGACGGCGCCAGCGTGTAGATGCGCTCGAGGCCGAACATGGTCGCCTCAGCGTAGAGCTGCCACGACTGCGAAAGGTGTGCGTAGAATGACTTTCCGCCTTCGGCCGACTCGTCGGGGTAGTATGTGTCAAAGAGGGACGAGCCACCTTCGCACGCGCCCGACACAAACGAGGGTGACTGCACCTCAGTATAGCCCTGCGAGTCCCAGAAGCCCCGAAAGGCGCCAAAGGCGGTCGCGCGCACCTTGAGCGCGTCGACCATTGGGCGGCTGCGCAGCCACAAATGGCGGTTGTCAAGCAAGTGCTCGTCGCCGAGGTCCTGCGTAATCGGGAATGTCTCGGCGTAGTGCAATACTTCGAAGCCGCTGACGCGCAGCTCGTAGCCGCCCGGCGCGCGGTCGTCGGCAGCGGGTGTGCCGGTGACGACGACCGACGACTCGCGCAGTGCGCTGCACGCCGCGTCGAAATCTCCCGCGGCGACCTTCGCCTTCGAGACAGTGCATTGCAGGATGCCGGTGCCGTCGCGCACGATGACAAACGCCAGCTTGCCCGAGGAGCGAGTGCGGTAGACCCAGCCACGCACCGTGACTTCGCCTTCGGCGGCGCCAGCGAGCACGCTCGCGACGGGGGTGAAGCGCGAGTGGTCAGGGAACTCCGGGTAGGCCATCCGGCCGCCGACCGCGCGCGGGTGCAAAACCCTTTGCCGTCAGGCGAGGCTCAGTAGCAGCGCGCCCGCGAGTAGCAATAGCACGCTGCCAACGGCGCGGTCAATGCCCTGCGCGTGGCGCCGCAACGCGTCGAGTAGCGGCGTGCCGGCAATCGCGGTCGCGACGAGCATATACCAGCTGGCGTCGATGGTGCCGGCGAGCAGCGCGACCGCCAGTCGGTCGCCTGACGGGAGTCCGGGCTCGATAAACTGCGAGAAGACCGCGACGAAGAACGCCAGTATCTTCGGGTTGAGGAACGCGACGAGAAAGCCCGCCACGAACCCTTCGCGGCCGCCGCTGTCGTGCTCGTCGGCCACCACCCCGTCGGATTGCAGGAACTGCCAGCCGAGCCAGACCAGCACCGCCGCGCCACCCCATTGCAACGCGCGGGCGGCGACGGCGCCCGCGTCCATCGCCGCTGCGAGTCCCGAGACGGCGATCAGCGCGTAGAAAAAGAAGCCGATACCGTGGCCGAGCCCGGTCATGACGCCGCGCAGCCGCCCGCCGGCGACCGTATTGCGCAGCACGACGGCGAGGCTCGGGCCGGGTGACATCGCCCCCAACACGCAGACTGCGCCAATCTGCGCCAGCACCGCCAGCTCCATGCCGACGCGAAGGCGGAGTGAGTGAAAACATTATGCGGCCGGCGCATTCCCGAGCCGTGTTCGGCGTCGTCGCCTGTCCCAAATGCCGTTCCGTGCGGTCGGTCGAGCTGGCGCACCGCAGCGCCGGCTGCCAGCGGTGCGGCTACCGCATGGTGCTGACGAAAGTGCGCATCTGGGAGCGGTGCGATTCGCAGCCGGAACTGGCGGGCGCCATCGCGCGCGTCAGGAACGAACTCGCGGCACCGGCGCTGCGGGCAGAAGCAGCGCCGTCGGAGGCGCCTCCGCAAGGCGATATGCGAACGCGGCTGCTCGCGGTGCTGCCCGACGGCGAAATCGAGGAGGAGGCGCTGCTAGCACGGGCGCGCGGAGTGCGTATCCCCGAAGCGCGGGCGCGCGAGATGCTGGCGGCGCTGCTCGCCGACGGCACGCTCTGCGAACCGCGGCCCGGCTGGCTGGCTAAGGTCTGACTTTTAATAGGGTGGTTGGGTGCGCCCACCCTCAGGCATGAAACGGAGCTCCCGCGTCTGGAAGAAGAAGGGCCAACAGCGCTGGAAGTGGCGCAAGAAGAAGATGCGCCGTCGCAAGCGCGAACGCCGTCGCAACAAGTAGCGCTAAAAGCCCCGCTGGAGTGGTTTACCCGATGCCGGTTATCACCATCAACCTTGAGGACCTGAACCGGCTGCTGCCGCAGCCGCTCTCGCCCGCCGAACTGCGCGAGACCATTCCGCTGCTGGGCGCCGACCCCGACGAGATTAGCGACCACGAAGCGGTCATCGAGTTCTTCCCTGACCGACCAGACCTGCTCTCGACCGAAGGCGTTGCGCGGGCGCTGCGCGCCTTCACGGGGCAGGCGCCGGGGCTGGTGCGTTGCGCCGTTGCGAAGCCGAAAACATGGCTCTCGGTCGAGCCGAGCATCACCGACATCCGCCCCTGGTTCCTAGGCGGCATCGTCCGCGGCGTGACGCTCGACGACGTGGCGCTGCGGTCGCTGATGGAATTGCAGGAGAAGCTACACGTCACGACCGGCCGGCGGCGGCGCAAGGCGTCCATCGGCATCCATGATATGGCACCGCTCAAGCCGCCTTTCCGTTTCTACGGATGCTCGCCACACGAGCCCGCCTTCATCCCGCTCGGCTGCGACGAGCCTATGACGCCCGAGGAAATCCTGCAGGAGCACCCGAAAGGCGTCGCGTATGCGCATATCATCGCCGATGAAGAGCGCTACCCGCTGATTGTCGACTCGCAGGAACAGGTGCTCTCGATGCCGCCGATTATCAACGGCCAGCTGACCGCGCTCTCCGCGGACACGACCGACATATTGATTGACGTGCAGGGGCTGGACCGGCAGGCCGTGGAAACTTGCCTTAACATTGTCACCGCCGCGCTTGTCGAGCGCGGCGGGAGCGCCGAGGCGCTCGAAATCCGCTACCCCAGCGAGAAATACATCGTCCCCGACATGGCACCGCGCGAGCACCGCGCCGACCACGATTACCTGACGCGGCTGCTCGGCTGGGACCCCGGCGAGGAGCAGGTACGCCGCGCGTTCGGCCGCTGCGGGCTCGAGGGGGAGCTACGCGACGGTGAGTGGATTGTGCAGGTGCCCGCCTGGCGGGCGGACCTGCTGCACCCCGTGGATTTGCTCGAGGAGCTCGCCATCGGGCTCGAATACGACGAAATCCCCGAACAGCTGCCTCAGCTCGCCACTTTCGGCCGCGAGACCGCGTCGCGCCAGCGCGAGCGCGAATGCCGCGAGGCGTTACTCGGGCTTGGATTCCAGGAAGTGGTTTCACTCACGTTGAGCTCGGCGCGCGCGCAGCACGAGCTGCCGGCGCGCGGGCCGGCGGGCGAGGCGCACGTTGCGAACCCGGTCGGCGAGGAATACCACCTGCTGCGGCCGGCGCTGCTGCCCGGCTTGCTCGAGCTGCTGCGCACCAACCGGCACCACGAACTGCCGCAACGCGTCTTCGAGGTGGGCTGGGTCGTGCGCGATCACGCCAACCGGCTGGCGCTGGGCTGGGTCGAGCTGAACAGCCGCGCCCCGTTTTCGCAGGCCCGTGCGATAGCACAGGCGGTCGCGCAGCGGCTCGGCATCGATGGCGATGCGCAGCCGGTCGAGGACGGGATGTTCATCTCCGGCCGCTGCGCGTCGCTGAGCGGCGCGCTGGTCTTCGGCGAAATCCACCCGCAGGTGCTCGAAGGCTGCGAGCTGGGGTATCCCGCCATCGGCGGCGAAGTGCTGTGGTGAAGCTGCCGGTCTGCTTTGAGCCGCGCTCGGCAGCCACCGCGCTGCGCGCAACGCTCGAGCGGCTCGGCTGGGAATACACCCGCAGCGACGATACCCGTGCTTTCACACAGGTAGCATTCGTCATCCCGTTCCAGCGCGCCGCGCATCTCTTCCGCTACGAAATCCCGCACGGCGACCTGCTGCTGGAGCTCTGGGCCGAGACGCCCGGCAGCAGCGGCAGCGTCACCTGGCTAGAGGCGCGGGGCGACGCGGAGCCGCGGCGCGAGCTGCTCGCCGCCTTCGCCGAAGGGCTACCGCGGCGGCCGTGGGAGTTCACGCTCGGCCAGCGGCTGCGCGTCGGCCTGCTGACCGTGCGCGGCGCGCGGAGGAAGTGGGAGAAAGCATTGCAATGAGCCTGAAGGAGGACATTGCCAAGCACAAGGCGAGCCTGCCGCTGCGCTACACGCAGGAGTGGCTCCAAGCACGCTTCCGCGAATTTTACGCCACGGCTGAGCCAGAACTGCCACCGCGGTTCACCGCGCGCGAGTGGGGGATGCTCGGCTGGGGCGGCAAGATGATGCAGCGCCACCTGGCGTTCCGCAGCGAAGGCGAGCTACAGGCACGGCTGGCGCGCGAGGCGCCCGCGCACGTCTACCATTCGGTCGCGTATTACGCGCACCCGTCAGCCGGCAAGATGAACGAAAAGCAGTGGCAGGCGGCCGACCTGATTTTCGACCTTGACGCCGACCACTTGCCGGAAATGGAATTGCTCAAGCAGGGCAAAATCTCGTTCGGCGCGCTGATGGAAATCACCCGCGAACAGGCTGTGCGGCTCGCCGAGGATTTCCTGCTCGGCGACCTTGGCCTTGCGCTGGAGGACCTGCAACTGGTCTTCAGCGGCGGCCGCGGCTACCACGTGCACGTACGCGCGCCGGCGGTGCTTGAGCTGCCATCGGGGGCGCGGCGCGAGCTGGCCGACTACCTAACCGGGCTCGATGCCGACGAAGAGCTGTTGCTGGTCGACGCGGGGCACATGCGGCAGTATGGCGACAAGCGCTACTCGACGGGCGAGCTGCGGCTGCCCGCGACCGACGCGCCGGGCTGGCAAGGACGCGTCGCGCGCTACGCGAGCGCGTGGCTGACCGAGGCGCAGGCGCTGCCGCCGGACGAACAGCTGGCGCGGCTGAAGTCGCTGCCGGGCATCGGCTCCAAGGTAGCAAAACAAGCGCAGATCGACGGCACGCCGCAGGAAGTTTTCGACGCACTGCCGCGACGCGCGCAGACCGCGCTGCGCGACGCGGCGCTCAGCGCATGCGCAGTGCACGCCGACGAACCGGTGACGGGCGATCTGCATCGGCTCATCCGGCTACCGGGAACGCTCCATGGCGGCACGGGACTGCTGGCGCGCAGCGTGACGCTCGATGAGTTACGCGACTTCGACCCCTACCGGCAGGCGACCGCACTGGGCGACGCGCCGGTGAAGGTGCGGTCGGCGGCGAAGCACCCGGTCGCAATGGGCGACGTCGCCAGCCTGGAGCCCGACGAGGTTACCGAACTGCCCACGGCGCAAGGCGCCTACTTCATGGCGCGCGGCTTTGCGACGCTGGAGGTTGAGGCATGAACGACGAAAATACAGCGCTGGGGCTGGTCGCTGGGCTCGACGAGGCGGGGCGCGGGCCGGTACTGGGACCGATGGCGGTCGCGATTGTCGCGACCGACGACGAGGAGGCGCTGCGCAAGCTGGGCGTGCGCGACTCCAAACAGCTATCGCCGCGGAGGCGAGCCGAGCTCGCCGCCGCCATCCGGCAGAGCTGCGAGTGCGCGGTCGAGCTGATTGAGCCGGAGACCATCGACCGCTTCGTCGCCGAAGGGGGGCTCAACCGGCTTGAGGAGCGCGCCTTCGCACGGCTGATTGCGCAGCTGGCGCCGACGGTGGCGTTCGTCGATTCCCCCGAACTGGACGGCGAGAAAGTGGGCGCCCGCATCAGCGGCCGGCTGCCGCCGGGGCTGGAGTGCCAGGTCATCGCAATTACGAAGGCAGACCAGAAAATCCCGACGGCTTCGGCGGCGTCAATTTTGGCAAAGGAGGCGCGCGAAGAGGCGATGGTGCGGCTGCGCGCGGAGCTAGGTGAATGCGGCAGCGGTTACCCGTCTGACGAGCGGACCATCACGTTTTTGAAGGAATACTGGCGTGAGCACAACGAGTGGCCCCCCGGCACCCGCAAAAGCTGGAAGACGCTGGAGCGGCTCGAGCGGCAGGAGCTGAGGGTGACGCTCGACGACTTTGGAACCGACAATGAGTGAAATGCTGGAGAAGCTGCAGGCCAAGGCGGCCGCGTTCAACGTGCGCATCGCCGAGGACGAAGGCTTCGCGAAGCTGGTCGAGGGCAACGACCGCACCATCGCCATCGTCATCATCGACGGCCCGACACTCATCGCGCGGCTCGAGGGCGGCAGCCTGCCGCAGTTCGCCGAGGGTGATTCGACCGACGCCGACGTGGTTGTCAAGGCGAGCAGCGAAACCCTGCTGGCGCTGCTCAAACGCGAGCTATCGCCCATCAAGGCTTACACGAAGGGCGAGCTGAAGGTGAAGGCGAGCTTCCGCGATTTATTGATGATGAAGAAGTTTTTCTGAATCAGTCCGTTAGCAAATCCGCCAGCCCAGCCATCTGCGCCGGCGTGAGGACTTCGCCGCGCTCCTGCAGGTGCGGCAACTGCTCGATCGCCGCATCGGGGAACTCGAGCCGCAGCGCGTTACGGACGGTCTTGCGCCGGTGCTGGAAGAGCGTCGCGACGACGCGCTCGAAGATGGCGAAGTCGCGGACTTCGTAATCCGGCGCGCGCCGCTCGAGCCGCACTACCAGCGAGTGCACCCGCGGCTGCGGCAGGAACGCGGTGCGCGAAACACGGAACAGCTTGCGGCAGGCAACGTGGTGCTGCGCCATCACCGACAGGCGACCGTATGCCTTGCTCCCCGGCGATGCGGCGAGCCGGCGAGCGAACTCTTCCTGGAACATCAGCACCGCCCGTCCCCACTCCACGTCGAAAAGGCGGAACAGCAGCGGCGACGAGATAGCGTAGGGCAGGTTGGCGACGACGACGTCCGACGACGGCAGCTCGACTTCGAGCGCGTCGCCCGTGACCAGCTCCAGCTCGTCGCCGAAGCGCTGCCGCAGCACCGCCGCCAGCCAGCGGTCCTTCTCGATCGCGACCAGCTTGCCGAGCGGCGCGAGCCGCTCGGTCAGAACGCCGCGGCCGGGGCCGATTTCGAGGATGCGCTCGCCCGGCGCAATCTCGGCCGCCGCGACGATGCTGTCGGCGAGTTTCTCGTCGACGAGGAAATGCTGCCCCAGCGCCTTACGGCGACGGGGGGAAAGAGACATTTGGCGCTGAACGCGGGAGCTGATAAAAACACCCCGGCAACGACGGCGTTTTCTTATATTCCAGCATCAGGTCGGCCCTGCGGGCCCGTGGTCTAGTTGGTTATGACGCTGCCTTTACAAGGCAGAGATCGGCGGTTCGAATCCGCCCGGGCCCACCAGTTAACTGTTCAGGTCGTCTTCTTGTAATCGTCGTCAGCCCACTCTGAAGTATCTTTCGTAGTTTCTAACGGAACAAGAACCTCTTCCTTTCGTCGAGACCTGAGTAAAATATCTGCCCAGAGTTTGTATCCTGCACCTATTGATAACGCAAATCCAATAACGAACGAAGCAATAATAAAAAGTACGCCAATGAGCGCAAGAACCGCGGCAATACTCGTTGGCAACCACCAACCAGAATAGATGAGAATGAAGCCAACTATGTCCAGCATTATAATTACTGCTAAATATTTAGCAATTCCACGAAGGAACGTAATGCCATACTCGACTGCTTCATCAATACTTACCGAATGCGCCATACCTACGCATTGTTCCCCCATCTATAACGCACTTTCCCCAGACACCGGAAGAGTAATCCTGTAAAGTTGGCTGCCCACGCACGCGCGGGGATT